>DJXE01000023.1 GCA_002449595.1 Lachnospiraceae bacterium UBA7012
TCAGGTTCGCCTTGCACTGCAGCATATTCTCGATGTCGATACGCGCCGCGGTGCCGATCTTCTGCAGCATTGCGCCCTTTTTGCCGATCACGATGCCCTTGTGGGAGTTCTTTTCGCAGATGATGGAGGCGTCGATGTCGCAGATCGGCTCGCCGGCCTTCGTCGTGCGCTCCTTCATCCGCTCGATCGTGACCGCGATGCCGTGCGGCACCTCCTCCTGCAGGAGCCGGAGCGTCTTCTCGCGGATGATCTCCGCCGCGATGTCGCGCTCGGTCTCGGTCGTCACCATGTCTTCGTCGTAGAAGGGCTCACCGTAAGGCAGCTTGTCGAAAAGCGTTTTCATCAGCTCATCAACGCCTTCCCCCGTCCTGGCGCTGACGGGCAGGATCTCCGAAAAGATCCCGTCGTTCGCATACGCGGCTATCAGAGGAAGAAGCTTCTCCTTCGGCGTCTTGTCGATCTTATTGATGACGAGGATCTTCGGGCGCTTCACGGTGCGCAGCTGCTCCAGGATCTCCATCTCCTCCTCGTCCCGCTTCTGGCGCGGCTCGATGAGGTACAGGATCACGTCGACTTCCTTCAGCGTGCTCGACGACGCCTTCAGCATGTACGTCCCGAGCCGGTTGTTCGACTTGTGTATGCCCGGCGTGTCAAGAAAAACGATCTGGCCCTGATCATCTGTATAGATCGTTCGAATCTTTCCGCGCGTCGTCTGCGGCTTGTACGAAGTAATCGCGATCTTCTGCCCGATCATGCGGTTCATCAGCGTCGATTTTCCGACGTTCGGGCGGCCGATGATTGTGGCAAAGCCGGATTTCTTCTGGGGGGATTCCTGGGAAGATTCAGTCGTTGTGGATGCGGTTTGTGCTGCGGTGGTTTCTTTTTCCATTTATTAAATCCTTGCTTGATTCTTTCAGTACTGAGGTTATATCGATTAATTTACTCTTTATTATCAATAAATCCAGTCCTGGTTTATTACATATTATTTTTTGTTCTCTTCCTGTGGAGCAACGCTCTTAGCATCATCGTGGGGAGCTTGTGCTTGCACATTCGCCTGGGATACTTGCGCGCGCATCTGCTGCATCTGGGCCTCGGCCTGGCGCTGGGCTTCAAAATAGGCCGCGCGCTTCTTCTCACTCTTCTTAGAAGTCTTCTTCGCGATCGCGCGGATGACAAGCACGATCACAGCGACGATGACTGCGTACAGCGCGAGGAACGGAAGCGCGATCACAAAGTTGATGCAGAAGTTCTTCACGCCCTTCGCGAGGTCTTTGCAGCTGTTGCGGAAGCCCTTCGTCATGCGCTCGAGATCCGTCTCCGGAACCGTGGTGTCCGTGTACTGCTTGACTTCCTTCACATTCAGGTAGACCGTGCTGTAGTCGACCTGGTTGTCAAAGATCTTCAGCTGCGACTGATAGTGCTCCAGCTCGTAGCGGATGTCCGTCAGATGGCTCTCGATCGTGATGATCTCTTCCACCGTCTCCGCCTTATCAAGCAGCTCGAGCATGCGCTTCTGCTCGGCCTTCAGCGCCGTGACGTGACTCTGCATGTCGACGTACCGAAGCGTGATATCTTCCGTGGACATCGACTGCGACAGCACGTTCGTCTGCCCGGACACTTCTTCGATGAACTGGTTCAGCTTCTTCGCCGGGATCCGGATCACATAGCTGGACCTGCGGTTCGAGTAGGTATCGCCCCTGCTTCCGCTAACGTCGGACGACTCGATGTATCCGCCGAGCTCATTCACCCGCTGCTGGATCGCCTGGTCCAGCGCGTCGACGTCTTCCGTCTCAACGCTGAGATTCGAAGTGTAGATGAGCTTGCGCCCTTTTGTCAAAGACTCGGTCTCTTCCGCCACTTCCTCCGGAGCTTCTACCTCGGTCTCGACTTCTTCGACGTCTTCTTCATATTCGGCCTTGGCTTCGTACGACGCCCCGGTGTCATAGATCCCGGAGGAACTCATCGGAGCCTCTACGGCCTCTTCATACATCATTTCCTCATCCGCGGGATACGCCGTCGTGCTCGCCGACTGGCCGCTCGACCCGCAGCCAACTGCAGAAAACAATAACGCCGTCAAAATGATGATTGCGGGCAGACTCTTTTTCATCTTCATGGTGACCTCCCTTTCAAGGAACGTTCAAAACAAGGCTGTTTTTTCACCCTGTATTGAAAATATCGTCGCTGCGTTCATGGATCTGTCAAAAACAGGCTATTATTTCACTTTTTTCACCCTTCTTTGACAAGAATTCCCTAGATACCATATATCCCGCAAATTCAAGCCAGCTGTTGCAAAATCAAAGCAATTTTTCCACAGCCCCGAAGAGGTTTCTGTTCTTTTCAATACCCTCAGCAGTGCCGACCACACACAGGCACTCATCCGACATGAAGGCCCGCACAAGCGGCGCAAGCGCGCGAATGTCCGCCGGGGAGGCCGTGAGCACCTGGTCGCGCTCCCGCTGGATGTCCTCTGCGGAATAGTCCGACAGGTAGGCCGTCAGGGAGTACCGCGCGAACTGCGCCGGCGTCATCGGGTGATCGAGCGCGGCGACCGCACCGATGATGTACTGCGCCATCGTCCGCTCATCCGCATCGAACGACGCGACGAAGTCCGCCGCGACCTCGAAGACGTCGATCGTCTCGGCAAGGTGCGGATCGCGGTACGACACGAATACGCCGCTCCCGTCCCGCGAAAAGCTCGACATGCACCCGTACGCCCCGCCCTTCACGCGGATGTTGTTCCACAGATAATTGTAGCCCATCATGACGCGCAGCACGCGCAGCGCGCCGGTGTACGCAAACCCCTTCTCAAGGAAGTTCCCCGCGCGGCACACGAACTGCACCTGCCCCGCGGTAGTGAATCCTTCATTCTTCTTTTCAAGCGAAAAGTGGTACGCCTCGCCTCGCACCTCTTCCTGCCCGAGGGCTGACGCGAGGTTCTCGATGAGCGCAGGCAGCTCCTTCTGGTCTTCCGGCATTCCGGCCGCGTCAACCATCAGACGCCCACGAGTGAACAGCGCGCGGACCAGCTCCTGCAGCTTCTGTGCCAGTTCTTCGCCGCTCGAAGCAAGACCAGAACCAGCCACAGGATTCGTTCCACTCGCAGCAAGACCAGAATTCTCTACAGAAGAATTGGAGCTTCCGTTTGCAATCTGGTTCTCACTAGAAGAATCAGACTCATTCACATTCTTGCCAGCAAGCATCTCACATAAGTCGTCAATCAAGTGATACGCCGTGATTCCACTCACAAGATCAATAATTGCCGCCGACTTCGAATAATATGACTGCGCGCGGTTCGAAGCCGTCACGTGACCGGAAGCGGGCATCTGCGCGCGCATGCCGGCGCGCTCCTCCTCGAGGACTTCGCGGATGCGGTCGATCTTAGTGAAGTCGGACTCGGTCAGGATCTCGGCGATCAGGGCGAACGCTTTGTCGAGATTCTGGTCGAGGACCTTGACGCCGACTTCGAAGAATGCGCGGATCTTCTTCGGATCCTTGGCGTTCGGGAACACCGAGATCGCGGGCGAGATCCCGCCGGTCGCGATGCAGATCTCCTGGTTCAGCTCTGTATAGCTGTGCTTCGACGTGTCGATTACGCCGAACAGAGATTTCAGCACAGGTAGATACGGCCAGAGCTCCGCCGGCAGATCCTCCAAGCTGAAGAGGAAACTCAAATAATGAATTTTATTAGTAAAAATGGGATGTGTTAAAAGAGGAACGGCCGCATTCCCCATAAACTCTTCACTCCAGCACGGCGCCTGCCCTTCCGGCGTCATGTCCGCGCGCGACAGCATCGGGATCTTCTGCAGGTCCTCGGCGGTGTCTTCCGTCTCCTGCCACTCGAGCAGCGCTGCCTGCTCCGCGCGGATCGCGTCGCGCTCGGCCTCGGACAGTGAGGAGGCGTAGGTGTTCCACTTTTCCTGTTGGGCGGATTCCTTCTTCTGCGTGAGGCCCGGCTCGGGGACGAGCTCGATCAGGGTGCGGTGCGGGTTCTCCAGGAAGGAGGTGCGGATCAGCTCCTCGAAATAGCCTTCCTTCGCCTTCGCGCGCAGCACGTCGAAGGTGTCTTGCAGGTCGATCGACACCCACGGCGCGAGGTCGTCGTACAGCCACGTGTCCATCGCGCTCAGGCCGTACGCGAGGCCCTTCGGGTACGAGCCGAAATCCGCCTCGCGGTACCGGAACTCGTGGAATGAGATCGCGGCTTCCAGTGCTTTCGGGTCGATGCCTTCCGTCGCGAGCCGGCGCAGCGTCTCCTCGATCACGGAGACGAACCGCTCCTTGTCGCCCGCCGAAGCGTATCGAGAGATAAACGAGTACGCCGGCTGGCGGATCCCGCCTTCGTACAGGCCGGAGACGTCCTCTCCGATTCCCGCCTTGCGCAGCGCCTCGCGCACCGGCGCGCCCTCCGCGTCGCTCAGCAAGTAGTCCAGGACGCGGTATGCGGCGTCCAGCTGCGCGTCGTGGCGGTCCGTCAGCGAGAAGTTCAGCGCGAAGTAGGTCTGGCCCTCGGTCTCCTCGTCCGGCAGCACAGAATAGTGCTCGACCAGTTCGTGAGGCGCGGAAAAGGTCTTTTCACATCCAACTTCACTGTCGATTGCCAGAGGTTCGAATGTCGAGAGGTAGGCTTCGTCCAGGTACGCCAGCCGCTCTTCCACGTCCAGGTCGCCGTACAGATAGATGTAACTGTTCGACGGGTGATAATAGCGGCGATGGAAGTCCAGGTACGCCTCGTAGGTCAGGTCCGGGATGTTCGCCGGGTCGCCGCCGGAATTGTT
>DJXE01000016.1 GCA_002449595.1 Lachnospiraceae bacterium UBA7012
ACACGTTGTAATTGATGACGAGGTCCGCCGGATATGAGAACGCGTTCAGGTCATCGAGGTAAGCAAGTTTTGCTTCCTCCCGGACGTCCCGCATCACCTCCGGCGTCACGGCGTAGCTGTCGAGCAGAACCAGCCCGGCGCCGCTTGCCTGGATCACGGGGAGTAATGCTTTTCCCCAGGATTCAGGGTCGTCGTGTGCCGCGTCCAGGATCTCCAGCCCGAAGCCCGCGCCGCGGATCAGCTCCCGCGCGCGCTCCGGCGTGTCGGACGCGGCCGCAAAGAGGCAGGTCTGCCCCTGCGCCCGCAACGCTTTCGCGATCGTGAGGCACCGCATGAGGTGGCCGCCTCCGATCCGGCTGTTCGCGTCCGCGCGAATGATGACGTCCGCCTTCACTCCACGTCCTCCCAGGACAGCGGTGTGCCGAACGGGATGTCACGCGCGGCCTTTTTCCCCGCGGTCAGCTCTGTCAGATATCTCGTGTGAAGCCCGCCGGACGGGCGGATCGAGCGGATGTTTTCTTCCGTGAACGGCTCGCCCTTGCGAATGTCCGCGACCGCGAACAGGCTTCTTCTGAGGCTGTAGCTCTGCGCCTCGCGCTCGTCCGGGCCGTAGGAGATGCCGCCGAGGGCCTTTTCCGCGTTGCGGACGTCCTGCACAAGCTTTGCAAATTCCGCCGGATCCAGCGAAAAAGCACTGTCCACCGTCTCCTCTTCCTTGCTCAGGCAGAGGTGCTTTTCGATCACCTGCGCGCCGAGTGACACCGCGCAGACCGCGGCGGTCGTGCCCTCCGAGTGGTCCGAGAGGCCGATCGGTACGCCGAATTTCCGGATCATGTCCGGGATCGTGCGGAGGTGCATCGTCTCGTAGTCGGTCGGGTAGGCGCTGCAGCACTTCAGGAGAACGACCGTGCTGCTTCCCGCGCCCTGCGCCGTCTCGAGCGCCTCGCGGATCTCGTCCTCGCTGCCCATTCCGCAGGAGATGACAAGAGGTTTTCCGGTCGATGCAGCTTTTCTTATCAGTGGGATGTCGACCAGCTCAAAGCTCGCGATCTTGTAGAATTCCTCGCCGAGCCCCTCCAGAAAGTCGACCGCCGTCGCATCGAACGGCGTGGAGAGAAAGTCCATGCCGAGCCGCTCCGCCTCCTCCTTGATCGCCGCGGTCCACTCCCACGGGGTGTAGGCCTTTTTGTACAGGTCATAGAGGTACTGCTTGTCCCACAGCCCATTCTTCAGCAGAAAAGGATCCGTGTGCGCGTCGATCGTGATCGTGTCCGCCGTGTAGGTCTGGATCTTCAGGCAGTCCGCGCCGGCCTCCGCCGCCGCGCGCACGATCTGCAGCGCCTTCTCGAGGCTGCCGTCGTGGTTGCCGCTCATTTCGGCGATGATGTAGGTTTTGCCGGTTTTGAGGTATTCTGTGAGTTTCATTTGCTAAGTCCTTTACAGTTCCGGGTGCAGATAGCGGTACTTCGTCTCCGCGATCTCCCAGTCGGTCATCGTGTCGATGTCCTGCACTTCTGTCTCGTCCAGAACCATGGCTGCGGTGCTGTCACCGATAAGCTTCCCGGTTCTGAGCAGTGCCTCCGTGCGGAAGAAATAGAACTGTCCGCAGTCGTGGTAGAGCTTTTCCAGGTCCTGGGAGCGCATCTGCATGCACTCCGGGTGCGCCGGGGAGATTCTTCCGTCTCTCAGGAAGACGCCTCTCTGCGGCGGAAACGAAAACGCCACGACCGGCATCAGCGTATCCGCGCCGGACGAGGCAAACGTCTCTCCCGCCTCCCTGAGCCGCTCCGGCGTAAGGAACGGCGCGGTCGGATACAGGCAGCAGGCGGTCTCGAAGTGTTTGCCGCGCTTTTCATATTCCTGCACGACTTCTGTGAGCACGTCCGCGGTCGTCGCCTGATCGTTCGCCGTCTCTGCCGACCGGAAGAACGGGACTTCCGCTCCGGCCTCCCGCGCGATCCGCGCGATCTCCTCGTCGTCCGTCGAGACCATCACTTCGTCGAAAACGCCGCTCGCGAGCGCAGCCTCGATCGTGTAGCAGATGATCGGCTTGCCGCAGAACTCTTTTATATTCTTGTGCGGGATCCGCTTGCTGCCGCCCCGCGCGGTGATGATAGCTAGTGAACTCATATGATTTCTATTCTCCCTGTGATTCCTGAGGGGTGATTGTTCCTCGGATTGCTGTGAATTGCCTCAGGTTCTTGTCTTTTTCCGCAGGTCCCTGTAGAACCAAAGCAGTTTGTAATACACATAAAACAGGAGGTGCGACTTCATCTGCATCGCGATGAGTTTCTTCTCTTCGGCGGGAATGCGTGCCTGATAGTAGGCGTTCTCCTGGAATGCAGGGAAGGTCTCCCGCATCTCTTTCGCCAGCTGCTTCGCGAAGCCGTATCTCCCTGCGATCTTCTGGCTGCGGGGCATCGCCGAGAACAGCGTGTTGATGTAGAAGAGCACCGTGAAGGAAAACTCCATCTCCGGGCGGTACGTCTCAAGATAATTCTGCCGCTTCGCCTCTTCCAGCATGAGACGGCCTGCTGCTTTGCGGTCTTCGAGATTCTTTTTCGAGATCGTGTGGACGGTGGATCCGCCGTGCTGGTAATAGTAGTACCAGGGCTCCGGCAGATAGACAAACCGCTTCGCCCGCAGCATCCATGTCTTGCAGACGGCGTTGTCCTCGTAGAAGATGTCCTCGGGGAATACCTTTACGCTCCGGGGGTTGGTTCCTTCTTCCTGCTTAATGTCTCCCAGAATCAGTTCTCTGCGGTAGATTTTTACTACGAGGCTTCCCGGATCGAGGATGAGCTTTCGGTATTTCTCCGTGTTCAGTTCGCCGGTCTGGTCCTCGCGGTTGTTGTGCACGACCTTTCCGATGTCCATCCCGTGGTGGTCCGTCAGATGGTAGTCACAGCCTGCCATGTCCGCGCCGGCTTCTTCCGCCGCGGCGAGCAGAGATCCGTACATCCGGGGCGCCGCCCAGTCGTCCGCGTCCATGAAGCCGATCCAGCTTCCTTCCGCGTACGCGAGGCCGATGTTCTTCGCCCCGCCCTGATGATGATTCACCGGAGAGCGCAAAGCCGTGATTCTGTGGGGGTATTTCTTTTCATACTCTCGCAGAATCTCAAAAGAATTGTCCGAAGACGCGTCGTCCACCGCAATGATCTCATACTCCTCCGGCGCCATGTCCTGCGCGAGGAGCGAGTCGATGCAGTATTCCAGTTTTCCGTCCGCCGCCATGTTGTAGACGGGGACGATGATGCTCAGCTTCTTCATGGTCTGTGATACGGTCTCGCTCACCTCCTGGGAAATGGAAGTCTCTCGTTTCTCACGCCGCAGATGTAATCCACGCTGACGTCATAGAACTTCGCCAGCGTGAGAAGATGCACGATATTCAGCTTCGTGCGGCCGCGCTCGTAGTCGCTGTAGGTGCGCTGCGCAACGTTCATCACTTTCGCGACTTGCGTCTGGTTCAGGTGCCTCTGTTTCCGCAGCTGCCTGATCCTGCGCGCCGCCCGCGAGGGAGTGTATTCTGCCATTTCCTGACTCCGTTTACTGTTTTTCAGGCTGTCGGGATTCCTTCGGCCGCCTTCATCATGAGTGCGCACTCGATGCGCTTGCGGAACAGCTCGCATCCGTACTGATAGGTCCCGTGGATGTCGCCCGTCGCGTGGTATGCGTTTGCGGCGCAGCCTCCCGCGCAGTAGAATCTCGCCCAGCACTCTGCGCACTCGGGGCGCGCGTAGACGTTGCAGAGCTTGAATTCATCGCGGATATCCGTTCTTGTGACGCCGTTCCAGACGTCGCCCATCTTGTAATCAGGGTCATTTACGAACTGGTGGCAGGGGTACAGGTCGCCCTGCGCCGTCACGGCCATGTACTCCGTGCCGGAGCCGCAGCCGGAGACCCGCTTGTAGATGCAGGGGCCGTGCTCCAGGTCGATCATGTAGTGATAGAAGGTGATCGGCTCTCCCTCTTTCTGCCTGCGGAGCATGTCCTTCGCGAGGATCTCGTACTGCTCCATGATGATGGGGAGATCTTCTTCTGTCAGTCCGCAAGGATCTCCAGGCGCCGTCACGACCGGCTCCATCGAAAGTTCTTTGAAGCCCAGATCGTCTGCCATGTGGAACAGATCCTTCGTGAAGTCCGGATTGTGATGCGTGAATGTGCCGCGCATGTAGTAGCCTTTGCCTCCGCGGGCTTCTACAAATTTCTTGAAATTCGGGACGATCCGGTCATAGCTGCCATTGCCGGCGATGTCGACGCGGAACCTGTCGTTGGTCTCCTTGCGTCCATCCAGTGAGAGCACGACGTTGTAGCACTCTCTGTTCGCCCACTCGATGACTTCGTCGGTGACGGCGACGCCGTTTGTCGTCAGCGTGAACCGGAAGTTCTTGTTCTTTTCCTTTTCTATGCTGCGGGCGTACTCGACGAGCTGTTTGCAGACTTCAAAGTTGACCAGCGGCTCACCGCCGAAGAAGTCGACCTCGAGATTCTTTCTGGTACCGGAGTTTTCCACGAGGAAGTCCAAAGCTCTTTTCCCTGTCTCGAAGCTCATCAGGCCTTCCTGGCCCTTGAACTTGCCCTGCGAAGCGAAGCAGTAGGCGCAGTTCAGGTTGCAGGTGTGCGCGACGAGGAGGCAGAGCGCCTTGACGACCGTGTTCCGCTTCTTGAGGTCGAACGCCATTCCCTCGTAGATGTCTGCGGAGAACAGCTTGCGCTGCTCCTTCAGCTCCGCGATATCCGAGAACACGTCGCCCAGATATTCTTCCGGCGTCTGGCCGTCCGCTGCCGCTGCTTTGCTGAGCTCTTCCGCGTCTTTTTGCAGCAGCTGCTCCTTCGCTTCCTGCTCCGTCATGCCGCTGTCCAGCAGCGCGATCGCGTCATACGCCACGTCATCCGTGACGTGCACGCTGCCGCTGCAGACGTCGAGTACGATATTCAGTCCGTTTAATTTGTATTGATGGATCATGTGCTATTCCGATGTTCTGAAAATAAGAAACGACCGGAGGACAAAAGCCCTCCGGTATGTATTCGTTGCGTTACAAATTATCCCGTCCTGCGGGCTTTGAGATGCGATTGTAAGACAGGATCAATCCCTGTTCTCGCACTCCTGGTTCGCAATGCCGCAGCTGGTCTTGCATGCGCTCTGGCAGGAAGTCTGGCACTCGCCGCAGCCGCCGGTGACAACGCTCTTTTCCATATCTCTTGTATCAAGTGTCTGAATGTGCTTCATTAATTTATCCTCCCTGTCGCAGCAGTGCTGCTATATTTTGTTTGCCTGTAAGTCCTTTGCCGGGCCGGTCAGCGTACCGGCTCTTTCCGCCTGCTTTCCGACTCAGCTTTGCTTTCCCATCATACAAAACAGGTCCTGTAATTGTCAAGGTTTGGGCGGGTTGGGAGACCTTGTTCCACAAGCTCACAGGATCTGACCGTATGCTTTTCCGCCTTTGTTGCTGTAACTCACATGAAATGAAGATACTTCTTGCGCAGATCATGAAGAAATGATGCAGAGCAGCATCTGCTCCCGGTCGCCTGCGCTGCGGCGGATCCGTGTGCCGCTGTTTCTCAGGCTTTCAAGTCTGTCCAGTTCCTCCTGCGTGATCTTCTCTCCCGGAATCAGGATCGGCACACCCGGCGGGTAGCAGTAGACATATTCTGCACAGATCCTGTCGCAGGATTCAGCCTCCGGCACTTCTTCCGAAGGGCGCGAGACCGCGTCGAGGATCGTCAATTCCCCAAAGTATGGACGCACAGCTTTTGGCTTTTCCTCAAGGGTTTCAAAGCGGATCTCCTCAGAATTGCACTTCCTGTCGAAATCGAGGATTGCCTGGCCGAAGCGCTCTATTGCTGTAGGATCGTCTCCGGCACCTGTCATCGCGAGGACATTGTATCCGCAGGACATCTCCGTCTCAAATCCGTAGTCCTCCCGGAGGATCTGCGCGAGGTGTGCACCGGTGAGGCCGGCGCGGCGGCCATTTATCAGAATCTTGGAGGGGTCGTGAAGAGCCGCTCCGAAGCCATCCTTCTCCATTTCTGAAGACGGCAGAGAACTGTCTGTCAGCACTTCCAGGCATTTCAGGTTTCTGGCTATACCATAGAACCGCTGGAGTGTTTCTTTCCACTGTCTGAATATTTCTTCTCCCTGAGTGAGAAGCAATTCTGTACAGCCATCAAGCGAGACCATCAGCGGATATGAGGGAGAACTTGTCTCGAATACGTCGAGCTGCCGCGAGATCTCCTGATGCAGATCTTCCGCAGAATTCAATACCCCAGCATTCTCCGCAGGTGCATCAGCCATCCAGTCCATCCGGCCGAGGTGCAGCCATGCTGTCTGCGTGAGGCTGGGGAGTGTCTTGTGGGCACTCTGGATCACGATATCGGCGCCGCCTCTGAGCGCACCATCAGGGAAATAGTCTCGTTCAAAAAGGCCAAGGTGTGCACCGTGCGCCTCGTCGACCATGAGAGGAACTCCCGCTTCATGGCACACTTTAGCAATCTCAGGAATATCAGAGAGGACTCCTTCGTAAGTAGGGCTGGTCAGAACGACACCCATCGCTTCCGGGCAAATGGCGAGCGCCTCCCTCACCTGCTCCGCTGTGATACCGCGGCAGATCTCAAATCTCGCATCCTCTTCCGGCTCGATCCAGCAGACACAGGCATCTGTCAATTCCACTGCATGAAAAACACTTCTGTGACAGTTCCTCGCAATAATGAGAGTCGGCCACGTCGCACTTTGGCTCCCGCCCGCAGAAGCATCTGTACTATTCTTATCTTTGAACACTGCATCATCTTGAGAACCTGCCGGGCAGGCTGCAGCCGCTCGCTTCCGCCGCGCGCCAGCGAGCACCATTGCACGGATTCCGGTAAGGATGCCGCAGGTCGAGCCGCCGACAAGATAGAAGGTGCGGGCGGCGCCGTAGAGATGCGCCGTTCGCTTCATCGCATCCGCCAGGATTCCCTCCGCATCGTGAAGGTCATCCGTGCCCGGCACTTCCGTCACATCCCACCGATAAGGCAGATCCGGCGCAGGCGAAAGAAGCCGCTTGTGCCCCGGCATATGCATCGGATAAATGCCGCTTTCTGAATACTGTTTCAGTTGTTCTTCAAGTCTGCTCATAAGACCACTGTCCGCAAATGCCCCGCAGCACTGCTGCGGGGCATCTGATAATCATTACTGGCACTTCAAACAAGGATCGTTTCCGTTCAAGATCACATCAAAGCGAATTACTTCTTCAGCTCAGACGTGCAGTGAGGGCATCTCGTCGCTTCAAGCGGGATCTCGCTCAGGCAGTAAGGGCACTTCTTCGTGGTCGGAGCTGCCTCTTCTTCCTTCTTGCCGATCGTCTGCGCCTTGTTGATGGCTTTGATGATGCTGAACAGAACGAGAGCGATCAGCAGGAAGTTGATGATGGCGGTGATAAACTTACCAATACCGAAGTTAGAGCCATTGATGGTCAGGACGACATCCGAGAAATCCATGCCACCAAAGATACCGAGGATCGGAGTGATGATATCTTCAACGAGCGACGTCACGATCGCCGTGAACGCGCCGCCGATGATGATACCAACTGCCATATCCATCACGTTGCCACGAGAAATAAACTTCTTAAACTCATCAAAAAAATTCTTCATACTACTTGATCTCCTTCCCCCATAAACAATGCATTACAACACTGATTTCGCCCGCTCAGGCTTTTCATTTATTTTACCAGATGAGCACTCATTTTTCTCCATAATGATGCAAAAACAGCAATAAAAAAACAGGCCCTGCCGCGCCCAACGTCCACGGCAGAGCCCATGTATTAATCAGTCCAAAATCTATCGCCGCGCTCAGTTCTCCCCGCGGACATTTCCGCTGTTCACGCCGCCCTGCGCATCCTCGAGCGGAAGCCAGCCGTTCACGACCTTGCCGATCTGGCGGTCCCAGAAGTCCCACTCGTGCGCGAAGCCGGGCTCTTCCTCGTAGGTGACGTCAGCGCCTGCTGCCGTGAGGAGGTCGCGGTATCTGCGGTTTACGCCGAGAAGACCGTCGTCCATGCCGCAGGCGATGTAGGTCGTGGGGATGGAAAGCTTTTCGCCGGCTGCGATCCTGTCCTGCAGCTGCTTCAGGCAGACTTCCGGATTGGCGTCGGTCTGTCTCGCCGCATCGACGTCGCCGAACACGAGCTGCTCATTCGCGAGATTGTCGCAGTCCGGGTCGAGGATGTGCAGCGCGCCCGAAAGGCAGACGATCCGCCCAAACGTCTCCGCATATTTGAGGCCGTTCCGCATCGCGCCGAAGCCGCCCATCGACAGGCCGCCGATGAACGTGTCCTCCCGCTTGTCGGACAGCGGGAACATCATTCTCGTCACCTCGACCAGCTCTTCGCCGATGAACTTGCCGTAGTCATTGTTCGGCGCCATGCTGTTCACATAAAACGCATTGTCGCCGGAAGGCATGACGACTGCAAGATCCTTTTCCTCCGCCCAGCGCTGGATGCGCGTGCCGCTGACCCAGTCGGTGTAGTTGCCGATGAGGCCGTGCAGCAGATACAGCGTCTTGAACTTTTTGCCTGTTGACATGTAGTTCATCGTCTCCGCGTCCAGTTTATCCACGGGAAGGATCACATTGAGCGTCACCGTGCGGAAGAGAGATTTTGATACGTAATTGACCTGAATGAGTGCCATGATAACCTCCTGACATAAAAAATATGCGTTATACCCTTGCCGTAAAAATTTAGTCTATATTTTCTCAGCCCTCCGCCGCCTTCTCAATGCAGGCGATCGCGTTCAGGCTGCGCGGGTAGCCGATGTACGGAACGCACTGCGAGACGACCTTGATGAGAAACAGCCTGTCATTGCCGAGATTCATGTTACCCTTCGCGTGCGCGGTCAGCTGCGGCTCACAGCCACCCTGCCCGGCGATGAAGCAGAACGTGATCATCTCGCGCTGCGGATCTGTGAGCCCGTTCCTCGTGTAGTAATCGCCAAAGCAATTGTCCGCCAGCCACGCAGAGATGTGCCGCTTCTCCTGCGGTCCCTTCTCCCAGCCGTTACGGATCCCTTCGCCGAAATACTTGATCTGGACGTCGTTGCCGGCGCGCCTGCGGTTCGCCGGATCCGTCAGGTCCGCGATGCCCGCATCCGTGGTCGCCTGCGGTGCAAGAGGGAGGTCGATGCCCTTTTCCGCCAGAATCTCACTCACCGCTTTAAGAAAAGGATATACCCGCCCGAATCCAAGATACGCCGTCGCCTGGTACACGATCTCCCGGATCTCTACCGGCGTCACGCCGGCATTTAGCGCGGCCGGAACCATCTCGCGGAACAGGTCGATGCCCTGCACGCCCGTCAGAACCGCAAGGATCGCCATAAATCTTGTGCGCTCATCGAGTGCAGCCGCCTCTTCATTCGGCACCTCGTCAAACGCGAAGTTCGCGATCCGCTCAAAGTACTCCGGATCCGTCTGCGCGAGCCCGAATGCATCTTCCTTTCCAAACAGGCGGATCATGTTTTCTGCTGCTTCTCTTGTGATGCTCATGCCTCCATTCTCCTTCTCTTACTGCTTGATCTTCTGATCCCCGGTGGACCAGACGTGCTTTTCCTTGGCGGTCTCCGCCTTGTTCTGCGCCATCACGCCGACCAGCGGGTGCGGGACGTAGCACTCTTCCAGGTAGCGGATCTCGTCATCGGTGAGCGCGAGGTCGACCGCGGCGGCGGCGCCTTCGATGTGGGAGAATTTCGTCGCGCCGGTGACCGGAGCGGTGACCTTTGTGAGGAGCCAGGCGAGGGAGATCTCGGTCATCGAGACGCCCCGCTTGTCCGCGAGCTGAGCCACGCGGGCGATGATCTGCTCGTCCTGCTGCCTGGTCGCGTCGTACTTAAGTTTTGCGTAGGAGTCCTCCGCGAGGCGCTTCGAGGTCTCTCCCGGCCGCTTGGAGAGCCTGCCGCTCGCAAGCGAGCTGTAAGGCGTGAGGGCGATGTTGTCCTCTCTGCAGAGCGGAACCATCTCGCGCTCCTCCTCACGGAAGATCAGGTTGTAGTGGCCCTGGATCGAGACGAACTTCGCGAAGCCTTCTTTGTCCGCCAGCGCGTTCGCCTTCGCAAGCTGCCAGGCGAAACAGTTCGAGATGCCGATGTAACGTGCTTTTCCCGCCTTCACGATGCGGTTTAAGCCGTCCATGATGTCGTAGAGCGACGTCCCGTAATCCCACATGTGATAGATGTAAAGATCGACGTAGTCCATGCCGAGGTTGCTCAGGCTCGTGTCGATCATGTTTTCGATGTGCTGCTGGCCCGTGATGCCGGCTGCGATCTCGTCCGGCGTCCGCGGCAGGAACTTCGTCGCGACGACGACTTCATCCCGCTTCGCGAAGTCGCGGAGCGCCCTTCCGACGAACTGCTCGCTCGTGCCGCTCTGGTAGGCGATCGCCGTGTCATAAAAGTTGACGCCGAGCTCCAGGCCGCGCCTGATGATCTCGCGCGAGTGCTCCTCGTCGAGCGTCCAGCGATGCTGACCCCGCTCCGGATCGCCGAATCCCATGCATCCCATGCAAATGCGCGATACTAACAGATCACTATTTCCCAGCTTCGAATACTTCATTACACCCTCTCTTTCAGATCTCGTGCCAGCCGGCTGGTGCTTTTGCCCTCTCCGCTCCGGCGCAATTATTCCTTCAGATGCTGAAAAATGATCCGGCACTGAAGGACGATCCGGCCATCAGAGCTGGCCGTTCGGGATCTCCAGCACCTCAGTGACTTCCTTCATGCGCTCGGAGATGTGGATGTGCCCATTTTTGCTGGCAGGCTCGCTCGCCCGTTGATCGCCCCGGGGCGCTTTTAAGCCTGACAATTATTATCATAAATGCTATTTTGCTGAACAGCAAATGCCTGTCATCTATATCATGCTATTACTTATCGGAATACCGTACATCCATAAAGCTATCCTATCGAAAACGCAGACAGCCCGCACCATTAACCGGTGCGGGCTGTCCCGAAACAGGAGTTACAGCAGATTTTCTTACTTTCGTTTTAGTCCTCTGAGAAGAGTGGTGTGGAATAATACCGGTCGCCGCTGTCCGGGAGGAGCGCCACGATCGTTTTTCCCTTGTTCTCCAGGAGCTTCGCCTTCTCGATCGCCGCGTGCAGCGCAGCGCCGGAGGAGATGCCGACGGAGATGCCTTCCTTCTTCGCGAGCAGCTTTGCCGCGGCGAAGGCGTCGTCATTCTGTACAGGGAAGACTTCGTCATAGACGCCCGTGTCGAGCACGTCCGGAACAAAGCCGGCGCCGATG
>DJXE01000187.1 GCA_002449595.1 Lachnospiraceae bacterium UBA7012
GTCCTCGCCGAAGTGCTCCGCCATCGCGTCCATGCAGGCGGCCACATTCGCCGCGTGGAGCTTCAAATGGTCCTCCGTGACCATGGTGTCGTTCAGTCTCTTTGCTTCCTCAATCGTGAGTCGTTCCATCTGTGTTGCCTTGCCTTTCCACTGTGTTCTATTTTTGTATTATGATGCCGCCTCCAATGACGCATTCGTTCTCGTCATAAAAGACCGCCGACTGCCCCGGCGCCGCTGCGCGGACCGGCTGGTCGAAACAGATCCTGACCTTCTCCGGCGAGATGCGCTCGATCAGCGCGTTCTCTCCTTCGTGATGGTACCTTACTTTTACGTTCGCGCGGACCGGTTCGCCGGGCAGGATGTCCGGGATGCCCTGGAAGTGAAGGTCCGTGACTTCGATCTCGCTGCTCATGATCTCAGCCTCGTCCAGCGCGATCACGACCTCGTTCGTCTCCGGCCGGATCTCCTTCACGAAGACAGGGTGTCCGAGCGAGAGGCCGAGGCGCTTGCGCTGGCCGATCGTGTAATGGATGATCCCGTTATGCGTGCCGAGGATATTCCCGTCCGCGTCGACGAAGTTCCCGGCGACTGCCTCTTCCTGCCCTTCTTCCGAGAGGATGAACTTCGCGTGATCATTGTCCGGTATAAAACAGATCTCCTGGGAATCCTTCTTGTGCGCGACCGGCAGCTGCGCCTCCTCCGCGATGGCCCGGACCTCATCCTTCGTGAGATCCGACAGCGGCAGGAGTGTGCGCGAGAGCTGTTCCTGCGACAGGCGGTAGAGCATGTAGGCCTGGTCCTTTTTCGACGAGGCGCGCTTTACGGTGTACCTGCCGTTTTCCAGCTTCACGATCGAGGCGTAGTGGCCCGTCGCGACGTAGTCGGCCTGCAGGACGCCGGCCAGGTACGTCATCCATTCCCACTTCACGCGGCGGTTGCAGATGACGCATGGATTCGGCGTTTTCCCGCTCACGTATTCCCTCACGAACGGCTCGATGACGCTCTGCCGGAAGGCCTGCTCGCAGTTCAGCGTCCGGTATCCGATCCCGATCCGGTCCGCGATCCTCCTCGCGTCGTCGATCTCGCAGCAGCGGCTCTCCTCGCCCTCCTGCGACGTCCAGGTGCGGAGGGTCACGCCGATCACCTCATATCCCTGTTTCTTCAGCAGATATGCCGCGACTGCGCTGTCGACGCCGCCCGACATGCCTACGATCACTTTTGCCATGGATGCTCCCTGTCTGAAAATTTTGACACTCACTCGTTCCATTATAGCATTAAGAACTGCCGCAAATGCGGCAGTTCTTGGCTCTCAAAAAATCTTCAGCGGGTCCTGCCTCTTCGGAAGAGCAGGACTGCGGCGATCGCCGCACACAGGACTGCCGCACAGGCGCCGAGTTCGATCCAGGTATCGCTGTCGAAGTCCGACAGAGCAGTTCCTCCGCTCACAGCTTCCGCCCCGGAAGCGTCCTGCGTATTCTCACCGGACATCGGACCCATTCCCGCGCCTGCTCCATGCTGTCCCTGCATTTCGCCTTCTGTCATTCCTTCGGGAAGTTCCGGCATTTCACCTTCTGTCATTCCTCCGGATAGTTCCGGCATCTCGCCTTCTGTCATTCCCTCGGGCGGCTGCGGCATCTCGCCTTCTGTCATTCCTTCCGGCGGCTGGGGCATGGTTCCGTCAGAATTCTGCGCATCCCACGGGCGCTGTCCGCCCTTTCCGCCGTGGCCGAAGCCGCCTCTTCCGGCGAGGCCAAATCCCGTTCCGGCGCTGCTGTCTGAAGACGTCGTGCCTTCTGTGCTCCCTGATGCCGTACCCTCTGTTGCTGCACCTTCTGTGCTTCCTGCCGAAGCTGTGCCTTGAGCACTCGCAGTCCGCTGCCGCATGCCTCCCCAGTTCATGGTGCCGCCGAACGCGGAGCTGGCTGCGTCGCCGTAGGAAGCAGATACTTCGTCAAGCGTGATCTCTTCCACATTGTCGCCGATCGCGATCAGGTAAGTCTCGCCGAGCGTCAGCTCCGGGATGCTGATATTTGCGGAGTTGAAGCTGCAGGGCACCTCCCAGGAGACCAGGACGTTGCCGTCCGCGTCTTCGACCGCGAGCGTCGTTCCCGCGTCCGCGCCGTCACTGAAGTTGTAAAGGATCGCGCACTGCGTCGACGAACTGTCGAAAGCCTCTGCCATGGAGTAGCTGCCGCATGCGATGACGCTTCCGCCTGTGATCTCGCAGACGCCGCCGCTCTCGCTGCCGTAGTCGATCGCGTTGTTGGAGCCGCTGCCGGAGAGGCTGACCCGAATCGTGCCGCCGCTGATGTAAATGTTGCCGTTGGAGTCCAGTCCGTCCGCGTCCCGCGCCGACTCATTGATAATTGTGATCGTGCCTCCGCTGATGCGGATCTCGGACAGTTCTTCGGTCGTATCTGTGGTATCTGTCGCTTTTGCTGCATCCGTGTTGCCGGAGTTCGCCTTTTCTGCGGAGTTACCGGAATCCGTCACTGCTGTTGTATTGCCATGCATCATGCCGCCGAAGCCGCCCATACCCATCATGCTGGTCCCGCCGTTCGCGTTAAATCCGTCGTCGGTCGGATAGATCGTGATATCGCCGCCGGTCATCTCGATCTGCGGCGCCTCGATGCCTTCGTAGCACTCGGTGATCAGCACTGTGCCGCTCTCGATATAAACTTCTGTGTCACAGTGGATGCCGTCGTCGCCGGAGCTGATCGTGAGATCCGCTTCCATGATCCTGACGCTGTCGTTGACGTGAATGCCGTCGCCAGGTGCCGTGATGCTGATCGTCCCGCCGGTGATCACGAGCTCGTCGTTGCCTTCGATCCCATGCTTGTAGCTGCCGGTGATCGTGAGGGAGCCGCTGCCGTTGATCGTCAGGTCATCATGTGCGTAGATGACGCCGCCGGTGCCGTCCTCGATTGCTTCGTCCGAATACGGCTCGCCGCTCGTCAGGCTGTTCTCCGTCCCTTCTTTCAATGTGAGAAAAACCTTGTCCGCCTGATCCACACGAATTACCGCATCGTCACTGCAGGTGACGTCCACGCCGTCCAGCATGATCCAGACTTTGGAGTTGTCGTAGGCGTCCACGACGATGCTGCCGTCCGTGAGCGTCCCGGTGATCGTGTATTTTCCGCTGGCGGTGATATAGACGCTGCCGTCGTTGACGTATGCGCCGCTGCCTCTGATCTTCGCTGTATCACCGTTTAATGTGATCTTTGTTGCGTCTTCATCGCTCCACGTGCCGTTCTGGTCGTTGGCGGTGAAGTATTCTGTGCCTGTATAGTTTTCTGCATCTTCATCGGCCAGGACCTGGATTCCGAGGGATTCCCCATTCATGAATAAGACCGTGAGGAGGATGGCGCAGATCATGACTGCGATGCAGATGATGTCTATGTGTTTGTGGGCTGACATTGACGTGTCCTTTCTATGGTTTCGTAGTTAACCCGTGTATTCGCCGTTAAAGCTCACTAGCACCGCGCTGCTGACGCCGGGAATCTCGGAGAGGGAGTTGATGAAGTCGGTGTTCTCGGAGGCGAGGCGCACTTCGTAGTTGACCTCGACTTCGCCGCGGCGGGCGGTCTTGCTCTTAACGCTCAGTTTCTTGGTGTAGTCGCGAAGGAAGCTCTCTGCTTCCGCCTCGCTCTGGTGGTCCTCACAGCGCAGAACGACGATGTAGGGATTCGTGCTTTCCTTGCGGTTCGCGAAGATCAGGATGATGATGCCGATGAGGACGCTGCCGAAAACCGCGAGCGGGATCATTCCTGCCGCCAGCACGATGCCGGCCGCGATCGCCCAGAACAGGAACGCGATGTCCAGGGGCTCCTTAATTGCCGTCCGGAAACGAACAATGGACAGCGCACCGACCATACCTAAGGAAAGAACGACGTTGCTTGTGACGGCCAGGATCACGAATGCTGTGATCATCGTCAGGGCGACGAGCGTGACCCCGAAGCTGGCGCTGTACATGACGCCGGCGTAAGTCTTTTTGTAGATCAGATAGATGAAAAGTCCGAGTGCAAAGGCCAGGGCCATGCAGAGCACCATATCCAGAACGCTGACGCTGGTCACATTCTCAAGAAAGCTTGATTTGAAGATATCGCTAAAAGTCATTGTAGTTTCCTCCTGTCATTTGGTGATGTTAAAGACATCTCAAAATTGTTTGCTGTATTGATTCGTTTCAATCATGTATTCTGTTGCCTGTATCGTCCGCCGTGGTGGAGTATCTTCCTGTCGGTCCGAATTCTGCGGATCATCCGTAGACCCTGCACTGCGCGTATTTGGAAAAGGCCGCCGCCCGCCGGTTCGGAAGCTGCACCGCATCGCGGATGATCGCGGGCAGGTACTCGTCCCATTTGACCTCGAGGATGATCGGCGCGTCTCCCGCCGAAATCGTTACACATTCCGGATCCAGGAAGTCGGTGTTCTTCATCGCGGTCCGGATGTCGTAGTCGAGCGTCACCCTGACGTTGCCGGGACCGTAGATAAAAGGTTCCCGCGTGTAGTCCACGATCGTCATCGGCCGCATTCCCTGGTACCGCATCTTGCAGTAGAGTTCCTGCACCAGCGGCCTCCCGCTGTCCATCATCCAGTCGATGTCTCCGTCGACGATGCTCTGCGCCTCTTCTGCCGTGAGATTCGCACTGTATTTCGTGCCGAGGCCGTTCATGCGGCTCTTCTTCTCCAGATGGATCACGGACGGATCAAAGTTGTAATACCGAATGCGCCATTTCTCTCTGCGATTGACGCCGTCGATCTTCTCTCGCAGCGCCTTATCATTCAGGTTGTCGAAGTAGAGGCTCCGGATCAGGTACCTGCCGTCCTTCGCGTGAGGGTCCGGCACCGCGACCGCCCGCATCCTTTGTCTTATCGTGAGCAGGTCCGCGTAATTGATCTCGTGTTTCCACTCGTGTCTGTAGTGAATGCCCATTTCTGTCTCCTTCTGTCGGGGGTGTATCTCCCTGACAATGACCACTATAAAAGGCGAACCTAAAACCAACCTTAAAGTTTCAAAAAAAATTTTAGGTAAGAAAAGAAGCCTTCCCGGAAAATCAGGAAGGCTTCAAACCCATTAAAATTATCTAAAAAGAGTGTTTGCGTATGAATCTCTGAAATTGAGAGCGGAAAATCAATCCGACACATCAATATCCAGCGCCACTTTCACCGTGTAATCCGGGAAGGCGCGCTGCACTTCGTCCACGATGTGCGCGTAGGTCCCCATGCGGTCCTCCAGCGCGAAATCGAGAACGACGTCGAAGCTCATCGTCTTGTTTGCCTCGTCCAGGTAGAAGCCGTGCATCTGCAGCACGCCGTCGTGACCCATGACGATCTTGGTGACTTCATGCCGGGTCTTCGCGGTGGAATCCTTGGACGTGTTGGCGGAATAAATGCCGATACCGGTCAGCGCCACGCCGAACTGATCGAAGATCTTCTCCTGGATCTGCCGGGTGATCTCATCGATCTTCGACGCCGTATAATTGTCCGGCACTTCGATGTGGATCGAGCCGATCGTGCGGTCCGGGCCATAATCATGAAGGAAAAGGTCATACGCACCAAGCACGCCTTCCGTATCCGCGACGGCTCTCTTGATGTTGCGGGTGAGCTCCGCCGGCGCACGCTGGCCGAGGATATCACTCAGCGTTCCCTGCAGCATCTCGTAGCCGGACTTGATGATGACGACGGAAATGATGGCACCGAGCCACGCCTCCAGGCTGACGTGCGTCGTGAGGTAGATGATCGCAGCGACCAGCGTCGTCGTGGAGATCGCCGCGTCCATGGTCGCATCGGCACCGGACGCGATAAGGCTGTCAGAATCGACCTTCTCACCGGTCTTTTTCACGAAGCGTCCAAGAATGAGCTTCACCGCAATCGCCGCCGCGACAATGATCAGCGCGGCTGTGCTGTAATCCGGCGTCTCCGGATGAATGATCTTCTTCACCGACTCCACGAAGGACGTGATACCTGCGTAGAGCACGATCACGGAAATGCTCATGGCACTCAGGTACTCGATCCTCCCGTGGCCGAGCGGATGATCCTTGTCCGGCGCGCGCCCCGCAAGCTTCGTCCCGATGATCGTGATGACAGAGCTCAGCGCGTCACTCAAGTTGTTGATCGCATCGTTCACGATCGCGATCGAGTGCGAACTGATGCCGACAAACGCCTTAAACGCCGCCAGAAAAACATTCGCCGCAATACCGATAACACTCGTCCTGATGATGATCTTCTCGCGGGATCCCTGTGTTCCTTCTTTCGAACCGCCCATTTCAGCCACCCGTTGACTCCTTCATCCCCTTGTGCCGGCGTCACTGCTGTCGAGATCCGCAGCCGCCTCTCATTTGAATCCTATGGTTCGCTCACTTCACCTTCAGGTAGTATGTCGTCCACATCGCATGCCGGTCCACGCTCCGGATCTCCGGCATACTGCCCTGCTCTTCGCGGATCGCCTCCGCAAGATCTCCAATCAACAGGTCCCGGTTCTCCGCATCCGCGGCGTAGATCACAGCGCCCCGGCCCGCATCCCGCACGGCTTCCCGCAGCTGCTCCACGTTATGCACCGCGCTGCCCTCACTCAGGAAGTACACCTTGGGATACTGGAGAAGAACGTCCGGGATCCACCATACATGATCAGGACTCTGCGGGTTGAAAAGCAATATCGCCGGCTCCTCACAGTGTTCCCTCGCGAAGGTAATGCGCGCCTCGTTCTCCGGATACAGGAAGAGGACGCGTCCCCCGGCGAGACCGGCAAGATCCAGGACCAGGAGCAGAACTGCTGCCGCAACCGGAAGATATTTTGCTATGCGCACCTGGAAGGCAGACAGTCCGCAGAGAATGAGCAGAATGAAAACAGGACAGATCGGGATCTCGTAGCGGATCGACGTCTCTCCGAGGATCAGGCCGGTCTTTGCGACCGCCAGGAAGTAGCCCGCACAGACCACGATGAGGAGACGCACTTCCTGCCGGATCCGGACTTTTTTGACCACCGCTGCTGCCACAGCAGCGGCGAGAGCGGCAATGAGAAACACGAGCATCCATCCGCCGAATGCATATCTGCTGACGAGACTGAAAAATGCCCGGACCCTCCCAAACGTGTTTCCGATATTCAGGAATTCCGCCTGTGCCTCTTTCCCGCGGTACCCGCGGAATATGTGAGAGAGCGCCGCCGGGTAGTACAGCACGCCGATGATTCCTGCAGCCGCCTGGCTGCAGACATAAAAGCCTGCGAGACGAAGGAACATCTTTCTATCTGATTCTTTTACTGCCGTCACCAGATATCTAAGCAGCACGATTGCTGTATAGATTCCCGCAAAGAACAACGCAATCAGGTAGTAGTACTGCGTCATGAAGCCCAGGAATGAAACGACTGTCATCGAGATGAACAGGCGAAGATATTCCCGTCGCAAGCTATTTACCGAGGACTCCCGCAGCATCTGAAGAAACCGGACATGCAGGATCAGCATCGCGAGTACGAATACGGTCAGCCAGACGTACATCCGAATGAACATGACCGCACTCACTGCTGCCGGAGAAAAGCCCCACGCTGCAACTACCGCGAGGGCGCCCAGCTGGTCCCGGCTGAGACCGAACAGACCTTTCTCCTGCACCTCATCTCCACAGTACATTCCTCCTCTGTCTGCCGTCCGCATCACAAGCCGGCTCAGCTTCGCGAGCAGGAGCTGCGCGATCACGAACCCGACGATGTTGACGGCGAGGCCCTGCCACTTGCTGAAGACGCCCGCGGACAGGCTGCATGCGAAGTGAAGGAGGTAATACCAGAGCGGCGGATGGACGTCCCAGGACTGCACCAGCTTCACGGTGCCGAAGTGGAACCGCTCACCCGGAAGCACGCGGAACTCGTTAAGGATCGTCTCCGTGTCGACCCACTCGCCGTCCGGCGTGTAGAGGCCGGCGGAGCGGTTCGACGAAAAGTACGAATAAAACACGTCCTCATGAAAGCCCGCCTTTCGCGCGCCGAAATAGATCAGCACCGCAACCTGGGCTGCGATCATGAGGATCAAAAACGCTATATATTTTTTCTCCGGCGGGACGACCAAAGTCCCGCCGGAGCTTCTGTCAGTCTGCACCATAGAATTACGCTCGGTCAGCTGCCGTCTTTACCATATAATTTCCGGCAATCTGCCGCCTTCACCGGATCAGTGCCTGCGGCCTATTACCTTCTTTACATCATAATGCTTCAGGCGTTCTGCGCAATCGCCGCTTTCTCCGCCGGAAGGTACTTCTCATAGTCCGCAAGCCATGCGGAGAATCCGGCCTCGTCATCCGCGTCGGGCGCGATCGTCAGGCTCTCGGAATCCGCGAAGACCTTGTCCGAGAGGAACTTCTCGAGCGTCTCGCCATAGCCGTTCTGCACGCCGAGCAGATATGCCGCGAGCAGTGCCATGCCCCA
>DJXE01000089.1 GCA_002449595.1 Lachnospiraceae bacterium UBA7012
TAAGTATTCGCTCGCAACCGCCCGCTGGGCTATCTCGTGGAGCAAAGCTGCTACCGCAAGGACAGTGTTCCCATACAATTCTTCGCTTCCTGGAGGTTGGGAAAGCTTGTAGGGGAACGTTTCTGCTACCGCATCGATTATTCCGTCCCGTAAGTATTCGCTCGCAACCGCCCGCTGGACTGTTCCGTGGAGCAAAGCTGCTACCGCAAGGACAGTGTTCCCATACAATTCTTCGCTTCCTGGAGGCTGGGAAAGCTTGTAGGGATACACATGAGCTACCGCATCTCTCGTTCCTTCCCGGAGGTATTCGCTCGACGCTGTCCCGCGTGATGTTCGGGGGAAGAATGTGGCATCAGCACAGCTGTCGGATGTAAAATATATCTGACTGAAATAAGCTTATGCGCCCGCGGCGGCAGGCGCCTCGGGCGGTACTGAACAGCTGCACAGCAAGGGTCAAATATCAGCAGTAAATTTCAGCGAGTGGAAATGAGAAGTAACGGGTATGGAATTCAAGGATGTGGTTCGGAATCGCTTTTCCTGCAAGAAGTATGGTGAGAAGCAGGTAGAGAAGGAGAAACTTGACGCGATCCTGGAGGCCGGGAGGCTTGCGCCGACGGCGAAGAACCTGCAGGAGCAGCATATTTACGTTGTGCAGTCGGCGGAAGCGCTCGCGAAGATCGACAAGGTGACGCCTTGCCGCTATGGCGCGCCGACGGTGCTCGTTGTGGCGTTTGACAGTGAAAATGTCTTCACGTATCCGGGCGGGAAACGGGACTCCGGCACGGAGGATGCGACGATCGTCGCGACGCACATGATCCTTGCCGCGGCGGACGAAGGTGTCGACAGCTGCTGGGTCAATTTCCTCGATCCGGAGCAGCTCGCGCAGGAACTCGGCCTTCCTGAAAACGAGGAAGTCCTGATGGTGATGGATCTCGGCTACGCCGCAGAAGGCGCAGGCCCGCTGCCGAACCATGCGAGCAGAAAGCCGCTGGCGGAGACGGTGTCGTATTTGTAATTTGAGGAATTGCCGGCGCCGGCAGCATGCGTCTGACTTGGGATAGGTGCGTGTGGATAGCGACATGCATCTGAGCTAAGCAGTTACGCATAGATTGCGACGTGCCCCTGACATGGGGCAATTAGTAGTGTCCTTGATTAGAGAGAACACGCCGGCAATCATATCAGAAGCTGGAAAGCGGGTCACTGCACGGCAGCGGCCCGCGCAGCAGCGTATCGCAGGCTGGCAGCCTGAAATAACTGCCGATTTGGGATGGACGAGCGGGAAAGAGTCTACTGGGAACTGGTCGATACAATTGTGAGGATGGGGTATCCCGAGGAATTCGGGAGAGCCGTCGCGACCAACCTGCGCACGGAAAACACGATGAACCGCATGATCCGCTACCTGCACCGCGGCAGGCCGGGCAGCGCGGAAGAGATCGCGGACGAGATGCTCGCGATCATGGAAGACCGGGAGCGCTGGATCCAGAAGAAGACCGCTGAGCACTACAATGAAAAGTATAACGAGATGCTTTTCAACGGGCCTATAGGAGAGGACGAAGAAGAGTGACAACAGACAGGAAGATACTATGAGCAAAAATATCCACGAAACAGCATACCTCGCCCCTGGCTGCGCCGTCGTCGGCGACGTGGAGATCGGGCGGAATGCGAGCGTGTGGTTCAACGCGACCGTGCGCGGGGACAGCCCGATCCGGATCGGTGAAAACAGCAACGTCCAGGACAACGCCGTCCTTCACGGGGAACGCGGACACGGGATCAGCGTCGGCGAAGGCGTCACGATCGGCCACGGCGCAATCGTGCATGGCTGCACAGTCGGCAGCAATACGATCGTCGGAATGGGAGCAATCATCCTGAATGACGCTGTAATCGGAGAGAACTGCGTCATCGGCGCCGGTGCCCTTGTAACGCAGGGAAAAACAATTCCCGCCGGCTCTCTCGTCATCGGCAGCCCGGCAGTCGTGAAGCGGCCGCTGACGGCGGAAGAGATCGAAGGCATCCGGGAAAATGCGGCGGAGTACGTCGCCTTTGCAAAAAAGTATGCAGGTACCTGATTTCCGGACGCACCGCGGGCAGGCGCCCGGCTTTTGGACGCACCAGTATGACTTGCCGGAAGGTACGGGCTACTTGCATGGGAGTCCGGCGCACATTCTGAGCGCCGCGGCCATCGCAGCAGGCGTGGCGCTTTGCCTCTTGTGCCCGCGGCGCGTACGGGAGCGGATGATCCGGACCCTCCCGATCCTGCTTCTGTGCATGGAGATCTTCAAGGACCTGTACCTCGCGCTGACCGGGCACTTTGACGTCGGATTTCTTCCGCTGCATCTCTGCAGCATGGGGATTCCGGTATTCCTGCTTTCGGTGTACGGATCCCGCGTGAAAAGTTTCTTTTCCGAGATCGCAATGGTCCTGATCCTTCCGGGCGCCGTCGCTGCGATGCTCTTTCCGGACTGGAACATGTATCCGGTATGGAATTTCATGAATCTCTACAGCTGGGTGTGGCACGGGATCCTGGTGCTGTTTCCGCTTCTGCTTCTGAGGAGCGGCGCGGCACGCCCGGCGCTCCGGGGCATCTGGAAGCCGATGGTATTTCTGGCGGCAGTCGTGCCGCCCGTTTACCTGTTTGACAGGAAATTCAGCTGCAATTACCTGTTCATCCTCTGGCCTCCGGAAGGGACGCCGCTTACGTGGATGGCGAAGTATCTTGGCGTACCGGGATACCTGGCGGGATATGCAGTCCTTGTGGCTATCGTGATCACGGCTGTCTATGGGATCTACGGCGCCTTCGGCGTCGCCGGAAGTCCTGCAGAACAGGGAGAAAGATGAAGAAACTGCTGACACGGGCATCTGTACTGATCCTTTCCATCAGTCTTGCAGCTCTTTCGGGCTGCAAATACCCGTGGTATGTCCGCCCCTCCGGCAGCAGCACAGCCACAAGCGGTGGAACAGCAATGGGCGAAGGAGCAGGAACTGGCCAAATCGCCGGCACCATCGCCCCTGAAGCATCAGAGATCCTCGCAAAAAGAGCCTCATTTGCAGACCTCACGGAGTCAGACCGCTTCGTGATCGTCTCAGAGAAGGAGATGAGAATTCTCTCGTCGCTTCCGACGGGCAGAAGACTTGTAGGATCGAAAGCGCATGGCGATGCGGAAAACCTCACCTACATCCCGGATTACACGGCGGTGTTCACGCTGGAGCGGGACGAGGACGGACTCGTTTGCTTTCGGTCGGACGGCAAATATCTGACGGGTTCAGATGCGGGAAACGGCCTGTTTCTGAGCGACAACAAGCTGCCCGGCAGCAGCTGGGAGCCGCAGGGGGAGAACCTTTTCTATAATCCGGCTGCGGAATACACCGCGGACGATACGACTTACACCAATTACTATCTCGAGTACTACGACGGAGAGCGGTGTTTCAGCACCTACCGGTACACGGAGGGGGAGAACGATCCGTCGCCGTTTGAGATGAGCTTTTACCGGCTCAGCGAAGGGTTCGTGCCGGACGACGGGAGCGGCTACCGGCTGCCTGTGTTCGAGACGTCGGATATTCACGGGTATATCGCGGATACGTCAGGAGAAAAGACGGAATACCGCCTCTCCTGGATCGCCGACAAGGTGGACGATGCGAGGCGCAGGAGCGGCGAGTATCGAGAGGACACGGTCGTTTTGCTGGACGGGGGCGACATCTTCCAGGGCAGTTCGCTGTCAAATCTTCTGGAAGGGGAGCCGATGTCGGCGGTTTTTGCGGCGATGCGGTACGACGCTGTCACGATCGGAAATCATGAGTTCGACTGGGGTATTGAAAACGTCGTCGACGCGGACGCCACAATGATGGAGTACTCGCCTGGATTCGCGGCGGACGGCGCAGAAGGCAGTGCCACAACGAACGCCACCAGCCCCGCAGGCAGCACTGCAACGACCAGCGCAGAAGCATCAGGCAGCAGCGCGACGCCCTCCACAAACAAATGCGAAAACTTAATCCCCGTCACCATGTGCGACCTCTACCGCGACGGCGCGAAGGTGACGTTTGCGCGGGATTACGTCATTCTCGACAAGACCGCGACCGACCGCGACGGCAACGAGCTGCCGGTTCGCATCGGCGTGATCGGCTTTGCTGACAATTATGCTTCGTCGATCATGTACGCCGCCTTCACCGGCGCCGGCTACGAGATCCGCGAGGATTACGATCAGCTCGCGGCGCTCGCGGACAAGCTGGAACGGGACGAAAACTGCAGCGCCGTGATCCTCCTGACGCACGCGGACGCAATCAAGATCGCGGAGCAGCTGCCGCCGGACTGCGCGGTCGACCTGGTCCTCGGCGGGCACATCCACAAGAGCGACCTCGGCGAAAACGAAAACGGCATCCCCTACGCAATGCCGGCCGGACTGGGCAATGCTTTCTGCTACGCGGAACTCGTCTTCGCGCCGGATGAAAGCGGAGCGCCCGTCCTGCAGAAGGTATCCGGACTCAGGCCGGTTGCTGTGGATTCGGAGCGGAAAAGGCTTTTCGCAGGGGAATCAAGCATTGATGAGCTCGATGAGGAGATCACCGCGATCACCGACAATGCGATTGGCCGGCTGGACGGCGTGCTGAACAGTACGATCGGATATATCACGGTACCTTCGGAAAGGTACGATTTCTTCCCGGAGAGCGGGGAGCGCGCCAGCACAGGAAGCAACTGGTATACTTCCCTGATCGCGCGCGCGGCGGGAGCGGAAGTCGCATTCGTCAATCAGCACGGCATGCGGACAGACCTTACGATCCCCGCCGGACAAAGCCGGCGCGACGTGACGATCAGTGACGTCTATACGATGTTTCCTTTTAATAACAGGCTTTACCTCTTTGACCTCACGTATGCGGAACTCCTGCAGGTACTGGAGTACTCGCTGACGGAGTCTGGGAGCGGGCTTTTCAGCGCGGTTACCGGCGTTGACTGCTATTTTACGGACCGCACAGTGAACGCGATCGTAAAGGACGGCGAGACATATTATGCGAACGGTGTCTGGCGCGGGAACCACGACAAGGACAGGGTCCTCGTCGCGGCGAGCGACTACATCTGCACCACGAACCGCAGGGACGGCGGCTTGAACAACCCGCTCTGGACCTGGAAGGACACGGAAAAGCTGATCGACAGCGAGATCGTGGATGTGGACGGCGCGCTGAAGGCGCTGCGGGAAGAAGCGGCGAAAAACGACGGTGCACTGTCCATCGATACGGAACCGCACTTTATTAATGCGGAGTTTCCGGAGTGATTCTCTTATAGGTCAAGAGTTTTTGGCGAGATCGCAGCAGAAAGAGCATAATTATATATCAGATAGCACGGCGGCAGCCGGCCCCGGGATCGGGCCCGGGAAGGGATGCAAAGAGTAATTGAGGGAGGAAGACATGCAGATCCACAATCTCGAAAACGACTACCGACACATCATCGCAAGGAAGGGACACTTCAGCGTGCTCGAGTATGAGCGCGACCTCAGCATCGAGCGGTTCAACGCCATGGAGCATTATTTCATGGGTAAAATGGGCCTGCGCAGGCGCCAGCTCGTCATTGACATGGCTGGGGAGAACACCGCGATCATCCAGGCGGGCGGCGTGCAGTGGAGAGCCGGAAACGTCGTCGCGACCAGCGGCGTGAGAGGCGTCGGCGACTTTCTCGGCAAGGCGTTCAAGGGCGCCGTCACAAGGGAATCCACTGTAAAGCCGGAGTACAAGGGAGAAGGCATCATCGTGCTGGAGCCGACGTACAAGTTCATCATCCTGATCGATGTGGACGAGTGGGGCTCCGGCTGCACGGTCGAGGACGGCATGTTCCTCGCCTGCGACGGGACAGTCAATCGCGAGATCACGTCCAGGAAAAACGTTTCCTCCGCCGTTCTCGGCAAAGAAGGCCTGTTCAATGTCTCGCTCTCCGGGCACGGAATTGCCGCGCTTGAGAGCGTCGTCCCCGAGGAAGAACTGGTCTGCGTCGATCTTCATGACGATGAGATCCGGCTCGACGGCAACCTCGCCGTATGCTGGTCGACCAGCCTGCAGTTTACTGTCGAGACGGCTTCGAAGTCCCTCGTCGGCTCGGCGATCAGCGGCGAAGGCCTCGTAAACGTCTACCGCGGCACCGGCCGGATCCTGCTCAGCCCTGTCGCAGACACATCCAGCTGGCTGGCTGCGACGGCGACGACCAAGGCGAATCCGGCAAAGAACAGCATTTTCTAAAGAGGGTGTGCCGGCATCGTTGATGTCCGGATCGTGAAGCTGACAAGCAACATATAAGCTGATTCGCCAGCTGAATATTGTGTGGAGAAGAGGCTTAGGAGAGAGTGCATGCCATTTCAGATCATTAGGAATGATATTACGAAAGTAGCGGCGGATGCGATCGTCAACACGGCGAATCCAAAGCCGAAGTATGCGGACGGCACCGACAGGGCCGTCTACACTGCGGCGGGCGCGGAGCAGCTGCTCGAAGAGAGAAAGAAGATCGGCGAGATCGGCGTCGGACAGGCGGCGGTGACGCCTGCTTTTGCGCTGCCGGCGAAGTACATCATTCACACCGTGGGACCCGTCTGGATCGACGGCAGCCACGGGGAGGCCGACGCAGTCCGCTCCTGCTACCGCGAGAGCCTGAAGCTGGCGGAGGAGTTGAAGTGTGGGTCAATCGCTTTTCCGCTGATTGCGACCGGCAATTACGGATTCCCGAAGGATCTTGCGCTGCAGATTGCGCTCTCCGAGTTCAGCGCGTATCTGATGACGCATGAGATGGACATCACGCTGGTCGTTTTCGATCGCAGTGCGTTTGAGCTTTCCGGGCGGCTGTTTGAGGACGTCGGCGCCTTCATCGATGAGAACTATGTGGATGAAGCCAGCGCGAAAGAGTACGTGACTTCCGAGAAACGGCGCAGGCGGAGATTTGGTGGAATCTTTTTGATTGGCCGCCGGAGGGGCAGCGCGAAGAATGCTCCGGCACCTCTGCCGGACGAAGAACTCGAAGATGATGAGCCGTATATTGGTGAGACGGAGGGGGTCGCCTTTTCCAGGCGGGACAGCGAGGATGATGGCCTTCCCGTAGTGGGAAATGTTGAAGACGGCGATTTCCTGGCGAGTCACATCGAGAGCAATTCCCTGCAGCCGCCGGATAATGGAATGCCTGCGTTCGACGGAATCTCCAGTGCGGGTGCCGGGTATGAGGCGGGACCTCGCCCTGATGCGGCTTCTGTATCTGAATCGTTTTTCGGCGGGCAGGTCGCGGCATCCGGCGTGAAGCCTTCTACGATGCCGCCAGGCAGCCTTGATGATCTGCTGAGGACGCAGGAGGAGACGTTCCAGGAGAAGCTCTTTTCTCTCATTGCGGAGAAGAATCTTTCAAATGCGGAAGTGTATAAGCGGGCGAATCTGGACCGCAAACACTTCTCCAAGATCCAGTGCAACAGAGAGTATTCTCCCAAGAAGAAAACGGTGCTCGCGTTTGCGATCGCGCTGCACCTGAATCTCGACGAGACGCAGGATCTTCTGCAGAGGGCGGAGTATGCTCTTTCTCCGGGGAACAAAGTGGATCTGATTGTCCAATACTGCATCTTGAACAAGATCTACGACATCATTGAAGTCAACGCGATCCTCTTCAAGTACCAGCAGCCGGTTCTTGGGGCGTAAAACGTCATTTCCCATCGGCTGATTCCAGCATCTGATCATGCCCCGCCAGCTGGCGGGGCATTCTTGTTATCCCATCCTCTCGAAAGCGAAGAATTGTATGGGGATACAGTCCATGCGGTAGCTCGTCGGCTCCGCGAGACGTCCTGGCGGCTGGCTGCGAGCGAAGAATAGCGGGGCGGAACAAGCGATGCGGCAGCAGGTCCGAATAATGTCGCCTGACGGGCGACCGCGGAATGCGGCCGCTTTTGTATTCTTACATCAGAGCAGGGCAGGGAACCAATGTCCGGTATCCACACAAAAGGCGAAAAGGAGGATCAGCCATGAAAAAAGGACTTACGGAACTTGTATTCATTCTGGACAGAAGCGGATCGATGGGAGGTCTGGAGAGCGATACGATCGGAGGGTACAATGCTGTGCTGCGCAAGCATAAGGAGGCAGAAGGAGAGGCCCTCGTCTCGACGATCCTGTTTGACGACAGGACGGAAGTGCTTCATGACCGCGTGCCGGTGAAGGAAGTGCAGCCGATCACGGCAAAAGAGTACTATGTCCGCGGATGTACGGCTCTGCTCGATGCTGTTGGCAGTGCGATCCGGCATATCGCGGACGTGCACAAGTGCCTGGGCAAAGAAAACGTCCCGGAGAAAACGATCTTCGTGATCACAACGGACGGCATGGAGAATGCCAGCAGAAACTATACTTACAACAAGGTAAGAAAGATGATCGAGCGCAGGAAGGAGAAGCATGGATGGGAGTTCCTGTTCCTCGGCGCAAATATCGACGCGGTCGCGGAAGCCGGGAAGCTTGGCATCCACGCGGACCGGGCAGTCCGTTTCCACAATGATTCGGTGGGTGTTGCCCTTAATTTCAGAGCACTGGCTGACGTGACGAGCGGAATGCGCCGCGCGCCGGCAGCAGCGGTCGGTGCCGAGTGGAAAGCGGAGATCGAGGAAGACTACGCTTCCCGTCCGGAATGATATATGATAAGAGCATAAGACAACAGGAGGAACCAGACAGATCATGCAGAAGTACGGATTCAAAGGCGCGGAGACGGCTATCATCAAAGACGCAGACGGCAGGACACCGCGCGACTATTATGATCTTCTCTCCGGCATCTGGTGCGCGCAGACCTGCGCGCCGCGCATGCGGCAGGACTGGAGCGAGGAGAACCGGACCCACGGCCAGTGCTCGATCACGGCGTTCCTCATGCAGGATATATTCGGAGGAAAGGTCCTCGGCGTCCCTCTCGAAGACGGCAATTTCCACTGCTTCAATGTGGTGGGGGACTGCATGTTCGACCTGACGAGCGAGCAGTTCGGCAGCAAGGCTCTGAATTATGAGAACTGCCCGGAACAGCTCCGCGAAGTCCACTTCGCGAAAGAAGAGAAGCGCCTGCGCTACGAGTATCTGCGGGAGCAGCTTCTGGCGCGCCTGCAGGAATAATCAAAGATGCAGTCCGGTCGAATCATTAAAGACGCATCCCGGTCGAAGCAGAAGACCGAAGAAAATGTCATTAACCGGCACAAGCCCATCTGAGAGGTGACGATTCATGGATTTCCTGAGCAGCATGGTCACGGCAGTACTCATATTGATCAATTGTGCGGTCTTCCTCCTGGAGACGCTCGCCGGCGGCAGCACAAAAACGGAGGTCGCGCTGAAATTCGGAGCGCAGTATGAGCCCCTCATCCGGCAGGGACAGTACTACCGCCTGTTCACGGCGATGTTCCTGCACTTCGGCTTTTACCACCTGCTGTTCAACATGTACGCGCTCTCGGTGCTCGGCCCTGCGGTCGACTACGTCTGCGGAACGGTGATCTTTCTTGTGATCTACCTCGGCTCCGGGATCGCAGGCAATATCCTGACTCTTGTCATGGACAGGAAAAAGCATCACGCAGCCCTCTCGGCAGGCGCTTCCGGATGTATTTTCGGCCTGCTCGGCGCATGCCTCGTGCTGGCGATCGGCGGATACGGCTTCTCACTCAGAAGCATTCTCACGACACTCGCGATCAACCTCGTCTATGGCTTGTCTTCCAAGCGCATTAACATGCTCTCGCACGCAGGAGGATTTGTCGGAGGTGCGGTGATCATGGCGGCAATTCTCATGTTCATTCACTGATTAATATCTGAAAACATAAAAACAGTCGCCCGGCGATCCATTCAGGAACGCCGGGCGTTTGATTAAGTCTCGAACTTATAAGCAATTGGAACAAGTGGTGATTGTATATGAATTACTGATTACTCGAATTCCCCCGGCTGCAGATCACAGTGAAGGACTTCCTCAAGCGTGGGAACGGACTGCGCCGCGCCGGGGCGGGTCACGGCGATCGCGGATGCGCGCGTCGCGGTGAGCAGCGCTGTTTCGGCATCTTTGCCGCCGGTGATGCAGGCCAGGAAGAAGCCGAGAAAGGTGTCGCCGGCTGCGGTCGTGTCGACGGCGTCGACTTTGCAGGCGCCCATCTTGAAGGTGGAATCGCCCTGACGGCAGACTGAGCCGCGTGTGCCGAGCGTGAGGAGGAAGGAGGTCTTCGGGAAGAGAGCGCCGAGCGCCGCGAGCTGCTCCTCCCAGTCTTCCTTGCCGGTCAGGTCGCCGGCTTCCGTCTCGTTCAGAATCAGCCAGTCGGCGAGCGCCATGGCGTCCCGCGAGATCCGGTCGTTCATAGGCGCCGGATTCAGCGCGATCGTGAGGCCTGCGTCATGCGCCTCCTTCAGGATCTCGTCCATGCAATTGATCTCATTCTGCAGGACGATCATGTCGCCGGCCCCAAAGCCGGAGATCACGCTGCGAATGAAGTCCGCATCCATCGTCTGATTCGCGCCACCGTACAGAATGATGCAGTTTGCGCCGCTCTCGTCGACCTGGATGATGGCATTGCCGGTCCCGGTCTCCCCGACTG
>DJXE01000137.1 GCA_002449595.1 Lachnospiraceae bacterium UBA7012
GGGAGCCATCTTGGGGTTCCAGCGCCTGGTCTGGTGACCGAAGTGCACGCCCGCTTCCAGCAGCTGCTTCATTGATACAACACTCATTTCGTACCTCCATACGGTTAGTCTTCCATGCCTTCTGAAGGCGGGTCAAGAGGCTTAGCCACTCCCCGGATCATTCCCGGGAGCACCGGCTGTCCCTGAAGGCATGTGATTGATGGTATTACCGCCGCTTATGCGGCAGCTCTACAATTTTATTACATAAGATTCGCGAATGCAACGCTTTTCTCGCGAATTTTATTCCTCAAGCTCGTCGTAGATCGCGTCGTTCAGGACTTTGATGTACGTGCCCTTCATGCCGGAGGATCTGGACAGGATGACGCCGGCCGACTCGAACTTGCGCAGCGCGTTGACGACGACGGAGCGCGTGATGCCGGCCTTGTCCGCGATCTTGGACGCGACGAGGATGCCTTCCTGGCCCTCGAGCTCCTCGAAGATGCAGCGGATCGCCTGCAGTTCGGTGTAACTGAGCGTCCCCATTGCGCTCTTTACGACCGCGACCTTGTGGTTCTCCTCCGCGTTCTCCTCGGAGACGGCGCGCAGCATCTCCATGCCGACGACGGTCGTCCCGTACTCGCAGATGATCAGGTCGTCGATGCCGAACTGGCCGTCATCTTTGTAAATGAAGATCGTGCCGAGCCGCTCCCCCGCAATCTGGATCGGCGTCGCGATCGCCTCGAGGTAGGCGTTCTTCTTTTTCTCAAAGCCGAGCGTGCGCAGCGAGATGTTCTCATTGGTCGAGAGGACCGTGAGGAATCTCTCGTTCAGCGAGGGGTCGATGTGAGTGCCGACCTTGCTCTCAAGGAGCTCGTCAAGCACGCTGACGCCCTCCGCGAACCCCGCGCCGAGCACTTTGCCCTTCTGGCTGATGACGTAGACGCCCGAGTGCAGGATGTCCGCCATCACCTCGCAGATGTCGCTGAAGATCACCTTCCCGTTGCTGCTGTGCAGCAGTTTCTCGATTTTTCTGGTGTTATCCAGAAGTCTCACATTGCTGTTCACTGCTTACCCCCTCTCGTCCTCCTCGTCTTTTTTCTCCCCAATATAACCGCATTCTTCATTCATGCAGACGAGTTTCATTCCTTTTTCCAGCAGGATGCCGCCGCACTGCGGGCACTTCTGCTGAGACGGCCGCTGCCACGTCATGAAATCACACTCCGGATTCATGCAGCCGTAGAAGCGTCTTCCCTTGCGCGACATCTTGAGGACGATGTCCTGGCCGCACTTGGGGCAGCTGACGCCGGTCTTCTCGTAATACGGCTTCGTATTCCGGCACTCAGGGAATCCGGGACACGCGAGGAACCTTCCGTGCGGGCCGTACTTGATGACCATCTTCCGGCCGCACAGCTCGCAGACTTCGTCCGACTCCTCGTCGGCGACCTTCACCTTCGCGAGGTCCGCCTGCGCCGCGCGCACCGCCTCGTCCAGGTCCGGGTAGAAGTTCTCGATGATCGTCTTCCAGCGGACGCTGCCTTCCGCGACGTCGTCGAGAAGCGTCTCGAGTCCCGCGGTGAAGTCCGGATTGACGATCGCCTGGAACTGGCTGACCATGATGTTGTTGACCGCGTCGCCGAGCTCTGTCATGTACAGGTTCCGGCCGTCCTTCGTGATGTAGTGCCTTGCGAGGATCGTCGAGATCGTCGGCGCGTAGGTGCTCGGGCGCCCGATGCCTCTCTCCTCCATCGCCCTGACGAGCGACGCCTCCGTGTAGTGGGCCGGCGGCTCGGTGAAGTGCTGCTTCGGCAGGAGCTCCTTCAGGGCGATCTCTTCGCCTTCCTCGAGCTTCGCGGACAGCTGGCCGTCCGACGCCTCATCCTCGCCGGGATCGTAGACGCGCATAAAGCCGTCGAACAGGAGCCTCGTGTAGCTCATCGCGAACTGGTGCGTCTGTTCCTTGCCCCCGGCTTCCACCGTGACGCGCGTGTTCTCATAGAGCGCCGCGCTCATGCGGGATGCCATGAATCTCTTCCAGATCAGGGTGTACAGGCGGAGCTGGTCTCTCGTGAGGGATTCCTTGACCGCTGCCGGGGTCCTCGTGACGTCCGAGGGACGGATTGCCTCGTGCGCGTCCTGGATCCTGGTCTCCGTCTTGCGGTTCTCCTGCGTTCCCTGGTAATTGTCTCCGTACTCGGCCGCGATGTATGACGCTGCCGCGGCGGCCGCCTCCTCCGAGATGCGGGTGGAGTCGGTTCTGAGGTAAGTGATGAGACCGACCGTCCCGTTCCCCTTCAGGTCAATTCCTTCGTAAAGCTGCTGCGCGACGCGCATCGTCTTGACGGTGGAGAAGTTCAGCGCCTTGCTGGCCTCCTGCTGGAGCGTGGAGGTCGTGAACGGGAGCGGCGCCTTGCGGTGGCGCTCCGAGGTCCTGATCTCTTTTACTTTGAATACTGCGCCATCGAGATCCGCGAGGATCGCGTCCGCTTCTTTCTTCGATGCGATCTGCGCCTTCTTCGCCTTGCCGTCCGCTTCGACCTCGCCGTAGTAGTGGGCCTCGAGCGGCTTCCCTGCCTTGCCCGGGGTCAGCATCGCGTCGATCGTCCAGTACTCTTCCGGCAGGAAGGAGGAGATCTCCTCCTCGCGGTCCGCGATCATGCGCAGCGCCGCGGACTGCACACGTCCGGCGGAGAGGCCGCGCTTGACCTTCGCCCAAAGAAGCGGCGAGATCTGGTAGCCGACCAGGCGGTCGAGAGCGCGCCTTGCCTGCTGCGCGTCCACGAGGTTCATATCGATGTCGCGGGGATGCTTGATCGCCTCCTTGACCGCGTTCTTCGTGATCTCGTTGAACGTGATCCGCCGCACGGTCTTCTGGGGCATCTTATCGAGTTTCAGCGCCGCGATCAGGTGCCATGAGATAGCTTCCCCCTCGCGGTCAGGGTCCGTCGCGAGATAGATCACGTCGGCCTTCGCGACTTTCTTTCTGAGTGCCGCGAGCAGGTCGCCCTTCCCGCGGATCGTGATGTACTTCGGTTCAAAATCGTTCTCGACGTCGATGCCCATCTGGCTGCGGGGCAGGTCCCTGACATGCCCGTTGCTGGCCGCGACGTCGTATCCGCTTCCGAGAAATTTCTTGATCGCCTTGACCTTGGTCGGCGACTCCACAATGATCAGTTTGTTCGTTTTTGCCATTCCTGCCCTCCCGGGACAATATTACGCACGAGAAAGAATTTATCACAGTCTTTGACTGAATTGCAAGACAATTCACTTAGAATTTACATGTCTCCAAACAAATTCGTTTTCCGCGCCATCATTTCGTCAAAATGCTCCATATATACCCGCAGTTCATGCGCATTTTCGCTCCGCAGGATCTTGCCGCGCGTCCCCGGCTGCTCCGGCGGATCCACTCTCTTCGAGATCCCGCCGCAGCCCAGCGCGAGGATCGACTGCGTCTCTTCCATGATCAGTATGTTGTACAGGCCGAAGCAGCCTTCCCGCGCGAACCCGATGTTCTCGTCGTTGCCGGTCATATTCTTCTGCCGGTACAGATAATACGGGAAAAGCTCCATCCGCCTGGCCGCGTCGATCGCAAGCTCCATGGTGCCCGCCGCGAGCCCGAGGCCTTCGTACCCGCTCTCGCGGACGATCTCCTGCATCTTCGATCCCTTCTTCACGGCGAGCGAGTGGACGGTCAGCGAGTCCGGCCGCAGCTCCTCGATCGCGGAGAGGGTGTACCGCACGTCGTCCGGCGTCTCTCCGGGAAGCCCCAGGATCATGTCCATGTTGATGTTCGTGAACCCGGCGCTCCTCGCCGCGGCGAAGGCCTCCTGCGTCTGCCGCGCCGTGTGGCGCCTGCCGATGATGCGCAGCGTCTCTTCCTTCATGGTCTGCGGGTTCACGCTGATCCGCGTGACGCCGGCCTTTTTCATGACGGCGAGCTTGTCGTCCGTGATGCTGTCGGGGCGGCCTGCCTCTACCGTGTATTCCCTGACGCGATCGGAGGGGAAAAATCTTTTCACCGCCTCAAACAATCTCTCCATCTGAGGAGCGCTGAGGCTGGACGGCGTCCCGCCGCCGAAATAGATCGTCTCGGGGTACTTCCCCTGCATGAGCGCCGCCGACGTCTCCATCTCCTCCTCGAGGAGCGACAGGTACAGGTCGACGCCGTCCGCGTTCGCGGGCAGACGCCCGAGTGCTCTGTCGATGGATGGCGAGGTATCAGTCCCTAGCGTCCCGTCTCTCCGCAGGTCCGCGACGGGCCGCATCCAGCGCCCGATCCCGTAGGACGGGAACGAGCAGTAGAGGCAGGTCGTCGGGCAGAACGGGATGCCGATGTAGAGGCTGTAGCCGTCCACCGGGTCGAAGTTCTTCAGGATCTTCGCCTCCCGCGCGGCGATCTGCGCGGCGAGTCCGGCCTTGCCGGGGCTCACGTAGTGGTTCTGTTCCATCCACGCAGCCGCTTCCTCTTCCGTCATTCCTTCTTCGAGGCGGCGCGACGCGATCTTGGTCGGGCGGATCCCGATGAGCTCTCCCCAGGGGAGCGTCCTTCCGGTCCGGAGGCAGAGCATCCTATAGAGCAGGTGCTTGAGCGCGGTCTTGCAGGTCAGGCTCTTCTCGTCAAGCGGGGCGTCGCCGTCCGCGGCCTGCTGATTTATTCCGACTGTTCCCGTCTCTCCGCTGATGCGGAATTGGAGCTCTCCTTCCGCAAATGACTCTTCTTTGTCCGGCGCATCGGAAAAGGCAAGCCGGATCTCCTCCGGCGAGAAGATGACGCGCAAAAAAGAAGGAGCGGTACCTGGCTCCTCCACATACGTCCTGACTTCTTCTTCCGGATAAAAGGCCTTGATCAAAGAGTGGATCTCATA
>DJXE01000101.1 GCA_002449595.1 Lachnospiraceae bacterium UBA7012
TCTGCTTTTCGTGATGTATATTTTTTCGGAATTCTTTCAGAATGGAGTAAGACAAATATGTATAAAGAACATGTAGCAATTCATCCCGCCACCTAAGAGGATGGGGGAATTCTTGCTGTTATCTGTTATCTGTTAAAATACAAAGTGAGAGAAAAATGTTTCCTGTGCATATATCATGTCAGAGACTGCGCCATGGTGCCGGGATCAAACCACTGACAGGCCGGTTTCACAGAATCATAAGAGTAGGAGATGAGGAAAGTGACAAAGAAAAAGATCGTGGCGGCAGCGCTGCTGCTCGCGGTTATGACGGCAGCCGCAGGATGCGGCGGAAGACGGAAGGAAAGGAGAGACACATGCTGATCCTTGCTGGAGCGCTGCTTGTCAGCTTTATTTTCCCGATCGCATTATACCTGTTTTTGAGAAGCGCCCATAAAGGGGACGAAGAGTACAAGAAGGACTGCAGCAGGCTTTTGCTTCACGGATTGCTGCTCGGCTTTCCGGTATTCGGATTCTCGCTGCTTTGCAATATCGTGTTCAGGATCACGCATATCAGTGACGCCTTTCCTTTTGCGGAGACTGTATTCAAGGCTTTTATCCTGCACGCCTTTTCCGAGGAACTCATGAAATACCTGCTGGCGCGCAAGACGATCCGGAAGAATCACTCCAGGGTCAGTTTTCTCGACCTGATGTCCTTCACCGCGATCTCCGCCATCGGGTTTGAGCTCATGGAGGCGGTCATCTATTTCTTTTCGACCAATATTCCGCAGATCCTGATGCGGGGGATCACGAACATGCACGCGGCCTTCGGCCTGACCACGGGCTTCATTCTTGCGAAGAAATACAAAAAGAACCCGAAAGCGTCGGCCGCCGTGGCTGTACTGGTCCCGACCCTGTTCCACGGCGTCTATGACCTGTGCCTGGATGATGCGCTCGTAGAGCGCTGGGGCGGCCTGTCGCTTCTGATCGCCATTCTCTGTCTCATACTGACGATCGCCGTTTACTTCTTCATGGCGAAGGCGAGAAAGAAAGAGTATTATACACAGCCGCTCTTCCCGGAGGCTGAATGAAGGGATCATTAGAAAAATAATCGTCTGGAGAAAAACCGGAGCAGGGGCGATGCCCCCTGCAGCACAGAGATCCTGCACCGGAACAGCCGGGAGGAGAGCAGAGTGTCTGAAAACAAAAAGTACGCGGAAGTAAATAACATAGAGAGAAAGTCATCAGAAGAACATACAGTGGAAGACACGCAGAGCAAGACGGAGCGAAAGAAGACTGAGAACACACAGAACATGACCGAAGGCAGTCCTGCCGGTCTGATCTTCCGATTCGCGATTCCTGTCATGCTGGGCAATATGTTCCAGCAGGTGTACATCATGACGGATACGGCAATCGTGGGGCGCGCGATCGGAATGGATGCGCTCGCGGCGCTGGGCAGCGTGGACTGGTACAACTACATGGTCCTGTCGGTGATCCAGGCGCTCACGCAGGGCTTCGGGATCCGGATCGCGCAGGAATTCGGCGCGGAACGGTCGGAAGAACTGAAAAAAGCGCACGCCCACTCGATCGTGTTATCGGCGGCCGCCATGGTTTTGCTCCTGTTATTCACGCAGACGACGCTCCCGCTGATGCTCACGCTGCTGCGCGTTCCCGCGGAGATCCGCCCGATGAGCAGCATGTACATGCGGGTGTTATTCGCCGGGATTCCGGCGCAAATGCTTTTCAACTATTGTGCGACAGCACTTCGTTCGCTTGGGAACAGCCGGTCGCCGCTGCACGCCATGCTGGCGGCGTCGGGACTCAACATCGTGCTTGACCTGCTGTTCGTCCTCGTGTTTCACATGGGCGTCGGCGGCGCGGCCTTTGCGACGATCCTGTCGCAGCTCGTCTCCGGGATCTGGGTGCTGGTCGCCATGCGCAGGATCTCTTATCTTGCCGTGGAGAAGCGGCATTATGACAAGGTACCGGGGCTTAACATGAGCCTGCTGCGGCTCAGCACGCCGATGGTCATGCAGAACGCGCTCATCTCGGCGGGCGGCATGGTGGTCACCGCGGTCATCAACGGGCTGGGCGTCATTTTCCTCGCGGGGTACAGCGCGACGACCAAGTGGTACTGCGTGCTCGAGATGGCGGCGATCGCCTACAGCTACGCGGTCGTGACTTACATGGGCCAGAATTACGGCGCAGGAAAGGTGGAGCGGATCCACAGCGGATACCGCGCGTCGCTCCTGATCGCCGGCGTGACCAGCGTGATCATCGGCGCGTTCATGTTTATCTTTGCGAGGCCGCTCACCGGCATGCTGATGTCGGGGGATCCGGCACGGGTCGAGGCCGCGCTGAAGATCGCGGTCCACTACATGCACATCGCGGCGGGCTGCCTGCCGCTCCTGTACCTGCTGTATGTGACGCGCGCGACGCTGCAGGGAATCGGAGACACGGTCATGACGATGATCTCCGGGATCGCGGAGCTGATCGTGCGCCTGTTCATGAGCCTTATGGCGATCCGCTGGATGGGCGGCGACGCCGTCCTGTGGGGCGAGGTGTTCGCCTGGATCGGTGCGGACTTTGTCCTTTGCGGAGCACTCTTTAAGCACTTCCGCAGTCCGGAATTATCTTTAGACAATTCCGGTGCCCGGAGCTCTCGCTGAAGCGGCGTCGCAGGTTATGTTCACCTTCGTTGTGGCTGGTTATGGGAGCGGAAGCGGGAGGTAATGTATGGGTGAGATGTATGAGAGAGATTGATGGGGCTGTTTCGGCGGCGCCCTTCTGGGATGCCGTGATCCTGACGGCGAGCAGCGAGCACCAGGCGGAGGGATTCCGGCTGCAGATCGAGAGCAGAAGAGCTTTTCTTCCGAAGGGAACGCAGTTCTTTGTGATCCCGGACGAGGGCGGTATGCGGGTCGGCTCCGGCGGGGCGACGCTGTCCGCGCTGAAGCTGCTGAAAGAGAATGGCATCGGATTTGCCGGGAAGCGGATCCTCGTGATCCACAGCGGCGGGGACAGCCGGCGCGTGCCGCAGTACTCGGCGCTCGGCAAGCTCTTCAGCCCGGTGCCGCGCGCGCTGGCTGGCGACAGATGCAGCACTTTGTTTGATGAATTTATGGCGGCGATGGGGCCGGTCGCGGAGCGCATCCCGGAGGGAATGCTGCTGCTTGCCGGCGACGTTCTGCTGCTTTTTGATCCGGCGCAGATCGAGTGGGACGGAACAGGCGCGGCGGTGGTCAGCTTCTCGGAAGATGTAGAGACCGGGAAGAACCACGGCGTGTACCTGCGCGGGGAGGACGGAAACGTGAAGCGGTTCCTCCACAAGCAGAGCGTGGAGACGCTGCGGGCAGCAGGCGCGGTGGACCGTGACGGCTGCGTCAACATTGATACGGGGATGATCCTTTTCGGCGTCGACGTGCTGGATGCGCTCTGGTCGCTGATCTCGTTTGACGGCGGTTTTGATGCGGCAAGGTACCGCGCCTTCGTGAACGACACGGTGCGGCTCAGCCTCTACGGCGACTTCCAGTATCCGCTGGCGTCGGATTCCACGCTGGAAGCCTACTTCGCGGAGAAGCCGGAGGGAGAGTTCAGCATGCAGCTGGAGGCGTGCCGGACCGCGGTCTGGGATGCGCTGCGGCCGTACCGGCTAAAGCTCCTGCAGTTGTCGCCGGCGAGGTTCCTGCACTTTGGCACGACGCGGGAAGTGCTGGGGCTGATGTGTGAGGGACCGGCGCGGTTTGAAGGGCTGGGGTGGACGACTTCGGTGGGGAGTTGTGCTTCTGGCATTGCCGCGACTTACAGTGTTGTTTACGAAGGGGCGCAGATCGGGGAGAGGTGCTACCTCGAGTCCTCCTGTGTTCATGGGAACGGGAAGATCGGTCGGGGCTCGATCCTGAGCTGCGTCGAGATCCGGGATGAAGCTGTGCCGGAGGACGTCGTTCTCCACGGCTTGAAGCAGATGGACGGGAAGTATGTGTGCCGGATCTTCGGTACGGGAGACAATCCGAAGGAAGGGAAGCTGTTCGGGCGGGAGATTCCGAACAATTTTGACGGCACGTTGTGGAACGCGCCGCTGTATCCTGAGAAGGATACCTTGCAGGAGGCGATTGCGGCGGCGCTGCAGTTGTATGATAAAGTGATGAAAGGTGACTGGGGCGGCATCGAGCCCGGAAAGAGCCTGTCCGACGGCTTCCGCGACGCGGACCCGGAGGCGATCCTCTCGTGGGAGCGCAGGATGCGGGAGCTTGTTGTGATGGAGGAGATGCGGCGCCACTACCTTGCCGGGAAGACTCTCAGCGGACCGGAGGGTGAGCAGGAGACCGAGAAGGCGTTCGCCGTCCTCTCGGAGGCGATCCTGCGGGAGACGCTGGAAGGCCTGAAGGAGAACCTGGAGGCAAGGATCAGCGCAGAGGAGACGGAAGTGTCACTTCCGCTCCGCGTCAACTTTGGCGGCGGCTGGTCGGACACGCCTCCTTACTGTAATGAGAACGGCGGAACGGTCCTGAATGCTGCGATCCTTCTGAACGGAGAGCGGCCCGTGCGCGTCCGCATACAGAAGCTGGAAGAGAAGAAGATCGTGCTCGCGAGCCGCGACATGGACGTGTGCGGCGAGTTTACGGAGATCGCGCCGCTTCAGTCGGTGGGAGATCCGTATGATCCATACGTCCTCCAGAAGGCTGCGCTGCTCGCGTGCGGCGTGATTCCTTCCTCAGGCGGCGACTTAGGCGAGGCCCTTGAGAGGCTCGGCGGCGGGTTCCGAATGGACACCGAAGTTACGGGCGTGCCGAAGGGCAGCGGCCTCGGGACGAGCAGCATTCTTGCGGCGGCCTGCGTCAAGGCACTCTTCCTTTTCTTTGGGATTCAGTTTTCTGAGGATGATCTCTACGGAACAGTTCTGTGTGTGGAGCAGCTCATGTCGACGGGCGGCGGCTGGCAGGACCAGGTCGGCGGCGTGACGGATGGGATCAAGTACACCGTCTCTCAGCCGGGACTGAAGCAGGTCCTGTCGGTGGAGCATATGCGCCCTGACGATTCCGTGATGGCGGAACTGAACGAGAGATTCTGCCTGATCAACACGGGCCAGCGCCGGCTCGCGCGCAACCTCCTTCGTGACGTCGTCGGCCGCTATATCGGCGGCGAGCCGGACGCGGTGTATGCCCTGGGCAGGATCCGCGAAGTAGCGCTGGAGATGAAGACTGCACTCGAACAGGGCAGCGTGGACGAATTCGCGCGGCTCCTGTCAGAACACTGGAAGCTCAGCATCATGATCGACGCGGAAAGCACGAACGAACTGATCGACCGGATCTTCGAAGCCGCGGATGATCTCCTCGACGGCCGCATGGTCTGCGGCGCGGGCGGCGGCGGATTCCTTCAGGCCGTCCTCAAGAAGGGCGTGCGCCGTGAGAAACTGCAGAAAAGGCTGGAAGACGTCTTCCCCGGGACGGAGATTCGTGTGTGGGAGTGCACGCTGACTTGAGGCGTACGCGGAGAGAATGTAAAGAGGACTTTAAGATATATGAGCCAAAAGATTATTGAAGAAATCGTCCGCGAGGCGGGAAAGATTCTGCTCTCTGCGCATCTGCAGCGCGAGGACATTCACAAGAAGACAGGCCCGGCGAATTTCGTAACGGACTATGATCTGCGGATCCAGACGTTTCTGATCGAGAAGCTCTCGGAAGTCTGCCCTTCCGCAGTTTTCTTCGGGGAAGAAGATACGGAAGGGAACAAGCATGGTGTGGGAGAAGGCATCACCTTCTTCATTGATCCGATCGATGGAACGACGAACTTTCTCTTCGATTACAGGAACAGCTGCGTGAGTGTCGGAATGGCGGACCACGGTCTCATGACTGCAGGCTGGGTATTCGATCCCTACGCGGACCGCATGTACAGTGCAGTGCGCGGAGAGGGCGCCTTCCTGAACGGCAGGCGGCTCCTCATCGAGGACAGAAGCATCGACGACGGCATCGTCGCCTTCGGCTGCGCCAGATACAACGACGGCGGCGCCGCGCGCATGGCCGCGATCGTGGAGAAGCTTTTCCTGAGTTCTCTCGCGATCCGCAACGGCGGCTCAGCGGCGATCGACCTTTGCCGGATCGCGGGCGGGAACAACGCAGGCTACATCGAACTCCTGCTCCAGCCCTACGACTATGCAGCCGCTTCCGTGATCATCGAAGAAGCCGGCGGCCTAATCACCCAACCCGACGGTACTCCCGTCACCCTGAATCGCCCCTGCCCCGTCATCGCGGGGACAAAGACGGCATATCAAGAAATCCTAAGAATCTACGCGGAAATAGAGAAAGGAATGGGACAAGAATGCTGAAAGGAATCAATAAGCTCCTGACAGGTGATCTGTTAAAGATTCTGTGTGACATGGGGCATGGAGATGAGCTTGTAATTGCGGACGCGAATTTCCCGGCGGAGACCTGTGCGCAGCGTCTTGTACGTCTGCCCGGGATCGATGCTGCAACGGTGGCAGAGGCTGTCATGAGTGTGTTCCCGCTGGACACGTATACGGAGGAGCCGGCGATCGTTATGGCACTCACAGAGTCGGATGTGCAGAAGGGAATGCCGCGGCCGGTCATCTGGGATGCTTTCGAGAATGCGGTCGGACCTGTTGCGGAGCTTGAGCGCTTTGCTTTCTATGAGAGGGCGAAGAAGGCTTACTGCGTGATTCAGACCGGTGAGGAGCGGCAATACGGCAATCTCATCCTGGTAAAAGGCGTAGTGCTGTGAGCGCATATCAGGAAAGACATGTTTGACCAAATACCAGGAGAGACACGATTCAACACAGTCTCAGAAAGGAGATGACATGCAGGAACCGATGAAATTTACAATTGTGGGCGCAGGCAGCTCCTACACGCCGGAGCTGATCGAAGAGATGGCAAACCGGCGGGATGCACTGCCGGTGAAGGAACTTGTGCTGTACGACATCGATCCGGAGAGACTCTCCATCATGGGAGGTTTTGCCCGGCGCTACGCGGACCGGCTCGGCCTCAGAGCAGAGATCCGGTGCACCACGGACCTGGATGACGCTCTCTATGGCGCCGCTTTCGTCGACACCCAGATTCGGGTCGGCGGAAATGTGCAGAGGGTAAAGGACGAGAAGATCCCCATGAAATACGGCCTGATCGGGCAGGAGACGACCGGTCCCGGGGGAATGATGAAGGCAATGCGCACGATCCCGGTCATGATAGAAGTCGCGCGCGCCATGGAGAAGAATGCGCCGGAAGGGTGGCTCATCAACTACACCAATCCGACGGGACTCGTGACCGAAGCGGTTACAAAGTACACGAAGGCCAGGATCGCCGGTTTCTGTTCCGGCGGGATCTTCCCGAAGATGTGGGCGAAGGAGAGCATGGGGATCGCCTATGACCGCGTCCAGTACGACTACATCGGGCTGAACCACATGAACTTCATCAGCAATATCACGATCGACGGAAGGCCGGTCACGGAGGAGGAGTTTGAGGCGCTGGCGAAGGCCAACCATGACGTCCCTGTGGAGATCCAGAAACTTCTGGGCTGTCTGACGAGCCCTTATCTGCAGTACTACTATCTCACCTCGCGGCGGCTGAAAGAGAATCTCGCGAAGCCGCAGACGAGGGGCGAATACGTGCAGGACCTGGAGAAGGAAGTCTTTGCAGCGTACGCCGATCCCTCGAACGACGAAAAACCAGCCGCACTCGCCAAAAGAGGCGGAGGCGGCTATTCGGAGGTCGCGATGAACTTCGTGAACGCGGTCTACAACAATATCGATACCGAGATGGTGGTGAATGTGCCGAACCGCGGGGCGATCCCTTTTCTGCCGGATACGGCGGTCGTGGAGATCAACTGCATGGTCAACCGCAGGGGGATGGCACCGATCCACAAGGACTACTGCCCGCCGATGGTCTGGGGGCTGATCGCCGCCGTGAAGAACTACGAGCAGCTGGCGGTGGAAGCGGCGGTCGAGGGAAGCGTGAGCAAGCTGAAGCAGGCGCTGATGGCGCACCCTCTGGTGCGGGACTACGACCTCGTCGAGGCGCTGGTGCCGGAACTTCTGGAGGCAAACCGGGAGTATCTGCCGCAGTTTTCGCTGTAAAGAGCAGCCGGCGGAACCGCAAGAAAGGAATGGGCGACAGAAAATGGACTGTATTCTGGGAATCGACCAGGGAGCGTCAGGGACGAGGGCGCTGCTTGCGGATACGGCGGGCAGGATCCTTTCGTGCGGCGCCGCGGGCGGCGGCAACCAGTCGGTGTCGGGCCTTCCGGAGGCGCTGGAGGAGATCCGCAAGGCGGCGGAGCAGGCGATAAGAGCTGCCGGCGAGGACGCGGAACTCAAAGCCGTCGGCGCCGGGATCGCGGGATGTGATTTTCCCTGCGAGTATGAGATGCTGCGAGGGAAACTGGAAGATATTTTTCACACCCCTGCCCACGTCGTGAATGACTGTATGGCGGCGCTTCGGGCGGAATCTTCCGCCGGCGGCAGTGCGGTCATCTGCGTGGGGAGCGGGCTGAACATAGGGCTGAAGGCGAAGGATGGAAGGAAATTCTGCCTGGGTTATTACATCGACGACGCCTTTCAGGGAGGTGAGTCGATCGCAAGGCAGGCCCTGCGGCGCGTGTACGAGGCGGATCTCGGGATCGCGCCCGCCACGGCGCTGACGGGGAGGATCCTCAGGCATTTCGGGAAGCAGAGCGTGGAGCAGCTGATGGAATGGCTGATCATCGGAGAGGGGAAAAGCGTACAGGCCGACCTCAAATATCTGGCCCCTGTTGTGGATGAATGCGCTCTGGAAGGGGATCCGGCAGCTGCGGAGATCCTCGCGGAGTTCGGCAGGGCGTGCAGCAGATACGCCGCCGGCGGAATGGCGCGGCTCGGCATGCTTGAGGATGACGTGACGTTTTATCTGTCCGGAGGAATTTTCAAATTCAGGAGCAGCGTCCTGAAGGATACCGTTACCGCGGGCCTTCTGGAGGCAAATCGGAGGACCGTCGTTCGGGACGCCGTCTATGAACCTGTCGTCGGCGCGGCGCTGATCGGGCTTGAGACGTTTGCGGGCGGCGCGCTTCCGGAGCAGGCGGTGAAACAGCTTCATGAGAATGCGGGAACCATCGGACTGGTCCGGCAGAACGGCAATTAAGGAGGAAAAAGATCATGGCAACCAATCCAAACTGTGTCTGTCCGTATCTGGTCTGCAAGATCCACGGAAACTGCATGGCCTGCGTCGCGCATTCCAGAGAGAACAGGGAATTTCCCAACTGCCTTGAGAGTGTCGTTGCGGACTACGGCGGCTGCCTGCCGCGCAAATATCCCCGCAACACGATCATCTGCGACACTTATGAGGACATGTCTGCGGAGTCGGCCCGGATCGTCGCGACTGCGGCAAACGAAAAAGAAGGTGCGCTCCTTTGCCTGCCCGCCGGCAATACGGCGATCCGCACTTATGAGATCCTCGCGCAGATGCAGGCTGAAGGAAAAGTTGATTTTTCAAAGACGAGATTCGTCCAGCTGGACGACTGGTACGGGCTGGAAGACACGTCCGAGTCCTGCGAGGCGTTCATGCACAAGTATTTTTACGGTCCGCTGGGAATCCGCCCGGAGCAGATCCGCGAGTTTGACCTGGAGGCGGAGGACCCGGAAGAGGAGTGCAGGGCGGTCGACCGGTATATCGAGGACGCAGGCGGAATTGACCTGATGCTCCTCGGCATCGGCATGAACGGCCACATCGCGCTCAACGAACCCGGAGAAAACTTCGATCACGGGACCCACATCGTGGAACTGAGCGAGACGACCAAGAGTGTGGGGCAGAAATACTTTTCCAAAGAAATGCAGCTGAGCAGGGGTATCACGCTCGGCATGCGGCAGGTGTTCGGCGCAAAGAAAGTGATTCTGCAGGCGGGAGGAAAAGCGAAGGCGCAGATCATCGCGCAGCTGTACGCGGTGCGGCCGCAGATCTCCATGCCCGCGTCGGTGCTCGCGCTCGTGGAGGACGGCGTCGTCATTCTGGATAAGGATGCTGCTGGTGAGATCGATGAGGAGATCCGTCAGGAGATAGGCTTTTTCACCGCAATGTAATAAGGCTCGCGCGGCGGGCGACGATGACCATCTTCTCCGGGTCGACGAAATCGAAAAGATTCGCGTCCGCGTTCCTGGAGAACACTTCTTTCACATCTGGAAATGCATTTAGAAAATAATATTTCATCTTCTCGGAATTAAGCTGCAAAGCTGTTTGGTCAGGATTAGTTGTGGCCAGTTCCGGGAATTCTTTCGATGTTCCAAGGGCGGCTCTTCTGGTAGCGGATCCGGATCGACTGTCCCTTTACGCTCTCTGGGGCAGGATCTTCCAGCGGGTAAAAGGCGCACCACGCTGTCTTCTCCCCATCATCCGTGAAGAAGCGGACCATGTACTCGTTATAGTCACGCGGCTTGAAGTGAGCCCTTACGCCGGCTGTCGCTCTTCTGACGTCGCCGGTGAAATATGCGGTCGCTTCCGCATAACCGGGCCTGTTCTTCGGATGCGCCAGTCGGAAGATTCTGTCAAATATATCCATATCTTTTTAATACAACGGAAGTTAGGCAAGTTCAAGATACAATACGAAAATATGATACGTTCATGGGACGATCGAAGCTTAAGTTCATGGTGCAATCGAAACATGATGGATTCGCTATGACATCCGAACTGTGATAAATTCAAGATATAACCAAATCAGGACAGATTCGGGATACCAGTGGATTTTTTTCAGGAGGACTTCGCAGATGGACTACCGCTTGTTATGCAGACAGATCGAATCTCTTGCTGAGGAGTCGCCCGACTGGCTGCCTGTCATGGCGAACGCGTCTGCTTTGCTGTACGATGCGCTGCAGGACGTCAACTGGGCAGGCTTTTATCTTGTTCGCGGCGGGGAACTGATCCTCGGCCCGTTCCAGGGCAAGGTCGCCTGCGTGCGCATCGCGAAAGGAAAAGGCGTCTGTGGAACAGCGTGGAAGGAGGACCGGATGCAGTTGGTGCCGGACGTACATGCTTTTCCCGGGCATATTGCGTGTGATGCTGCGTCGCGGTCGGAGATCGTCGTGCCGATCCGCCGCGGCAGAGAAGTTGTCGCGGTGCTGGACATCGACAGCCCCGTTCCGGAGCGCTTCACGGAGGAAGACCGGGAAGGGCTGGAGCTGTTTGTGAATACGCTTGAAGAGTGTATGGATATGGCGGGGATGTAAATAAAGAGTTTGAAAGCACTGGCGGTGCAACACTTGCAAACCGCATTGACGGTGCATTCGGCAAAACCGCATTCGCGGATTATACATCAGCGTCGGAAGTATGTGCTGCACAAGGATGTTTAATTTTGTAAAACGAACCGCCTCACAGCTGATAAAATAGAATAGCGCGAGAAGCTATTGCATGGGAGATATATACGATGAACAAAAACTACCTGAAAAGAATAACCGCGCTGCTTCTGGCAGCCATGATCATGGCTGCGACCGTCGGCTGCTCCGGAGCGTACGCGCCGGCACTGCAGGACGCCCCCGCGAAAGCGGCACAGCAGGTGAACGCCGCAGAAGCCGAGCCGCAGGCGGCAGCCGACTACGATGTCAAGCTCTCGAACGACTCGTCTGACTTCGTCCTTCTGAGCGAGGCGGTGCCGGACGCGATCCTGGAGATCCGCTACTATTCGACCTACAACTTTGTCGGCAGGAGAATCGATGGTTATGAGGAGCCGCTTGCTTTTCTCACAAAGGAAGCAGCAGCCGCTCTGAAAGAGGTGAGCGACGACCTCATCGAAAAGGGTTACCGCCTCAAGATCTTCGACGCCTACCGCCCGCAGAAAGCAGTCACCGACTTCATGAACTGGGCACTCGATCCGGACGACACGAAGATGAAAGAGTACTTCTATCCGGAGCTTGAGAAGGACGTCCTCTTCCCGCAGGGCTACATCGCGGAGCACTCCGGCCACAGCCGCGGCAGCACGGTCGACCTCACATTGTTCGACATGACGACCGAAAAGGAAGTCGACATGGGCGGCACCTTCGACTACTTCGGGCAGCTCAGCCATCCCGACTACACAGATATCACAGAAGAGCAGTACGCGAACCGCATGATCCTCCGGGAATCAATGCTGGCGCACGGATTCAGGCCCCTCGAGGAAGAGTGGTGGCACTTCACGCTCGATGAAGAGCCGTATCCGGACACCTATTTCACCTTCCCGGTCAACAGCGATTCCCTCGCCGGAGCTGACAAATGAGTACGGCAAGACCGCTTGACGAGCTCGACAGACAACGTGAGGAGACAGCGCAAGGCGAGCTTGATAGACAACTTGGAGAGGCAGCGCAAGGCGAGTTCGATGGACAACTCGGCGAGGCAGCACTCGGCGAGCCCGGCAGACGTCCGGACGGGAGACCGCTCAGCGCCGCCGGCAGATGGCTGCGGGAAAAGCCGGTCTCACGGAGCATCCTCTTCGCGGTCGCCTCGATTCTCGTATTAAATGGCGTCAGCTGGATCTTCTCGATCATGCCGCCGTATGTCGCTGTCGGCTACGCGAATGAGATCGTCGCCATCGTCTGGCCGCTCGCCGTGCTCCTGTGGTTCGGTTACGGCTGGACCTTGAAAAGAGGAAAATTCTTCAAGACGCTCGTCTGCGGCATGTTCTGGCTGGTCATTCAGTCGTACGCGCTCGCAGGCATGGCCTGGACAGTGATGCAGGAGCCCGGCTTCCGCTGGAGACCGCCCGTCCTGATCGTGCTGGGACTGCTCTCGATGTTCGGCGTCGGCTTCCGCGAGTAGGCGATCTTCCGCGGCATCATTGCAAACGCGATCGGCTGCCGCCTCGGAAAAGACCGCCGCGGCGTCTGGAAGTCCGTCCTGCTCAGCGGCCTGATCTTCGGCCTGGTGCACCTGTTCAACCTGTTCCACGGAGTAAACCCGATCGCCGCGCTCGTCCAGTGCGCGACCGCCTCCGCACTCGGCATGGTGTTCACCGCAGTCTACTACCGCGGCGGCAGCCTGTGGGGACTCGTCTTCCTGCACTCGCTGACAGACATCGCCGGCATGTTCCGCTCGAACTTCACCGAGCTCGCCACCGACCTGGACGACCTCAACCAGCTGAACCCGCTGAGCCTGATCCTGATTCCGATTTTCTTGCTCGTACTCGCTTTTCTCTTAAGGAAAAAGAAAATGCCCGAGATCATGGCCAATCTCCAGGAGCCAAGCGAATACTAGCATACTAACACAGCCATTGTGGTAGCGCGTTTGCACTACGGGACGCCTCAGCAAGCAAGTGAGAGCGAATACATGTAAGAGGAACAAGTGATGCGGTAGCAGAAAAGTTCCCCAACAAGTTATCCAAACCGCTCAGCAGCGAATACAAGCAGGGGAATACAGTCATTGCGGTAGCATATTTGCTCCACGGGACGCCTCAGCAAGCAAGTGAGAGCGAATACAAGTAAGAGGAACAATCGATGCGGTAGCAAAAGAGTTCCCC
>DJXE01000154.1:0-4638 GCA_002449595.1 Lachnospiraceae bacterium UBA7012
TCACCGGTCTTCATCTCGGCGATGCGGCCCTGGTGAAGGACGATGCCGCCGATGAGCTGGACGTGGAAGGGCTCCATGTCGAGCGTCCTTCTCGCCGCCTCTCTCACCGCCGCAAAAGCCTCCGGCAGAATATCATCGAGCGTCTCGCCGTCCGCGAGTCTCTTCTTAAAATATGGCGTCTTCGCGCGCAGTTCGTCGTCAGACAGCGCCATCATCTCGTCGCGCATGCTCTCGATCTTGTCGACCGTGCTCTTGATGCGCTTCAGTTCGCGCTGGCTGTGTGTGCCGAACAGCTTGTCCGCAATTTTTGACATACAGAATGCTCCTTAAATTAACCTTTCTTATTCATGTGCTCAGCGAGAACTGCCGCGAGCGCGATCGAATTGATCTTCGTCTCGAAGGAATCCGAGCGGGAGGTCAGGACGACGGGTGCCTTCGTGCCGGTCAGGATGCAGCCGTTCTTGAACTCGGTGAGGTGCGTGATGGTCTTGTAGACCATGTTGCCTGCGTGAATGTCAGGGAAAAGCAGAATGTCCGCATTGCCAACGATCTTCCGGCTCGCGGCGCCTGCTTTGTGCTTCGATGCCTCGGGATCGATCGCGAGGTCCATGGAGAGCGGGCCGTCGACGATGCAGCCGGTGATCCTGCCCTCTTCGTTCCACTTCGTGAGCTGGGCAGCTTCGACGCAGCAAGGCATCTTCTCGTTGACGACTTCGACTGCCGCGAGGGGCGCGACCTTCGGCATCTCGACGCCGCAGGCGTTCGCCACTTCGACGGTGTAGTTGATGATGACTTCTTTATCTTCGAGCGTCGGATAAGGCATGAAAGCGACGTCCGTCAGGAAGAGCAGGCGGTCGATGCCCTTGATTTCAAAGACCGCGACGTGCGAGAGCGGCTTGCCGGTGCGGAGGCCGCACTCCTTGTTCAGGACGCTCTTCAGGAAGGTCTTGGTGTCCAGGATGCCCTTCATGTACATGTCGGCTTCGCCGTCGTGCACAAGTTTCACCGCCTTTAAGGAAGCTTCCGTGACGTCGGGCTCGTCGATGATGCGAATGCCCGTCAGATCCATGCCGATCTTCGCCGCGATCTCTTCGATCTTCGCCTTGTCGCCCACAAGGATCGGCTCCGCGATGCCCTGCTTCCTCGCTTCCGCAACCGCCTCAAGAACCGGCTCGTCCTGTGCCGCAGCGACGGAAACGACCTTGGTGCTGCACTCGCTGACCTGCTTTAAAATGTCACTGAAACTTGCGCTCATGTTATCTCTCCCTTTCTTTTCGAGTGTATAGGATACTGTTGAATATTGATGCTGCTGTTTGTGAATAATATTGCCGTAAATTATGAATAATCGTTGTGCGCTGCGGCGAGTGAATCTGTGATTCCTGCTATTTGGCGCACGAATAATCCTGCCTGTTCGGTTCCGAACAGGCAGAACGTATGAATTATACTATATTATTCTTTAATTATCCACCGCTCGTAATGTAGCCGATGCCAGTTGTGGATGCTTGTTGCGAGCGCTTGGACTTATCGCATTCGCTTACCAGTACCTGCTATCTTTCAGTAGTGGTTTTCTGTTCCGGCGGCTGCGCATAATGCCATTGTTTATTTATTAATCTGCCAATTGCTTACGCGTTAAAGGCGGGAATAGCCGAAGCCGTTGCAGATTGCGTCGACTGCTACCGCATTTTTGCACAGTGCGCAGTTGTCTGCCGCGTAAGTCTTGTAGTCCGGGATGTCTTCTGTCGAGAACAGTGCGTTGACCGGAATTCCGGCGACTTTGCTTACTGCCGAGAAGATCGCGGACACGCCGGTGATATCGCCGCCGTAGTAGTGCACGCCATCCAGTGCTCTCGCGATCGTCTTGCCGGTCGTCGCAGACGCGAGCAGCAGCAGGACGTGCTTGCCGTGGATCATCATCAGCTGGTTCTCGCGGAAGATCATCTGTCCGGAAAGATCGTACTCCGGCTCCGCGATGTAGATCGTCTTGTGCGCGTTCATCGACAGGACGCCGTTCTTGCTGAGCTCGTCCGCCAGATATGCGCCGATGACCTGTGTGCCATCCATGCAGAGGATCGTGTCGACGACCGTCGTCGCGTAATATGCTTCCGCCAGTGCCGCAGCGGCAGCCTTCGCCTCATTCTGTCTCGCTTTCATCGTCGTCATGTCGACGTAGTAGTTGATGTGCGAGTTCGGCGTGACGAAATGTCCCGGAATGATCTTCAGGATCACGTCTTTATTGCGCTTGGACTGCATTTTGATATAAGACTGCATCGAAACCCTCCTTTCTGCCTGCCGGCATTCAAAACGCTTCCCCTTTGCCGGCATTCAACCCCATTTGCTGCAGTATGAAAAACTGCATCTTTTCTACTTCTATTTTACTTCTCCCGCCCCACCTGCCGCAAGCAGAAAAGCCGCATTCCAGAGCCTTTTCAGCGGTTTTGTGGGCTGCAACAATCCCCTTTCCTTCGGGAATTCATTTACAAAACCTCATTGCGATTTTTCGCGTATGAACAAAATCGTTTTTCTTTTTTCTCTCCGAGTCTCATTTACAATCACTGCATTTGGCCGATTGCGTATGAAAACGAAATAGGCGGCCGGTTTGGACCGACCGCCTAAGGTAATAAGCAGAATTCTTAAATGTAAATGCCATCAGGATTATATTAGCTTCTGAGGATCCGTTTCGCCTGCTCAGTCTGCGATCTTCAGGACCCAGGCATCGCCGAGCTTCTTGACGCAGCCGTCCGCGGGGAACTTCGGCATGGCTTTGAATTCATCGGTCGCCATGACCGCTCTCCATTCTTCCTCTGGCACGTCAGGCGTGTCGATTCCCAGGTAGATCCTTAGGAAGGAGTTCCGGACGCTTGACGTGAAGAGGCCGTTCTCAAGAGCGACACCCTCGAAGTTCTCGTAGCGCTCTCCCATCATGTAATACGTCGAGAGGATATTGCGCTCCGGCCAGTAATCGCCGGCAATGATGACCGGCTGGTCGTAAGTGTAGCCATCGGTGTTCTCGAGGCGGGTCACGAGGCGCTCGTAGAAGGCGCCAACTCTGCGGAACGCAATATCTGTGCGGAAATATGCCTCATTGCAGATGCGATAGTTGTAATAAGCCGCAAACGAGACCGAGATCACAGTGCAGATGATTGCAGCCGCCGGAACGAGTGATTTGAAGAATGCCGCCGGAGAACTGAATCCAGGGATCTTCAGACTCCCACTCCGCACTTCCACAAGCTCCGTCAGCATGACAGGCAGGTAGAGAATCGTCATGTACGGATAGATCATCATCGTGGAGGCGTGATCAACGTCGGGCGCCATCATGTAGACTGCGGCCGCAGCCAGCGGAAGCAGGAAATAAAAGACGCCAAGCATGACGAGCCGCACAGGCTCGCGGAAGATCTTCTTCTGAACGAGGATCAGGACTGTGAGAAGCGCTGTCAGCACAAGCACATAGAGGTGCCAGTCGCGCGCATGTTCTGTGATGAATGCGGGCGGGCTGGTCACATAATACTGCAGAATGCGGTGGTAGGCGCGAAGGATCGTGATCGGCACGCGCGCGGGATCGATGTGGCCCATATTGTTGATGCCGCGATAGCCGAGAAGCTCGGTCTGCCTGCTTTTCATCAGATAGAAGCCGACACCGGCGCCCATCATGAGCAGCGTCTTAACGCCCTGTACAAAAATGTCCTTGAGGGACTGCGGACGCGGCGTCGCAGAAAGAACGCAGGCTGCGATTTCGGCGGGACTCTTCTCTCTGACTTTCCAGCCATGCCTGCCGACAGCGCCTGCCTTGCTTCCGCTATTCCCGGAGGCCTCGCTTGCCTTCCCTTCAGAACTGTGACCGTTGACCACGGCGGCCGCACTCTTGCCCGCCTCCAGTTCATATACGTCGCGGATAAGCGCAAGAAGATACAGCGCAGCGGCCATCGGCAGAAACGCCTGGTACTGTCCGAGGCTGTAAAACATGAAGTAGATACCGACGATAAACCCAAATCGGAATTTCAGCGTAAAGAAGACGCCGATCACAGCGAACAGAACCGCCACGGCGTAATCAGCCGCCATGAACATGAACGTCATGTCGCTCGCGATCGTGGGAAACGTCAGTGTGATCACCGGAATCAGGACTGCCGCCGTCTCCGACTTCAGTCGCAGGATCTCGAGAACGAGGCACGCGTTGACGGAAAACAGCACGATGGCCATCATCCCGTTGATCGACGGCGCGGACCACGTCGAGAAGAAATGGTGCCACAGTCCGACGGCCCATCTCCCGAATTCCTTGCCGACGCCGGCGCCCTTAATGTTGTTAAGGTCGTCCCAGTTCGGCAGCTTGTTGCTCATCATGTAGAAATGCGTGATGAAGCCGATCACAATGCCGGTCAGGAAGCAGATCTTTGTGCGGCGCGGGATCTTCCCCCGCAGTAGTTTAAAGAAATCAAATGTGCTCATGAAGAGAGTATATCACGTGACCGGCGATTAATTCTATTCACCGTGCGGAAGACAATCAAGATAAAGGCATTCAGGAATTTAGTGTAGTTTTACCAGCAATTTCCACACTAAATTCCAGCACATTACATTAAAAATCTGCACTGTTTTCCAGCTACGGCAGCCTGCAGTCAAGGATCAGGCGCTCCCAGAAACTGTTTT
>DJXE01000154.1:4773-5937 GCA_002449595.1 Lachnospiraceae bacterium UBA7012
CCTTTGAATTCCCTGAGCACGGTCTGCGGGTAAGTCCGGCAGACGAATTCGATGTCGTGTTCCTTCTCTCTCGCCCGCTTCTCTTCCTCGCCGTACCAGTACTCGATCTTCGTGTCGACCTTCGGGACCGGGTCCGGCATGGAATAGTTGTCGGTGGACCAGAAGACGTTGTAGATCGTCCGCGGGGAATAATGCTGCTTGTAAAATTGCAGCAGTTCGCGGTAGTGGGCTTCCGGATCTTCTCCCTTGGGCGTCCAGCGCTCCGGCGGGCACGCGAGCCGCATCATTCGCAGCGATCTGGTGGCCATCATGATCATGATCCAGTCTTTGACGGAGATCAGGCGGCAGATCAGCTTCGGGTAGGGATACGGCGTGATGCCGGCATCGATGATGGCCTTCTCCACAGGGATGTCCTCGGTCGCGAGGAAGCGGATCACGGCGGCGCCGCCCATGGAGACGCCGTACATTCCGTCGACATGGCTTATGCCCTGCTCTCTCAGATATTCTGCTGCGTCCTTCGCGTACTTCTCGAGGGAGACAAACTCTGTGCCCTGTCCGTCGTGGCCGTCCGCGATGAAAAGGTAGACGTGGTAGTCCTTCGCCATCTCTTCAGCGGAAGCCTTGAACACCCACCAGGGCTCGACCGCGCATTGGAACATCACAAATCGCTTTGAGTGCTCTTTTCCAAACTCATATACTTTCATTTTGATGTCTACTTCCTTCCCTTTTTCAGGATCAATGCCATGACCCCGGAGAGAATGCATTGGATGCCATGGGATTACCGGGGCCGAGATCGTCCGCTCGTGACAAGAGTCTTTTGTATTCCTTCTTGCCTTCCCGGATCGACTGCTCCGCAAGAGACGCACTAAATCTTTGCCGAATACTCCTTTTTATCATCGGTGCAAACAGCGACCAGTATATTCCGACGTATTTCATAGCTTCTCCCGCCCCGTTCTATTTCTTCTCGCTGATCCAAAGGCCGTTGTCTGCTTGTTTCAGTTCATATTCCGCTGCCATGGGATTCTTATCGCCGACAATGCAGTAGTCACAGCAGTCGGAGGTCACGCAGGTCCCTTCCCGGATCAGAGCTGCGTGGATCGCCTGCATGGCCAGATGGTCGCAGTTGCACAGTACCGGCAGTACGTCCTCCATGTGATGGCGTTT
>DJXE01000059.1 GCA_002449595.1 Lachnospiraceae bacterium UBA7012
TTGCCTTCGGGATTGTCATTGAGGCCATATCCGTCGAGTATCATGAGTACGACCGGTCTGTGTTCCATCTTTTCCTCCATATCGTGAATTCAGGTTGCGGTGATCCTGTACAGCGCCAGCACCTGCTGAAGCCGTACGAAAAGGTTTATGGGCGAGCATCACGCCCTTATCGTGCCGTTACTGCACTGTCGGCGCCCAGCTCGCGATCACTGCAGCGTATCCGTTGCCTACGGTGATCTCCGCCGGTGCCCCGCTCCGCTTCTCATTGCTGATGCCGAGCGTCGTGCCGTTCACAAGTGTAACATGTTCCGTCTCATATTTCATCCCGCGGATCGTGACGTCCGGGACCGCGTCGCTGAGCGCCACGAGGGAGACGGTTCCGTCGAAGGTCTCGTGGAACCTTATCGTCTCGCCGCGGATCACGGTGACCATCGTCTTCTCGTCCATCAGGTAGCCCTTGCACCCGCGCTCTCTGAGATACGTCAGGAGCTGCAGGTTGCCGAGCGTGTGGTCGAGCCGTCCGCCCATGCCGCCGTAGATGTAGAACCTGCGGTAGCCGCGCTCCATGCCGATCATCACCGCCGCCATCGCGTCCGTGTCGTCCTTGACGGGATTGAGTCTCGTCACGCTCTCCGGGTGCGCCTCTTCCATCCGGTCCACAAGTTCCCGGTAGGACTCGTCCAGGGAGTCGAAATCGCCGACGAGGTGGTCCGGCAGCGTGTCGATGCGGAGCAGGTGCTCGAGTCCCGCGTCGACCGCGATCAGGAAGTCGTCGTTCGTGACGCCCAGATCCACGGGCGTAAAATCACCCGCACAGACCAGAATACATCTGCCGCTTCGTTCCATATGCCGGTTTCTCCTTTCTTTGTGCTAAACTGGGGGTTATGAAAAAAGAAACTATCGTCCGTGAGGTCATCCTTCACACAAAGGGCGGGATGCCTCTCGCCGTCCGCTATACGCTGAAGCGCTCGAAGCGCCGCACGCTCTCCATCCTCATCACGAAGGATGGAAATCTCGAAGTGCGCGCGCCATGGTATTCCACGGTCGCGGAGATCGAGCGGTTTCTCGTACTCAAGCAGTCCTGGGTCCTCGAAAAGCTCACCGAGAAGCAGCAGCGCCTCGAAGAATTGCAGAAGCGCAAGGACCGTGACCCGCTGACGCCGGAGCAGCACGCGTATCTGGAAAAGCTTTACCGCCGCAAAGCCGCGGAATACATCCCGCAGCGCTGTGCGTACTACGCTGAAATTCTCGGCGTCTCGTACGGGCGGATCTCCATCCGCGAGCAGAAGACCCGCTGGGGGAGCTGCTCCGCGAAGAAGAATCTCAATTTCAACTGGAAGCTCATGCTCGCGCCGCCGGACGTGCTCGATTACGTCGTCGTCCACGAGCTCTGCCATCTCGTCCACATGGATCACTCACAGGCGTTCTGGGCGCTCGTCGGATCCGTCCTGCCGGACTACCGCGTCCGCCGCAGGTGGCTGAAGGAGCACGGGGACGAGCTCATGCTCTGATCTGCAGATATCCCAGCCGCGCCTTGCCCGCGCCGCCTTTCGCGGCCCGCAATCACTCATTCGCGCTGCGCTTTTCTCTCATCTCCCGCCACATAGCCGTGCTCGCTGTCCAGGTACTCCTGGATGATGAAGCGCGGGCGCGCCTTGCTCTCGAGGTAGATCTTGCCGACGTACTCGCCGATGACGCCGAGGCTTAAGAGGATCAGGCCGCCGATCGCCCACAGGGAGATCGTGAGGGACGTCCAGCCGACGATCGTCGCGCCGGTGAAGTGCCGGAATAAGGAGTAGACCAGCATAACGATGCTCACGAGGAAGATGAAAAAGCCGAGTCCGGTGATCATCTGCAGCGGCTTCGTCGAGAGGGATGTGATCCCCTGGACGGCGAAGCTCAGCATCTTCTTCAGCGGGTATTTGCTCTCTCCCGCGAACCGCTCGTGCCGCTCGTAGTAAACGACGTCTGTCGGGAATCCGAGCATCGGCACGATGCCGCGCAGGAACAGGTTCACTTCCGTAAATCCGGAGAGCGCGTCCAGCGCTCTCGCGCTCATGAGGCGGAAGTCCGCGTGGTCCGCGACCGTCTCCGCACCCATGCCCTTCATGAGGCTGTAGAATCCGTGCGCAGTCGTCCTCTTGAAGAACGTGTCCGTCTGCCGCGCGGACCGCACGCCGTAGACAATGTCCTTTCCGGCGTAGTACTTGTCGATCATCTCGTCCACCGCGTCGACGTCGTCCTGCAGGTCCGCGTCCATCGAGACCGCGAAGTCCGCGTAGTCCCGCACGGTCATAAGTCCCGCGAGGAGCGCGTTCTGGTGGCCTCTGTTGCGCGAGAGGCAGATGCCGGAGAAGACCGGATCCTGTTCATGGAGCTCGCAGATCATCTCCCAGGTCCTGTCCTTCGACCCGTCGTTCACAAACACGATGCGGCTTAAGCCGCTGACTTTTCCCTTTTCCCGCAAAGAGGCGACTTTCTCTTTCAGGCGCTTTGCCGTCTCCGGCAGCACCTCCTCTTCGTTATAGCAGGGGATCACGAAATATAATGTATCTGCCACTGTTTTTCTCCCGGGAGCGCCGCGGCGTTCCGCACCTGCCGAAGCTCATGCGAGCGCCGGCCGGCCGTTTCACTTCTGTTCCAGGAATTTCTTCCGCGTGACGAAATTGTAGACCATGACGACCGCCGTCGCGATGATCTTGCCGACGGTGTAGGCCATGTTGTAGCCCATGAGCCTGCGCAGCATCGCGCTCGAGCTGTAGATGGGACCGGTGAAGCCCCACACGATCAGCGCGTTGATCCCGAGGCCGATGACCGAGAGGATCAGGAAGATAACGAACTCGGCGCGCCGGTCCATGTTCTCTTTTCTCTGGAAGACGAACTTGAAGCTCAGGATGTAGTTCGCGATGACGGAGACGATGAAGCCGAGCACCGACCCGATCGTGGAAGCCGTGGCGAATCCGCCCTCTCCCAGCACTTTCATCGCGATGTTCATCGCCGCGATGCCGACCAGATAGTCGATGAAGAAACAGATGACTCCGACGATCCCGAACTTCAGGATCTGCTCCATAAGCTTTTTCATTAATGAACTCCTTAGTCCCGGAAGATGCCGGGTCAGCTCAGCCTGCGGTACAGCATCTGAAGAGCGCTCAGGCACGCGGCCTCGCGGATCTCTTGCCTCCCGCCCTGAAACGTAAATTTCTCCGTCTCTGTGACGCCTTGAAAGTACAGTCCAATATAGACGAGCCCGACCGGCTTGTCCTCCTGCGCGTCGGGGCCAGCGTTCCCCGTCACCGACAGTGCGATGTCCGCGCCGGCCTTCTTCGCCGCGCCTTTCGCCATCCGCTTCGCGGTGGCCCTGCTGATCGCGCCGTTCTTCTTCAGGCATTTCTTCGACACGCCGAGCAGCTTGTGTTTGAATTCGTCGCAGTATGTGACAAAACCGCCGGGATAGACCGCCGACACGCCGGGCACTGAGGTGATTGCCGCCGCCAGCATGCCGCCCGTGCAGGACTCCGCCGTCGTCAGCGTCAGTCCCTGCTCCGTGACGAGCCGGACCGCTTCGCGCGCAGCCGCCTGTGCCGCGACGGGCTGTTCAGCCTCTGAGGGAGCGAAAACGGTGTTCCCGTCGATCATGCTTTTCTCATCATCCATCATTTCACGTCCTTCAGAACGCCCTTGTTCTTCCACAGATAATCGATGAGGGAGACGACCGTGAGAATCAGGGCGATCCACATCACGATCCGCGTGACGGGGCGAAGGGCCTCGATGTCCGCGATCATCAGGATCGTCATTGCCATCTGGAAGACGGTCTTGAACTTGCCCCACCAGCTCGCCGCGATCACGACGCCGTTGTCGGCCGCCACGAGGCGGAAGCCGCTGATGATGAACTCTCTCGAGATGATGACGATCACGATCCACGCGGGCAGGCGCCCGAGCTCAATGAGGCAGATCATCGCGCTGCAGACGAGAAGCTTGTCCGCGAGCGGGTCCATGAACTTGCCGAAGTCCGTGATCAGGTTGTATTTGCGGGCGATCTTGCCGTCCAGCATGTCCGTGAGGCAGGCGATGACGTAGATCGCGAGCGCGATCCACTTGTCATACGGCCCCGTGACGCTGACCAGCATGAACACTACGAACACCGGGATCAGAAATACCCTGAAAAGCGTCAGTTTGTTGGGAAGATTCATCTTCTTGCTCCTTGTGCTGTCCCTTAAGACTGCAGGACTTATTCTTCCGGCACCGGCACGCCGATCAGGTCGTAGCCGTCCGCGCCGGTGATCTTCACCTGCACGAAGTCGCCCGACATGAACTCTTCATCCGATTCGATGAAAAGCGTTCCGTCCACGCCCGGCGTATCCATATATGTGCGGGAGGTGTAGACATCCTCCCCCGCGATCTTTCCTTCGATAAACGCGGTGAGGACCTTGCCCTTCATCGCGCGCGCCTTACGGAACGCGATCTCCTGCTGCAGGAGCATCAGTTCCTTGTGGCGTTTCCTCTTCACGGGAGCCGGGACCTGCGGCTTCATCTTCGCGGCAGGCGTTCCCTCTTCCTTTGAATACATGAATGCCCCGAGCCGGTCGAACTTCATCTTCTTCACGAAGCGGCACAGGATCTCGTGATCCTTCTCGAGCTCCCCGGGGAATCCCGTGAGGAGCGTCGTGCGGATGCAGATGTCCGGAATGTTCTCCCTAAGGCGGCGCACCGTCTCCTCGAGTTCCTTCCGATTTGTCCTGCGTCCCATGCGCTTTAAGACGTCGTCCGACGCGTGCTGGATGGGCATGTCGATGTAGTGGACCACCTTCGGCTCGTCCCGGATCACGCCGATCAGCTCGTCCGTGATCTCCTCCGGGTAGCAGTAAAGGATGCGGATCCACTTCAGTTCCTCGATCTTGCAGAGTTCCCGGATGAGTTCGGGAAGCTTCTTTTCCCCATAGAGGTCTCTGCCATAAACCGTCGTCTCCTGCGCCACCAGGATCAGTTCCTTCACGCCCTGTGCGGCGAGGTCTTTCGCCTGCGCGAGGAGCTGCGGCATCGGGACGCTGCGGTATTCGCCGCGGATCCCGGGGATCGCGCAGTAGGTGCAGTGCTTGCTGCAGCCTTCCGCGATCTTTAAGTACGCGTAATGCCCGCCGGTGGAAAGGAGCCGGTCGGCCGTCTCCTCCGGCGCGTTCTTGTCTTCGAGGTAAACAGCGCCGTGCACGCCGTCTTTGATCACGGCGTCCAGGGCTTCGGGAAGGCGCTTTCTCGCCGTCGTTCCGACGACGGCGTCCACCTCCGGGATCTCCCGGAGCACGTCCTCACTGTAGCGCTGCGCCATGCAGCCCGTGATGATCAGGGCCTTGAGCTGGCCGCTCTTCCTGCGCTCCGCGAAGGAGAGGATCTCGCCGATGCTCTCTTTTTTGGCATCATCAATGAAGCAGCATGTATTAACTACAGCTGCTTCCGCTTCTTCCTCGTCATCTGTCAGGACATACCGCCCCCCGCGGGAGAGCAGTTCCAGCATCTCTTCGCTGTCTACCAGGTTTTTATCGCAGCCCAGCGACACGAATGCGAGTTTCATTCTGCTTCTTCTTCCGTCCCGGTCTCTTCCGGCTCCTCGTCGCTCTCTTCCGCCCCGGCTTCCGCGCCGGTCTCCGCTTCCGCGGATTCTTCTTCAGAGAACTCTTCGCCGCTCAGCAGCTCGTCCGCTTCCGCCGCGCTGATCGATGCGCGCAGGCGCTCCGCCTCGAGCTTCGCTTCAGCATCAGCTGCTGCCGCGTCTTCCTCGGACAGGATCCGGATCTTCTCCTCGTTCAGCTCTTCGACTGCGATGGAGAGGGGCTTTTTGCCGTAGGCGCCTTCGATCATCGGGTCGTCGCCGTCCACGATCTGGCGCGCTCTCTTCGCCGTCGCCATGACGATCGAGTAGCGGCTGTTGATGACCGGGGTCTCGCCCTCCTCGACGCCTTTATTGACCACTTTCATCAGGTCTACATAAGAAGGATGAATCATTTTCTGTTACGTCTCCTTTTCATAGATGTGCAAAGCAGCTTCCGCCGTCTTCCCGGCGGCTGTCTGCCGGATGCCGTACTCCTCCTGCAGCGCCCTCGTCCGGATCGTCTCCGGAAGCAGCGCCGACAGTACCACTTCATCGCCCTCCATCACGAGGACGGCTTTCGTCTTTCGCCCCTGCGTGGCGTCCACGCTCCGTCCGCTCTCCTTGGCCCGCGATACGAGGCGGCGGACCGGCGCGGCGTCCGGGGAGACGATCGCGATGATCTTCTCGGCGTTCACGATGTTGCCGAAACCGATGTTGATCAGCTTACTCAATATTCTGGACCTGTTCCCTGATCTTCTCGACGCAGGTCTTGAGCTCGATCGCGTGATCCGAGATCACGAGGTCGTCCGACTTCGAGAGGATCGTGTTGGACTCGCGGTTCATCTCCTGTGCCAGGAAATCGAGCTTCTTGCCGATGCTTCCCTCTCTCGAGAGCTCATGGTCCATGGCTTCGATGTGGCTCTTCAAGCGGACGAGCTCCTCGTCGACCGCGACGCGGTCCGCGTAGATCGTCACTTCCTGCACGATCCGGTTCTCATCGACCGCGCCTTCCGAGAGGAGGCTCTGGACCTTCTCCGTGAGCTGCCTGCGGTACTCCTCGACGATGGCCGGCGCCCTGTCCTGGATAAAAGCGACTTCCCTGCGCATCAGGTCGAGTTTTTTGCGGATGTCCTGCGCGAGGAACGCGCCTTCCTTCTCACGCGCCGCGACGAACTCCTCCGCCGCTCTCTCGACGGCTGCCTGGAGATCGCCCCAGAGGGCCGCCTGGTCCGGGTCCTCTTCCTTGACGACGAGGACGTCCGGATAGCCGGCGAGCTGGTGAATGCCGATCCTTCCGTCGATGCCGAGCTCCGCTGCCATCTCCTTCAGCGCGTCCGCATACTGCTTCGCGACCGCCCTGTTGTAGGTGACGACGACGTCGGATCCCGCCTCATGCTCATAGTTGACATAGATGTCGATCTTGCCCCGCTCCGCGTAGCGCTTCACGATCTCGCGCAGGGATGCCTCATACGGGTTGAAGATCTTCGGCATGCGCACGCTGACGTCCAGAAAACGGTTGTTCACGGACTTCATCTCTACTGTGAACTTGTCGTTTCCCCGCTCCGACTCCGCGCGGCCGAATCCTGTCATGCTGCGAATCATAGTTTTAACGACCACCTTTCCATATTGCTGCAAAGCAACATCTTATTGTACCTAATTTCAAACTATCTGGCAAATGCGGCGTTTTCACGCTTACGGCACCTGCTTGAGTGCTGAGATATCCGCCTTCGCGCGGATCGAGTAGTTCGTGTAGTAGACGACGAAGCCCGGCGCCGCGCCGGCCGGCTTCTTCAGGTGGCGCCGCTCCAGATAGTCGATCTCCACCGTGCTCTGCTCCCGTCCCTTCGAGTACCACGCGGCAAGCGAGGCTGCCTCCTCGAATACGCGGTCGGGGATGTCGTCCATCTTCTCCCCGTTCGTCTTCAGGATCACGTGCGATCCGGGGATGTCGTTCGCGTGGAACCAGATGTCCGACGGCGCCGCCAGATGGAAGCTGATCTGGTCATTCTGGATGTTGTTGCGCCCGACGTACAGGTCATAGCCGTCGCTGCTCACATAGTGCATCGGCTTGCCTTCGGCGCTCCGCTCCTTCCCCTTCCGGGAGACTGCCGTGCGCTTCACGAAGCCTTCCTGCTCAAGCTCCTGCCGGACCTGGATGAGGTCGCCTTCCGTCTGCGCCATGTCCAGCGAGAGCTGGATCATCTCGAGCTGGGCCTTGCGCGTCCTCGTCTCCTCGAGGAGGCTCTCCAGCGCCTGCGCCGTGCGCTTCAGCTTCGCGTAGCGGTCAAAGTAGCGCTGCGCGTTCTGGGAGGCGGTCAAAGTCTCGTCCAGGCGGATGCGGACCTTTTCACCTGTATAGTAGTTGTCGACCTCGCAGTCCTTCGCGCCGGCGGGAATGCCGTGTCCGTACGCGGTGAGGAGCTCGCCGTAGAGCCGGTACTTCTCCCGCTTCTCGGTGTCCTCCATCTGCTTCGTCTGCAGATCGAGCTTGTGCGACGTTCTCTCGAGTGCCGTGCTTGTGATCCTGCGCAGGTCCGCCGACTTCTGCCGGATCCTGGTCCTGATGTTCTTCTCCCGGTAATAGGACTCCAGGAGCTCGCTGACGGTGTCATACCGCTTCACAAGGACGCCCGGATTCTCCTCCAGCATCGTGAGCGGCACCGCCGCGTATTCCTGCGGCTCCTCTCTGTCTCCACCGCGGATCCCGCAGTAGACAGAGGGCGTGAAACTTCCATTCTTCACTTCATCCAGGAGTCCGTGGAAGGCGCGCCAAAGTGCTTTTGCCTCCTCGCCGGTCATCGCGCCGGCGGAGCGGTCGTGATCCACGCCCGCGCGGAAGCAGAGCTCCTGCGCCATCACCTGGGAGATCCCCATATAGCTGCGGGAAAGAACGGATGCCGGCGGCATCTCGGTCTCTGCCAGCTTTGCGCAGAAGAATTCCTCGGTCTCCAGGAACGGGTCCGTCCGGCCCTGGGTCTCGGGGATGAAGTATGTTCGTCCGGGCAGCACTTCGCGCACGGAACTCACCATCTGGGAGATGTGCTTGATGCTGTCCGTGATCACGTCCTCGCCGTCCGTGAGGATGATGTTGGAATGCTTGCCCATCAGCTCGATCACGAGCGTGTGCGTGCACAGGTCTCCCATCTCGTTGTAATGCTCGACCTCGAACCGCAGGATCCGCTCCAGTGCGGGCTGCGACACGCCGGTGATCTTCCCGCTCATGAGGTGCTTGCGGAGCAGCATGCAGAAGGCCGGCGCTGTGAGGGGCGCCTGCCGGCTCTCATCCGTCAGGTAGACGAGCGGCAGCGACGGGTTCGCCGAGAGATACAGGCGGACCTGTCCGCCGCCCCTTGCGGGAGACGGTTTTATGGAGAGCAGCAGTTCGTCGCTCTCCGTCTGTGCGATCTTCACGATCCGCCCGTCCAGCAGGCGCTCCGAGAGCTCGTGCGCGAGGCAGGCCGTCGTGATGCCGTCAAATGCCATTTATCATTCCTTCCCCGGCGAACGCCGGTACCATGATCACCGGCCATCGCCGGTCGTATGATTTCTGTCTAATTCCACGTTGTGATCCCCGGCGACCGGTCTTTTGATTCCCTGCCGCGGGCCTTATGCTCAGGGCTGTGCCGATAAAGCTTAGAGCCAGCGGAGTTTTTTCAATAAACGCACGAGGACCCGCCCCTTCGGCAGCATTCCGAAATCCTCCTCTCCGATCGCCTTGAAGCGGATCAGGAGGAAGAAGTACAGGACGATCGCCGCGAGGATCGCGGGAACGATCGCCGCCGCGTTCCTGAAGTAGTCAGAGTGCATTCCAGCCGCGAGAAGCAGGCGCGAGAACGCCTGATAAATGCCGTAAGCTGCAGCTCCCATCAGGGCCGCCGCGAGGACAGGCGCGCCATAAACGCGTGCCACACCCGGCTTCGTGCCGAGGTAGCGCTTCAGGAAGAATTCGTTCATCAGGAAGATCAGCACGGAATAGACGACGCTGACAAGCACCAGGGAATAGATCCCTAGATCCGTGAACTTCAGCAGCAGGACGAGCAAGGCCGTCTGGACGACGAGCGCGATGCCCGCGCTGACCAGCGGCATGTGCATCTTTCCGATCGCCTGCAGGACCGCGTTCGTCACGGTCGACACAGAATAGAACACGACCGTCACGGCGAGAAGGGCCAGCAGCTGCGACGCCGTCTGTGCGGACGCCCTCTGCGGGAAGAGCAGGAACATCACCGGCATCGCCAGCGACATGAGTCCCGCCGCGCAGGGGATCGCGATCATCAGCGTGATGCGGGAGGCGTTCGAGGCGTGCGCCTTCGTCTCCTCCATGTCCATACGCGCGTATGCGGTCGAGATGCCGGGAATGATCGCCGCCGCGACCGCCGTCGCGATCGAGATCGGGATGTTCGTGATGACGACCGCTTTGTTCGAGAAGATTCCGTAGATCGTCGTCGCCTCGATGTCGGTCATCGTCCCGCTCTGAATGACCTCACGCAGGAAGATCGTCTGGTTCAGCGACGTCGTCAGGTTCAGGATGAAGCTGCTCAGGATAAAAGGCGTGATCGCGAGCATCGTCTCCTTCATGATCCTGCCGTAGGACGCCGCAGGGCCCATGTCCTGGCGGATCTGCGCTCTCATCTCTCCCCGCTGTGCGCGGAAGCAGTACAGCATGAAGATGAGCGCGATGACGACGCCGGAGCCCGTTCCCAGCGCGCTGCCGACCGCGCCGCGCAGGGCGCCTTCCGTCCCTTCGGCTGCGCCTCTCATGAGGAGCCACGCCGCCCCGATGCTGACGACCGCGTTCGCGATCTGCTCGAGGATCTGCGAGACCGAAGTGGGGACCATCGTTCTGCGCGCCTGGAAATAGCCGCGCAGTACGCCGAGGATTCCAAATACGAAGATCGTCGGCGCGAATACTCTCAGGACCGGGACGCAGAGCTCCGGCACCAGGATCCCGGCGCCGAAGAACAGGAACAGGCCTGCCGCAGCACCCACCATGAGTGCGTACGCGAGGGCGCAGTAAAATACGCGCTGTGCGTTCTTGTACTGCTCCAGCGCGAGTTTCTCCGCCATGACCTTCGAGATCGCCGATGGGACGCTGTAGGATGAGATCAGAAGAATGATGGTATAGATATTATAGGCAGTGCCGTAATAGCCATTGCCCTCATCTCCGATGATCGCCGTGAGGGGCGACCGATAAAGCAGGCCGATGATCCTGACCGCGATGCTCGCGGCGGCCAGAATCCCGGCCTGCACAAATACTCCGTCGTTACTGTTGTTCTTTGTCATGAAAAGCCCGATGGGCAGCTGCCCGTCAGCCGATCAGCCAGTCGTACATGACCTGGTACTGTCCCGCGGAGACCTTCCACGAGAAATCGGCTGCCATCGCGCGGTCGACGATCTTGTTCCAGTCGCGCTTGCGGTCGTAGTAGACCTGCTCCGCGTAACGGATCGTGTTCATCATCTCATGCGCGTTGTAGTTTGCAAATGTGAATCCGGTTCCTGTTCCCTCGTACTGGTTGTACGGCATGACAGTGTCTTTCAGTCCGCCCGTCTCTCTCACGATCGGGATCGTGCCGTAGCGCAGCGCCATCAGCTGGCTGAGTCCGCAGGGCTCAAA
>DJXE01000015.1 GCA_002449595.1 Lachnospiraceae bacterium UBA7012
GCAAAGCCCCTGAAGGACAAAGAATGGAGGACAGTATGTATTCTGTATTTCTGCTGGTCGTCAGCGTTATCCTGCTGATGGTTCTGATCTCGAAGTGCCACTTGCATGCATTCCTGTCTCTGTTGATCGTCTCACTGCTGCTGGGCATGGCAAGCGGGCTTCCCCTTGCGGATGTGGCAAATCTGGTGTCCGCAGGCTTCGGCGGCACGATGCAGAGCATCGGCATCGTGATCGTATGTGGTGTCATTATCGGACAAATCCTTGAGGCGACGGGCGGCGCACAGAAGATCGCGCAGTCCATTCTGAACCTCGTCGGCAACAAAAATGCGACGCTCGCGACTGCGCTGACAGGCGGCGTGGTTTCCATCCCGACCTTCTGCGATTCCGGCTTCGTCATCCTGAACCCGGTCATCAAAGCCGTATCCAACTCAGGCAAAATTCCTTATATGTGCCTGGTGACGGCGCTGATGTGCGGACTGCTCACGACGCACTCCCTGGTGCCGCCTACGCCGGGCCCGATCGCGGCCGCGGGCATCCTGGGCGCGGACATCGGCAAGGTGATGCTCTACGGTCTCATCGTTTCGATTCCGGTCATCCTTGTCACGAACCTCTGGTGCAATTCCAAGTTCCTGCGCAGCCGCTATCCCGAGCTGGCGCCCCTCGACGAGGAAGACCTGGAAGCGGATAAGGCTTTTAAAGAAGTGGTTGCCCACGCGCCTTCCACCTTCATGTCCTACATGCCGATCGTTGTGCCGATCATCCTGATCGTCGTCCGCTCCTTTACCAACCAGTACGCAAGCGCCGAGCTCGGCATTGTAAAGCTCATCAACTTCATCGGCACGCCGTACATCGCGCTGCTCATCGGCACGCTGATCAGCTTCCTGCTGCCCACCAAACTGACGGGTGAGGTGACGGACGCCTGGATCACCAAGGCACTGAGGGGAAGCTGCGAGATTCTCCTCATCACTGGTATCGCGGGATCCTACGGCAAAGTGCTCCAGAACATCGGCGTCGGCGACGTGCTGGCGAACCTGATCGCGGGAACGGGCCTGCCGAGCGTGCTGCTGCCCTTCTTCATCTCCGCCATCGTGCTGATCGCTCAGGGCTCCGCGACCGTCGCGCTGACGACGACGGCCGGAATCATCCTGCCCCTGCTGCCTTCGCTGAACATCTCTCCGGAGCTTGCGGTTATCGCCATCGCGGGCGGCTCCTTCTGCGGCGTTCTGCCCATGGGCAGCTACTTCTGGTGCGTAACCAAGCTGGCGGGATATGACATCAAGAAGGGCTACGTTGCCGTCACGGCTACGACCTTCGTCATGGGCGCAGTCGCGCTGGTGTCGATCCTTGCGCTCTCTCTGGTTGTGCACTGAGGGAGAAATAGATTGATCGGCACAGCCGCTCTGCCGAAGACTACTAAAGAAGGACAGGGTGAATGAAGAATGGTTGACATTTCCAATCTGCAGGAGCTGGAACGGTATCTCGCTGAGAAAGAGTATATCACCGAGGGAGACGGACACAGGATTCACTATTGCAAGGGCGGCGTGTCCGGCACGGTCGTGTTTGTGGACAGAGGGGAAAAGACGCCGATGATCGTCAAGCAGGCGCTGGCCCAGCTGAAGACAAAAGAGGTTTGGGAGTGCGATCCCAACCGGATGGGGGTTGAATACGACAGCAACCGGATTTATCATGAACTGATGCCGGACAATGCCCCGGAGGTCTATTTCTACGATGAGGAGAACTACATCTACGGACGGGAAGCGGTGCCGGACGACTGCAGCATGTGGAAAGCGGACCTCATGTCCGGGCTGCTGGATTTCGAGGTCGCCAGGAAGTCTATCGAGACGCTCGTGACGGTTCACAACCGCTGCGCGAACGACGAGACGATTGCGGGGCGCTTCGCGGACAAAGGAATCTTCTATAATCTGCGGATCGATCCATATATCCATTTTACGGTCGGCAAGCATCCGGAATACAAAGCGCAGGCCGAGGCGGTCATCGACAAGATGATGAACAGTGCGATCACCCTTGTTCATGGCGATTACAGCCCCAAGAACATCATGGTGGTGGGCCGCGGAATCTCCGTGCTGGATTATGAGGTCGCTCATTACGGCCACCCGGCGTTTGACCTGGCATTCTTCACCAACCATTTTATCCTGAAGTCGGTCCGCTTCCCGGAGTACTCCGGCGCGTTCCTCGCCATGCTCCGCTATATGCTCCGCATTTATTTCGGCAGGATGGATTTTATGGACAAGGCGGAGATGGAAGAGACAACGGTGAGGACGCTGGCGCTGCTGCTGCTGGCGCGGGTGGACGGGAAGTCCCCCGTCGAGTACCTCGTCGGAGATGACGAAAAGCAGCAGCGGGTCAGGGACATCGTGAGCCGCGTGGTGCGGGAGAATGCGGTGACCTTTGATCATGTGCTGCGCATCGTGGAAGAGGAAGAGAAAGGAGCGGATAAGTGATGAATCCGTATGAGATTACAAAGGTAACAGCAAGACAGGTATTTGACAGCCGGGCAAACCCGACCGTTGAAGTGGATATCGAACTGGCCGGAGGCGCGAAAGGCAGAGGCACGGTCCCCAGCGGTGCGTCAACCGGCATCTTCGAGGCGCTGGAGCTGAGAGACGGCGGAAACGAGCTGGGCGGAAAGAGCGTACGCAAGGCAATCGCCAACATCGAAAATGAAATTGCGCCGATGCTGATCGGAAAAGACGCGACGCACCAGGCGGCGCTGGACCATATGATGATCGAAGCGGACGGGACGCCGAACAAGAGCCGCCTCGGCGCGAATGCGATCCTGGGCTGCTCGATGGCTATCGCGCACGCGGCGGCAAATGCCAAGGGAGAACCGCTGTTCCGCTACCTGGGAGGCTCAAACGCGCGGACGATCCCGGTCCCGATGATTCAGATCATCGGAGGAGGCGCGCACGCGGTCGATTCCATCGACGTGCAGGATTTTCTGGTTATCCCGCTCAGCCCAAAGAGCTTCGAAGAAGGCTTCGCCGCGGTCGTAAACGTCTACAACGCCGCGAAAAAGATCTTCTCTCAGACGGGACGCCCGCTGTCCATCGCGGACGAGGGCGGCTTCTGGCCCACCAATTTCAAGAGCAATGAGGAAGGCCTGCAGCTGCTGACGCAGGCGATCGAGCTGGCGGGTTATCAGCCGGGTGTGGATATCGGCATCGCGCTGGACATTGCTTCCAGCGAGTTCTACGACAAGGAAACAGGAAAGTACAATCTGAAGCTGGAGAACCGGGTTCTCAGCAGCGAGGAGTTCGTGGACGTGCTTTGCTCCTGGG
>DJXE01000118.1 GCA_002449595.1 Lachnospiraceae bacterium UBA7012
ATCGAGATCTACCGGCACCAGTTCAAGGACATCCACGCGGTGATCTCGCAGCTGAAGGGGCGCAATTACCGCTTTATCCTGTACATGGACGACCTGAGCTTCGAGGAGTTCGAGACGGAGTACAAGTACCTGAAGGCGGTCATCGAGGGCGGCCTTGAGAAAAAGCCGGACAACATCCTGATCTACGCGACGAGCAACCGGAGGCATCTCATCCGCGAGAACTTCTCGGACCGCGACGGCGCCGCGATCTCCGACAAGCACGGCGGAGACACCACGCAGGAGAAGCTCTCGCTCGCAGGCAGGTTCGGCCTGAGCATCTATTTCGAGGAGCCGGATTTCGACGAGTACCAGCAGATCGTGAAGGAGCTTGCGAAAAAGCACGGCATCGACATGGACGAGGAGCAGCTCCGCAAAGAAGCGACCAGATGGGAGATGCGAAGCGGCTCGATGTCGGGGCGCACGGCGCAGCAGTTCATCGACTCGCTCCTCGGCAGGGACGAGTACGCGAAATAAGTCGGCGGGTTCCGGACCGCGGGGGCAAAAGAACCTTGCGGCATCCCATCCGCGACCATATAATCAGACATAGATAGCTGTTCGGTACAGGGGTTTTTTGAACAGAATTTTACGGTATAGCAAAAGAAGCTGGAGGGGGGTATGAGCGCACACATGTTTGCCGCGATCGACTGCGGCAGCTATGAACTGGAGTGCAAGATCTTCGAGCTGTCCAGGAAGAACGGGATCCGGGAGGTGGACTCGGTCCGCCAGACGATCGACCTCGGCAGCGACACTTACAATACGGGCAAGATCAGCTACGATCACGTCCGGCAGGTGGAGCAGTGCCTGATCGGGTTCCGCAGGATCATGGACAATTACGGCGTGGAGAACTACCGCGCCTACGGAACGAGCGCGATCCGCGAGATGATGAACGCCTCGATCGTTCTCTCCCAGTGGGAGCGCGCCTCCGGGATCCACATCGACGTCCTGAGCAACTCGGAGCAGAGATTTCTTGATTACAAGTCCGTCGCGTCCCGCGGCCAGAATTTCAACAAGGTCATCGACAAGGGGACCGCGATCGTCGACATCGGCGGCGGCAGCATCCAGATCTCGCTGTTTGACCAGGACCGCCTCGTCACCACGCAGAACCTGAAGCTCGGCGTCCTTCGCCTCTACGAGCAGATCCGCAGGATCGACCCGAGATCCTCCCAGTTTGACCGGCTCGTCGAGGAACTCGTAAACGCCCAGTTAAAGACGTTCGACAAGCTCTATCTCAAGGAGCGCGAGATCCGCAATATCATCATCGTCGACGACTACATCTCGATGGCGACGAGGAGCCGCAACCTCCAGAACGACCTGATGAAGGAAGAGACCGGATTCGTCAGTGCGGAAGACTTTTACACCTTCGTGGAACGCTTCCACAGCAGTGACGCGCAGGCCATCGCGCGGTATCTGGGCATGCCGAACGACAACATCGGGCTGCTCCACATCTCCGCGGTGATGATGAAGGCCATCGCGAAGACGATGAAGGCCGAGATGCTCTGGGCGCCCGGCGTCTGCCTGTGCGACGGCATCGCGTATGAGTACGCGGAGGCGCACGGCTACCTGAAGCTCGCCCACGACTTCGAGCAGGACATCATCGCCTGCGCGGACGGCATCCGCCGCCGCTACAAAGGCAGCAAGGAGCGTGCGGACTACCTCCAGAAAGCCTGCACCAAGATCTTCGACACGACGAAGAAGGTCCACGGCTTCGGGCAGAGAGAGAGACTCCTTCTGCAGATCAGCGCGATCCTCCACGACTGCGGCGAGTTCATCAGCATGGTCGACCTGCCGGAATGCTCTTACAGCATCATCATGGCGAACGAGATCATCGGCCTCTCGCACAAGGAGCGCGAGATCGTGGCCAACGTCGTCAAATACAACCACGAGCCGTTCGAGTACTACGAGTCGCAGGAGACCGTGACGGACTTAAGCAAGAACACGTGGCTCGTCATCGCGGTCCTGACGTCGATCCTGCGCGTCGCGGACGGACTTGACCGCTCGCACAGCCAGAAGTTCAGCAATATGACCGCGTCGCTCAAGGAAGACCGGCTGCTCATCGGGATCAGCGGCGGAGAGGACATCACCCTGGAAAAGGGCCTGTTCCAGAACCGCGCGTCCTTCTTCGAGGAAGTCATGGGCATCACGCCGGTGATCAAGGTGCGCTGAGCGCCGATCGATAAATCTAAAGCGCGACAGAGGAGGTGCCCGGTCCGGGCGCCAGGGGTAAGGAACAAAAAGCGGCGGGACCGCATCCGCGGAATTCGCCGCAGCGAGGTATAGAACATGAATGGGGAGTTTTCAAATCCGGCATATTACGTCAACCGAGAGCTCAGCTGGCTCGAATTCAACGGGAGGTGCCTCTCCGAGGCGAGGAACCGCGACAACCCGCTCTTTGAGAGACTGAAGTTCCTGAGCATCACCGCGTCCAACCTCGACGAGTTCTTCATGGTGCGCGTCGCGTCCCTCCAGGACATGGAGAACGCGGGCTACGTGAAGCCGGACATCTCGGGACTGACGCCTTCCCAGCAGATCGAAGTGATCCTGGAGAAGACGCATGACTTCGTCCACCTGCAGTACTCGACCTACACGAGATCGTTCCTGCCGCTTCTGGAGCAGGAAGGCCTCACGATCGTCGATGACTACGACCACCTGACAGACGAGGAGAAGGCTTACCTCGACGAGTATTACGACGCGGAAGTCTTTCCCGTGCTGACGCCGCTCGCGGTCGACTCGTCCCGTCCGTTCCCGCTCGTCCACAACAAGTCGCTGAACCTCGGCGCGCTCCTTAAGCGCAAGAACACCGACGGCCGCGGCATCTTAAAGCGGGAGAAGAAGAAAAAGGGCAAGAAGGACGAGGAGATCCTCGAGTTCGCGACGGTCCAGGTGCCCGGCGTCCTGCCGCGCATCATCCGGCTGGGCGACCACAGGATCATCCTTCTGGAGGACCTGATCCGGCACTTCATGCCCCGCCTGTTCGTCAACTATGATCTCGTGTGCTGCCATCCTTTCCGCGTCATGAGAAACGCCGAAATGGACGTCGATGAAGATGAGGCGGAAGACCTCCTGAAAGAGATCGAGAAGCAGCTGAAGAAGCGCCAGAGAGGCGCGGCCATCCGTCTCGAAGTCGAGACCGGAACGGATCCGAGGCTCGTGGAATTCCTCCAGCAGGACCTGAGCCTTCGCGAGAACGAGATCTTTCGCGTGGACGGCCCGCTCGACCTGACCTTCCTCATGAAGGTGTACGGCCTCTCCGGGTTCGACCACCTGAAGGAACATCGCTACGCGCCGCCGCAGCAGGTGCCGGAGCTGCCCGAGGGCTGCGACATCTTTGAACAGATCCGGAAGAAAGATATCTTCCTGCACCATCCTTACGAGTCCTTCCAGCCGGTCGTCGACTTCATCGCGCAGGCGGCTTCGGACCCGCAGGTGCTCGCGATCAAGCAGACGCTGTACCGCGTGAGCGGCAACTCCCCGATCATCGCGGCGCTCGCACGCGCGGCGGAGAACGGCAAGCAGGTCACGGTCCTGGTCGAGCTGAAGGCCCGCTTCGACGAAGAGAACAACATCGTCTGGGCGAGAATGCTTGAGCGCGCCGGCTGCCACGTCATCTACGGACTGGTCGGCTTAAAGACACACAGCAAGATCACGCTCGTCGTGCGCAGGGAGGAGGACGGCATCCGCCGCTACGTCCACCTTGCGACCGGCAACTACAACGATTCCACGGCGCGCCTTTACACGGACGTCGGCATCTTCACCTGCAAAGAGGCATTTGGTGAGGACGCGACGGCGCTGTTCAACATGATCTCCGGCTACTCCGAGCCGCGCACCTGGAACAAGCTGATGGTGGCGCCGATCTGGCTGAAGGAGAGATTCCTCGCCCTCATCCGCAGGGAGACGGAACACGCGCTGCAGAGAGAACCCGCGCACATCATGGCGAAGATGAACTCGCTCTGCGACCCGGATATCATGGAGGCGCTCTACGACGCTTCCGGCTGCGGCGTGAAGATCGACCTCATCGTCCGCGGCATCTGCTGCATCCGCCCGGGCGTCAAGGGCGTCAGCGAGAACATCACGGTCCGCTCGATCGTGGGCAATTTCCTCGAGCACAGCCGGATCTTCTACTTCGAGAACGGCGGCAGGAGCGAGATCTACGCGGGCAGCTCCGACTGGATGCCGCGCAACCTTGACCGCCGCGTCGAGATCGTCTTCCCGATCGAGGATCCAGACAGCCGCGAGAAGGCGCTGCACATCCTGCAGGTCGAGTTCGCGGACACGGAGCAGGCGTCGGTCATGAAGCCGGACGGCAGCTACGAGCACGTCGACAGAAGAGGCAAGGAGACGGTGAACTCCCAGCTCACGTTCTGCAACGAGGCCGTCGCGGCAGCGAAGAAGCAGAAAGGGGATAAGATCGCCTCGCGCGTCTTCATCCCGGAGGAGAGCTCATCGCAGATCGTATAAATGATGGCAGCAGTTCGGAGCAGGGGTCCTGAACTGTTGAACATATCGCGAATGATACGATCCTTGTATCATTCCGGGAAAAACAGCATGATAGAATAACTGAGGATCGTTTGGGGAAGCGATCGATTGGGGGGCAGAAATCTCAAAGCACAGGAAAGGATGACATATGGGAGGATTCTTTGCCGCCGCACTGAAGGATGACTGTGTGTTTGACCTGTTCTTCGGAACAGACTACCACTCACACCTCGGAACGAGACGGGCCGGTATGACCGTGTACGGGAAAAACGGTTTTGACCGCTCGATCCACAGCATCGAAAACTCACCGTTCCGAACGAAATTCGAGCACGATTTCCACGACATGGAAGGCAACCTCGGGATCGGCTGCATCTCGGACTACGAGCCGCAGCCGCTGATCGTGAGATCGCATCACGGGACCTTCTCCATCGTCACGGTCGGCAAGATCAACAACATGGCCGAGCTCACGGAGACGGTGCTCGAAGGCAACACGTCCCACTTCCTCGAGATGTCCGGAGGGGAGATCAACGCGACCGAGATGGTCGCCGCGCTGATCAACCGCCGGGACAACCTGATCGAGGGCATTCAATACGCACAGGAGGTCATCGACGGATCGATGACGATCCTGCTCCTGACGCCGCGCGGGGTCTACTGCGCAAGGGACCGGGTCGGAAGGACGCCGCTCTTCATCGGAAAGAAGGAAAACGGTTTCTGTGCCTCCTTCGAGGCGTTCGCCTACCTGAACCTTGGCTACCAGGATTACCGGGAACTCGGGCCCGGCGAGATCTGCATCATGACGCCGGAGGGCGTTACGCAGCTGGCCGCTCCCGGCAAGAAAAAGAGAATATGCACGTTCCTCTGGGTCTACTACGGATATCCGTCCTCGGGCTACGAGGGGATCTCGGTGGAACAGATGCGCTATAACTGCGGCGCGAACATGGCGAAGAGAGACGGCCTGACGCCCGCGGACATCGACAACGTCGCCGGCATCCCGGATTCCGGGACCGCGCACGCGATTGGATACGCGAATGCGTCGGGAATTCCCTTTTCCAGGCCGTTCATCAAGTACACGCCGACCTGGCCGCGCTCCTTCATGCCGGTGCTGCAGTCCCAGCGGAACCTCATCGCGCGGATGAAGCTGATCCCGGTCCACGAGCTGATCCAGGACAAGAAGCTTCTGTTCCTGGACGACTCCGTCGTCCGCGGCACCCAGATGCGGGAGACGTCGGAATACCTGTTCCAGAGCGGCGCGAAGGAAGTCCATCTGCGCGCGGCCTGCCCGCCGATCATGTTCGGCTGCAAGTACATCAACTTCTCCAGGTCCACCTCGGAGCAGGAGCTCATCGCGCGGCAGATCATCCAGGACGAGGAAGGCGAGCACGTCGACCGCGTCATCCTGGAGGACTACTGCAATCCGGATTCCGACCGCTACAAGAGGATGACAGAGGAAGTAGGGCGGCGGCTGAAGCTGACTTCCGCCGGCTACAACCGGCTCGACGACATGATCGACGCCGTCGGCATCGGCAGGGAGAACCTCTGCACGTACTGCTGGGATGGCAGGGAGTGACGCTGGAAGAGTAACAATTAAACAAATAGTTAGTTGGCACGGCGAAGAGCCGTGCCATTTTTTGCGCGTAGTGATGAGCCATGCGCGAACAGGATGCCGGACGGAACTGTCGGCATGGCTATAAAAAGTGGTTGACATAGTGACAGTGATGAAATATTATAAACACATGAACAAATGCTCATATGTTTGAAGAAGTGAAAGGCAGGGTAGCATGAGCGAAAAGAGAGTTCCGGACGAGAACGAACTGATGGATCTGGCGGAACTGTTCAAAGTGTTCGGAGACACGACCCGGATGCGGATCCTGTTCTCCCTGTTCACGAAGGAATACGCCGTGACAGAACTGGCGGACGCGCTGAACATGACGCAGTCCGCGGTGTCGCACCAGCTCAGGATCCTGAGAAACGCGAAGCTGATCGCGAGCCGGAGGGACGGCAAGAACATCTTTTATTCCCTCGCGGACGACCATGTCAGAACGATCATCTCGATGGGTATCGAGCACATCGAAGAGTAAAAAAACAACCATAAACCAGGAGGGACATCATGAAAAAGAAATTCAAAGTGGAAGTGGACTGCGCGAACTGTGCGGCGAAGATCGAGAACGCCATCTCGAAGATCGAGGGCGTGAACGCGGTTTCCGTGAATTTCCTCACGCAGAAGATGACGCTGGAGGCGGACGACGACCGCTTCGACGAGATCCTGCAGCAGGCGGTGAAGACCGCGAAGAAGACTGAGGCGGACTGCGAGATCTATATCGACTAATAAATACAGCAGGAAGGCCCCGCCGCAGCGGGGCCATACCTTTGCACACTGCACTGTGCCATGCGGCGTTCGGCAGGCATGGCGCCCGAAGGCGCAGACATAGGTTACCAATTATGACTAAGAAGCAGAAAAAGACAAGAAACCGGATCATCATCGTTCTCATCCTGTTCACAGCGCTGCTGATCCTGAACTGGACGGGAGTCCTGGACGGCATCCCGTGGTGGGGAAAGGCGCTGGCCTGCCTGGTGCCGTACCTGATCATCGGTTACGACATCATTCTCAAGGCGGCGAAGAACATCCGGAACGGACAGGTGTTTGACGAGAACTTCCTGATGATGGTCGCGACGTTCGGCGCGTTCGGGATCGGGGAGTACTTTGAGGCGCTGGCGGTCATGCTTTTCTACCAGATCGGTGAACTGTTCCAGGGCGTCGCGGTAGGCAAGTCCAGGCAGTCCATCACCGAGATGATGAGCATCGTGCCGGAGTACGCGAACGTCGAGAAGGACGGGGAGATCGAGGAGACGGATCCGGAGGACGTCGAGATCGGCGACATTCTGGTCGTCCGCGCCGGAGAGAAGATCCCGCTGGACGGCGTCGTGATCGAGGGGAATTCGTTCCTCGATACTGCTGCGCTGACCGGCGAATCGGTCCCACGGAGAGCATCTGTCGGCGACACCGTGATCAGCGGCTGCGTGAACGGCGAAGGCGTGCTGCGGATCCGGGCGGAGAAGCGGTATGAGGACTCCACGGTTTCGAGAATCCTTGAACTGGTCGAGAACGCGAGCAATAAGAAGGCGAGGCTCGAGAACTTTATCACGCGGTTTGCGCGCTGGTACACGCCCATTGTCACGATCGGCGCCGCGCTCCTCGCGCTGGTCCCGCCGCTCGTCCTGGGCGGAGGCTTCGCGAACTGGATCCACCGCGCCTGCATTTTCCTGATCGTGTCGTGCCCCTGCGCGCTCGTGATCTCCGTGCCGCTCGGCTTCTTTGGCGGAATCGGCGCGGCGTCGAAGATCGGCGTCCTCGTGAAGGGCAGCAACTATCTTGAGGCGATCGCGGAGATGACTTCGATCGTCTTCGACAAGACGGGAACGCTGACGAAGGGTGAATTCCGTGTGACCGGGATCAAGCCGGCGGACGGCGCCGGGCTGACCGAGGAAGAACTCCTCGAGAAGGCAGCTTTGGGAGAGTCGCTCTCCACGCATCCGATCGCGCAGTCGATCCGGGAAGCGTATGAGGAGCGCGGTGCACTTACGGAAGACAGCACCGGACAGGCGAAGAACGCAGAAGCCGACGCGGCAGGGAAGAAAGCCATCGACCCGTCCCGCCTGTCGGAGTCCGCGGAGGAGCCCGGCCACGGCATGAAGGTGACGCTCGACGGGAAGAGGATGATCCTCGGCAACGCGGCGATGATGCGCGCGCACGGCGTCCCGTTTGAGGAAGAGAAGGAAGCGGGAACGATCGTCTACCTCGCAGAGGAATACGGCCCCTCCATGCGCTATCTGGGCGCGATCGTCATCTCTGACGTCATCAAAGAGGGCGCAAAAGAAGCGATCCGCGACATGAAGGCGGTCGGCGTGAAGAAGACGGTCATGCTGACCGGCGACAGGAAGGAAGCCGCGGAAGCGGTCGCGAAGGAGCTCGGGATCGACGAAGTCCACGCGGAGCTGCTGCCCGCGGATAAGGTGGACCGCCTGGAGAAGCTCCTCACGGAGAAGCCGGAGAAGGAGAAGCTGGGATTCGCCGGAGACGGCATCAACGACGCGCCCGTCCTGATGCGGGCCGATGTAGGAATTGCGATGGGAAGCCTCGGCTCCGACGCGGCGATCGAGGCGGCGGACATCGTCCTCATGGACGACGACGTGCGCAAGATCGCGTCCGTCGTGAAGATCGCGAGAAAGACGCTCCGGATCGTGAAGCAGAACATCGCCTTCGCGATCGGCGTGAAAGTCCTGGTCCTGCTGCTCGGCGCGCTCGGCCTTGCCAACATGTGGGAGGCGGTGTTTGCGGACGTCGGCGTCTCGGTCATTGCAATTTTGAATTCGATGCGGACGCTAAGAAAAGACTAAGCGATATCAACCAAAGGAAAAATCGGGAGGCCTGTGCTGGCCTCCCGATTTTGTATTCAGATCATCGTAATCAAATCATCTTCATCAGCTCCGGCGCAAAGCCGTCGTGGTCGCAGTCCTGCTCCGTGATGAGGTCGGCGGCCTCCCGCATGGAAGGGTAGAGCTCCGCGCCGTTCTTCATCAGGATGCCGCACCCGGCGGCGCGGATCATCTCGAGGTCGTTCTCGGAGTCGCCCGCGGCGATGGCGTTTTCGATCGGAAGCCCGAGCTCCCGGCAGAGCCAGCGGACGATCGTCCCCTTGTTGATGCCTTTCGGCACGATCTCAAGGTAGTTGGGATTGGAGTAGAACAACTCCAGGTCATCCGGGAAGCGCTCGTGCAGCTGCGCGCGCAGCACTTCCAGCTTCTCAGGCTGCTCCAGCTCGATCGCGAGGATCTTGCCGGGACGGTTCTTCTGGTATTTCATCACGTCGTCCGTGATGATGACGGGCATCTGCACACGCTCCACATAGAAGGCGAGCGCTTCATCGTCATGTTCGCAGAGAATATGCTTTCCCTCATACGTCTGGAAATGGATGCCGTTCTCTCTTGCGATGCGGCACACCTCCTCGCAGATGGCGAGGTCGATGCCGGTGTGATAGAGCGTCATCTCCCTTTCGCAGTCATAGAGCCCGGTGCCGTTGAACCCGCACAGGAACATGCCGGGGTAGTGAAGATCCTTTTCCTCGGCGAGCGTCAGGACGTTGCTGAGCGCACGCCCGGAGATCAGGACGAACCGGTTTCCGGCGTCGCTCCACTTCTGAAGTACATCCCGGACCGCGGGCATCAGCTCTCTTTTGGAATTGACGAGCGTTCCGTCGAAATCGGAGAAAAACACTTTCGTGTCACTCGTGATCCCGTGCAGCCGGTGCTTCATTGCGGTGAGATACTCCGCGGGGACTTCCAGGTCGCCGTAGCCGGTGCCGAGAGAGAGGCCGGGCTTGTTTTCCCCGTGGAAATCGGAGCCGCCGCTCTTCATGAGGCCGTACTCTTCAGCGATCGCGCTGAGGTAGGAGACTTCATCTTCCGTGTGCGTGCAGTAGCGCACTTCGATGCCGGCGAGACCGGCGTCCTTCAGCTCGCCGACGAGGCTGCGCAGCACTTCGTCCCCCAGCTTGTACTGCATCGGGTGTGCAAGGACCGGAATGCCGTGGTGGCGGAGGATCATGTGGACCGCGTCCTGCGGCGTGACCTTTTCGCGCGGAACGTAGCAGGGGCAGTCCTCGCCGATGTACTTCTCGAACGCCTCCACGATGGTGGAGACGTAGCCGCGCGACATCATAAAGCGGGCAAAGTGCGCCCGCGTGAGCACGGATTCGCGGAACTCCTGATGGAGTTCTACAATCGTCATCGGGAAGCCGGCATCCGTCAGTTTGCCCGCCATGCGCCCGTTGCGCGCTTCGCGCTCTTCGCGCAGTGCGTGAAGCCTTGCGGTAAACGCCTCGTCGCGGAAATCGATGAAGAGCCCGACGATATGGATATCCTTGCCATAATAGTCCGTGGACAGCTCCACGCCCGGGATCACTTCGACGCCATAGCGGTCCGCCGCGGCGAGCGCCTCGCGCACGCCGTCCGTCGTGTCGTGGTCCGTGAGCGCGATCGAGGAGAGACCCGTCTGCGCGGCGAGCTTTACGAGCTCCGTCGGCGTGAGGGTCCCGTCAGAAAACGAAGAGTGGGTATGGAGATCTACGCGGCCGGTCAGTGTATTCATGTTTGGCCCTTTACAGGCGGGACTCAGTTGTCCGCCTCGGTGGAGACGTAGACGGTGCGCTTTCTCGCGTCCGCGTTGTCGCGCATGTACTCGTCGTAGGTCGTGACCTTGTCGATGATGCTGCCGTCGGGCAGGATCTCGATGATGCGGTTGCAGGTCGTCTCCACGATCTGGTGGTCGCGGCACGCGATCAGCTCGACGCCCGGGAACCGGATCATGCCTTCGTTGAGGGCGGAGATGGACTCCATGTCGAGGTGGTTCGTCGGCTCGTCGAAGATCAGGCAGTTCGCGCCGCTGATCATCATCTTGGAGAGCTGGCAGCGAACCTTTTCACCGCCCGAAAGGATATTCACGTGCTTCACGCCGTCGTCGCCGGCGAACAGCATCCGGCCGAGGAAGCCGCGGACGTAGGTCACGTCCTTCACGGGGGAGTAGCCGGTCAGCCACTCGGTGATCGTGAGGTCGGAGCTGAATTCTTCGGTGTTATCCTTCTCGAAGTAAGCCTGGGAGGTTGTGAGGCCCCACTTGTAGGTGCCTTCGTCCGGCTCAAGCTTGCCCGTGAGGATCTCAAAGAGCGTCGTCTTCGCGAGCTCCTGGCTGCCGACGAACGCGATCTTGTCGTCGTGGCCGACGACGAAGGAGACGTCGTCGAGGACCTTCACGCCGTTCACCGTCTTGGAGAGGTGCTCGACCGTCAGGACTTCGTTGCCGATCTCGCGGTCGGGGCGGAAGTCGATCCAGGGATACTTGCGGCTCGAAGGTCTCATCTCGTCGAGCTCGATCTTTTCCAGCGCGCGCTTGCGGCTCGTTGCCTGGCGGGACTTGGACGCGTTCGCGGAGAAGCGGGAGATGAATTCCTTCAGCTCTTTGATCTTTTCTTCCTTCTTCTTGTTCGCTTCTTTCATCTGGCGGATCATGAGCTGGCTCGACTGGTACCAGAAGTCGTAGTTGCCGGCGTACAGCGTGATCTTGCCGTAATCGATGTCCGCGATCGACGTGCAGACGCGGTTCAGGAAGTAGCGGTCGTGGGAGACGACGATGACCGTGTTCTCGAAGTCGATGAGGAACTCCTCGAGCCAGTCGATCGCGTCGAGGTCGAGGTGGTTGGTCGGCTCGTCGAGCAGCAGGACGTCGGGATTGCCGAACAGGGCGCGCGCGAGCAGCACTTTGACCTTCTGCGCGCCGTTCAGTTCGCTCATGAGGACGGAGTGATATTCTGTCTCAATTCCGAGGCCGTTTAAGAGCGTCTCCGCGCTGGATTCCGCTTCCCAGCCGTCGAGTCCCGCGAACTCGGTCTCGAGCTCGCTCGCCCGGATGCCGTCTTCCTCGGAGAAGTCTTCCTTGGCGTACAGCGCCTCCTTCTCCTTCATGATCTCGTAGAGCCTCTGGTTGCCCTGGATCACGGTGTCGAGAACGACCTGGTCGTCGTACTTGTTCTGGTCCTGTTCCAGGAAGGAGAGACGCTCGCCGGGAGTCATCGCGATGTCGCCGTTCGTCGTCTCCAGCTGTCCGGACAGGATCTTGAGAAAAGTGGATTTGCCGGCGCCGTTCGCGCCGATGATGCCGTAGCAGTTGCCTTCCGTAAAGCGGATGTTGACGTCTTCAAAAAGGGCTTTTTTGCCGACACGATAAGTGACGTTATTGGCTGATATCATAGAATTCCTCCCGAGTTTTCTTGCATTTTCCGCCCATTATCATATATGAAACGGGGCGGGCGCGCAAGCCGTGAGAATGTGATATACTCTTACTATTCTACGATTGGAGAAAAGGACTTTCGAATGTACGAGATCAAACCATCCTGGCATCAGTATTATATGGAAACGGAACCCGAGAGAAGGCAGCAGATCTGGCTGAGCCTCGCGCAGCGCTATCCGGGAGAGCCCGTGATCGGGCATATGAAAAGGTTTTTCAACCTGCGCCACGAGAAGACCGGTGAGAACGGGAAACTCATCGACGGCTTCCTGTGGGAAATCATGAACCTGCCGATCGTCTACGACGGAAGGCTCCTGTTCGTGAAGGGCAGGCAGAAGCAGGTCCGCGAGTCGCTGCGGAGGATGGGCTACTATGACGACGTCGAGGACGAGGCAGTGAAAACGGCGCTCTACTGGGAGATCCGCAATACGGTCCGTCGCTATATCGAGTGCTGCCAGAACCCGAATTACCGCAAGAAGATGTTCGGTGTCGTTGCGCTGGACGACGACGAGCGGAAGACGCAGATCCTGAAGGACTGCTGGAAGATGTCCGCCGGCGTCGCCGCGAGGGCGAAGATGGAAGAAGAGATGGAACTGTTCATCAAGGCGGTGAAGGACGAGTACTTCACGTCGGATGAGAGAGCGCCCCGCTGGTTTGAAGAAATGAGCAAAGAGAAGGCATAAGCTGTATGATAAAGTTCCTCATTATCATCGGCGTCATCATTATAATGTATATTCTCGCCATCATGCCGAGAGTGATCCGGCGTCCCGACTGCAGCGCATTCGGGACGCGGTTTTTTGCGCACAGGGGCCTGCATGACAACGCCGGGGACGCCCCGGAGAACTCCATGCGCGCCTTTGAACGCGCGGTCCGCGCCGGCTTCGGGATCGAGCTCGACGTGCAGCTGACCGCTGACGGCGTGCCGGTGATCTTTCACGACCACGATCTGAAGCGGATGTGCGGCCGCCCCGAGAAGGTGCGGAGCCTCACGTTCGCGCAGCTGCGGGAGCTCCGGCTTCTTCAGACCGACCAGCAGATCCCGTCCCTGAAGGAATTCCTCGAGATGGTAGGCGGGCGTGTGACGCTCCTTGTTGAGCTCAAAGAAGAGCGGCAGGACGTCTCGGTCTGCCGGAAAGTCATGCCGCTGCTTGAGAATTATCAGGGATGCTATTGTATCGAATCTTTTAATCCCGCCGTGCTGCTCTGGCTTCGGATCCACAAGCCGCACATCATGCGCGGGCAGCTCTCGGACGGCTTCCTTCATATTCCGGAGTACCGCAGGCTCCACATCGCCTGGTACCTGGCGCTCGTCCAGAACCTGCTGCTGAATTTCGTGACGCGGCCGGACTTCATCGCGTATAACGTGAAGTTTGCCTCGAATCCGTCACTGCGATTGTGCCAGAGCCTGTTTCATGCCTACACCGCGACGTGGACTGTGAAGAGCGAGGAGCAGCTGAGCGAGGCGAAGAAACACTTCGACGCGTATATCTTTGACAGTTTTGTGCCGGCGGAGTTTATCGCTGGAGCGGATTCGTCGGATAACGTCATATCGTGAGCATAGCGTGATACGTCATTTCCTGAGCAGACAATAAGAAATATGCCATATCATGAACAGTAATAACGGGAATCGCTAATCTTTGAGCAGGCATAACGAGATTCGTCATCTCCTTAGCAGAATTACTGATTAATAACTTGAGTAGATAGAAAGGGATCCGTCATCTCCTTAATGGAAATGGCGGATCCCGTTTAGTTTTGTCTTGTCAGTTTGAAAAGCTCTGCGTCAAGCCAGGAAAGGATTGGAGGGCTTGTACAGATACTTTTCAGAGAGATCTGCGAGAGAAGAAGCGCCGCACATCTTCATCGTATCGATGAGTTCCGCACCCAGCTTATTCGTTAAGACCTGCACGCCTTCCGCGGCGCCGCCGTAGACGGACGTGACGTAAGGGCGGGCGATGATGACCGCGTCCGCGCCGAGGCAGAGCGCCTTGAAGATGTCGACGCCCGTGCGGATGCCGCCGTCCACGAAGATCTTCATGCTGCCGCCGACCGCCTGCGCGATCTCATAGAGGACTTCCGCTGTCGCTGCGCACTGGTCGAGCACGCGTCCGCCGTGGTTGGAGACGACGATGCCCTGTGCTCCCGCTGCGAGTGCCTTCTTCGCGGCTTCCGCCGTCATGATGCCCTTCACGATAAAAGGCTTGCCCGACGCCTTGATGATCTCGGAGAGCTCCGCGACGGTCTTGCTGCCTGCCGGGGGCTGAAGATTCTGCAGGAACGGGAGACCCGCCGCATCGATGTCCATTGCGACCGCGATGCTGCCGGAGGACTCGACGAGCGCGAACTTCTCCTTTAATGTATTCACGTCCCAGGGCTTGACGGTCGGAACGCCGATGCCGCCGTTGGCGCTGATCGCAGCGCACGCCGCTTTCATGACGTCCGGATTTGTGCCGTCGCCGGTGAAGGCTGCAATGCCCGCGTCCGCGCATGCCGAGACGAGGATGTTGTTGTAAGCGACGTCATCGAGCTTGTCCCCGTAGTGGAGATTGACGGCGCCAACCGGTCCCGCGAAGATGGGATACTTCATCTCGTGGCCGAAGAAATCGAAAGAAGTGTCCGGATCACAGTTCTGCGCGATCGTGTCAAGGTTGACGCGGATCCGCTTCCACGCGTCATAGTTGCGCATCGCGGTGTCGCCGATCCCCTTGGAGCCCGGGCCAGGCATCTGCGATCCGCAGGCTCTGCCGTTGCAGACTGGGCACGCCTTGCAGTAAGGCCCGCTGCAGGTCCGCGCGTTTGCGAGAACTTCCTGATAAGTCATCATAATATTTCCCCTCCGTAGTAGTTCATTGCCGCTCCCTTGGCGGCATATGTCTGGACCTTATTCTAACATAACTATCATCCGCGAAACAGGCACAAGGGATGCCGCTGTCAGATGAATCGTATCCCGCCTCTGCCGGACCGGCTGCCAGCGGAAAGCAGAAGATCAGATTTCCGCTTCGTCAGCGGACTTACATAATTATAAAAAGACTATAAAATCATTGGAATCATAGAATATTGAGTAATTTTGAGAAAATCAGAGAAAAGAAGAGTATAATGGAGAAAATCGAAAAACTGTTTGAATCTGCATAGCTTGCAATAAAGGCCGCAAGTTCATATTATACTTGTTGTGGTTAGCACTCGAACTAAACGAGTGCTAACAAATAAGAAACTGAATCATGAGCATGATAATAAATTGAAGGAGGCAGTGATCATGAGATTACAACCGTTGGGCGACAGAGTCGTATTGAAGCAGCTGACAGCGGAGGCAACGACGAAGTCCGGTATCGTCCTTCCGGGACAGGAGAAAGAGAAGCCGCAGCAGGCGGAAGTCGTAGCGGTCGGCCCGGGCGGCATGGTTGACGGGAAAGAGATCGCGATGTGCGTCAAGGTCGGCGACAAGGTCATCTATTCCAAGTATGCGGGAACAGAGATCAAGCTCGATGAGGACGAGAACTATATCATCGTTAAGCAGAGCGACATTCTGGCGATCCTGCAGTGATCGGCAGCTGTGACAGCAGAAGATACAGACTTTAGTACAAAATCAGCGGCGGCGTAAAAAGTCCGGAACGATCCGGACGTAAGAAACGCCGGTCCGCATTCAAAGGAGACAGGAAATGGCAAAGGATATCAAGCACGGAACAGACGCCAGAGTAGCAATGGAAGCAGGCGTCAACAAACTGGCGGACACCGTCAAGATCACGCTTGGCCCTAAGGGCAGGAACGTTGTTCTCGACAAGACTTACGGCGGCCCCACCATCACGAACGACGGTGTGACGATCGCGAAAGAGATCGAGCTCGAAGACCGCTATGAGAACATGGGCGCACAGCTCGTCAAGGAAGTCGCTACGAAGACGAACGACGTCGCGGGCGATGGCACCACGACCGCTACGGTCCTCGCGCAGGCGATGATCAATGAAGGCATGAAGAACCTCGCTGCAGGCGCGAACCCGATCGTCATGCGCAAAGGTATGAAGAAGGCTACGGATGCCGCGGTCAAGGCGATCAGAGGCATGTCCGTCAAGGTCAAGGGCAAGGACCACATCGAGCAGGTCGCGACGGTCTCTTCCGGCAACGAGGAAGTCGGCCGCATGGTCGCTGACGCGATGGAAAAGGTCTCCAAGGACGGCGTCATCACGATCGAAGAGTCCAAGACGATGCTCACCGAGCTGGACCTGGTCGAAGGCATGCAGTTCGACAGAGGCTACATCTCCGCTTACATGGCGACCGACATGGACAAGATGGAAGCGAACCTCGAGGATCCTTACATCCTGATCACCGACA
>DJXE01000033.1:0-1820 GCA_002449595.1 Lachnospiraceae bacterium UBA7012
CTGATGATCGCCGTGATCCTCATCCTGTGCGGCGGTCTCGTCTACCGTCTCTTCGGCCTGCAGATCGTCCGCGGCGACGAGTTCCTGACCTCCTTCCAGCTGAGACTTAAGAGGGAAGTCACGATCCCCGGCACGCGCGGCAACATCTACGACCGAAACGGGCAGCTGCTCGCCTACAACGAGCTCGCCTACTCCGTCGTCATCCGCGACGTCTTCGACAACGGCTCGAAAAAGAACGACGCGATCAACGACGTCATCCTCCGCACGATCGACATCATCGAGTCGCACGGCGGGGAGGTGACGGACGACTTCGGGATCAGCTGCGAGTACGGCAGTTTCCTTTTCCGAAGAAGCGGCAGGCAGCACCTGCGGTTTCTCGCGGACGTCTACGGCTGTCTGTCCATCGACAAGCTGACCTACGCGGAGCGCACGTCGACGCCGGACGAAGTCATGGCGTATCTCGCGAAGCAGTACGGCATCAAACCGGAAGAACTTGAGAGTCCTTTAAAGCAGCTGCAGCTTACGACCGTCCGCTGGCTGCTCAGCCTCAACAGCTACCAGAAATACGTCGCCTCCCCGATCGCGTTCGACGTGGACGAGGAGACGGTCGTCGCGATCATGGAGAACAGCGGCACGCTCCAGGGCGTCACCATCGAGGAGGACACGGTCCGCCGCTATCCCGACAGCGTCTACTTCTCCCAGATCCTCGGCTACACGGGCCGCGTCTCCACGGAGGAGCTGGAGACCCTGACGCAGGAGGATCCTACCTATGAGGCGACGGATATCGTCGGCAAGGCCGGGATCGAGGCCTCCTTCGAATCCGAACTTCATGGGAAAAAGGGATCCCGCACGATCTACGTCGACAACCTCGGAAGAGTGCTCGGCGTCGAGGGCGAAGTGAGCCCGCAGACGGGAAACGACGTCTATCTGTCGATCGACAAGGACCTCACGATGGCCGCATACGACATCCTCGAGAAGAAGCTCTCCGAGATCCTGCTCGCCAAGATCCGTCCGGTCCGCGAGATGGAGATCACAGAGAACACGTCGAGCTCCTCGCTGATCATTCCGATCTACGAGGTATACTTCTCGGTCTTCAGCAACAACGTCGTGAGCCTGTCCCACATGGCGGGGAACGAGGCGGGCGAGACCGAGCGCGCCGTCCATGCGGCGATGGAAGAGTACAGACAGCAGGTCCTGAGCGAACTCGGCGCGGAGATCCGCGAGCGGCAGACACCCTACGAGGAGCTGCCGAAGGAATACAAGATCTATGAGACCGGCTATATCGACACGCTCGAAGAGCGCGGCATCCTCGTGAGAGACCTGGAGGACGCGCAGGATCCGGTCTATATCGACTGGCACAAGAACGAGACGATCAGTATGACTCAGTTCCTCACGCACGCGATCGAGGAAGGCTGGGTGGATGTGACCGCGCTCGGCATGCCGGGGGCCTACTCCGACACCGCACAGGTGCTGGAAGCCATGATCCGGGACCAGGAAGCTTTTCTGCTGACGGATAAGGAATTCGAGAAGAAGGTGCTGCACTACATGATCCTGCAGGACCTCGTCTCCGGCAACCAGGTCTGCCGCATCCTCATGGAGCAGAAGCTCGTGACCGTGCCGACCGCGGAAAGGGAGCAGTTCGAGAGCGGCGTCATCGGCTCCTACGAGTTCATGCGCAACCGCATCAGGGAGCTGGACCTCACGCCGGCGCAGCTCAACCTCGACCCTTACTCCGGCTCGATGGTCATCACCGATCCCGGGAGCGGGCAGGTACTCGCGCTCATCAGCTACCCGAGCTTCGACAATAACCGTCTCTCCGG
>DJXE01000033.1:1996-5256 GCA_002449595.1 Lachnospiraceae bacterium UBA7012
TCCACCTTCAAGATGGTCTCCGCCACGGCGGGACTGCAGGAGGGCGTGATCACCACGGACGAGATGATCGACTGCACCGGCATCTTCCACAAGCTCGGCGATCCCGCGCCCAAGTGCTGGGTCTACCCGGCGGCGCACCGGAATCTCACTGTGCAGGGCGCGATCCACAACTCGTGCAACGTGTTCTTCTATGAGCTCGGCTACCGGCTCGGGCAGGAACAGACGGCGCCCGCGGAAGAGTCCGCGGATACAGAGACCACGACGCAGGAGACGGAAGAGGAAGCAGCGACAGCGGAAACGGAATCTGAGGGCGGGACACAGAAGTCCGCGGTCTACAATTCCGACACCGGCGTCGCCATTCTGGGTAAATATGCGCGGATGTACGGCCTCGGCGACAAAACCGGGATCGAGATCGAAGAAGCCGCGCCGCAGATCTCCACGGAGGACGCCGTCCGAAGCGCGATCGGCCAGGGCAACCACAACTTCACGACGGTCTCCCTCGCGCGCTACGTCGCGACGGTCGCAAACCGCGGTGAGTGCCTGAACCTGACGCTGCTCGACCACGTGTCCGACAGCAGCGGCATCGTCCTTCGGGAGGCGGAGCCGTCGGTGAAAAACGTCATCGAAATGGATCCCGTCTGCTGGACCGCCCTGCAGGAGGGCATGCGCGAAGTCGTGAAGGACAAGCTCTACTTCATGAACTTCCCCGTCGAGGTCGCCGGCAAGACCGGTACCGCGCAGCAGACCAACACGCGCCCGAACCACGCGCTCTTTGTCTGCTTCGCGCCGTACGACGCGCCGGAAGTCGCGGTCGCGACGCGCATCGCCAACGGCTATACCTCGGACTACGCGGCGAACATCACGAAGTCCGTCCTGGAATATTACTTTGGCCTCGCCACGAAGGAAGAGCTGCTCGCCAGCGAGACGATCTTCGACACCGGCAGGACCGCGCAGACCGACTAAGGATTACTTTTGAAGGAGAGAGCATGAAAAATCTTGTCACGATCCGTTTATACGGGGGCGGGCTCCGGCTCAGGCTTGATCCGAACGCCACGTTCCATGACATCCGCTCCGAGGCGGCGCGCAAGTTCTCGGAGGGGCGCTCGTTCTTCAAGGACGCCGCCGTCGCGGTGACGTTTGAGGGCAGGGCGCTGTCGGACACGGAGGAGGAACTGCTCGTCGACGCGATCACGAACAACAGCGATCTCGACGTCCTGTGCATCTGCAGCGAGGATCCGCAGACGATGGAGCTTTTCGCCAGAGCGGTACACCGCGTGGGAGAGGACGCGAAGGAAGAGGAGCGCGCGCACAGCCTTCCGAGTAACGCGGAGGCGTTCCACGTGCACACCGGCGACATTGCGGACAACGAGGTGATCGAGTCCTCGCTCAGCATTCTCGTCACGGGCAGCGTCCGCGCGGGCTGCGCCGTGGTATCGTCAAGAAATATCGTCATCCTCGGCGGCCTCTACGGCCAGGCGAGCGCCGGCGAAAACGCCGCGGAGGGGGAAGAGAGCGGCCACTATATCTACACCGGGGATTTCATGCCGGAGAAGGTCCACGTCGACGGGATCCGGTACCGCGGGAAGACCGGCCCGCGCCTTCTTTTCAAGCAGAAACCCGAAGGCCCGAAGATCTGTCTCGTGAAGGACGGCGTCGTCATCGCGGCGGATCCTGCGGGGGGAGACGTCAATGTTTAAAACTTTTAATCTCAAGAGGATCGACTTTGTCCTTCTGACCCTCATCATCTCGCTCAACGTGTTCGGCATCTTCGCCGTCGGGAGCGCCAGGCCGGACCTGCAGATCAAGCAGATCGAAGGCATGGTGGTCGGCCTTGCCCTGATGCTTGTCATCTCCGCGCTGGATTATCACAAGATCATATACTTCGCATGGGTCTACTACGTCATCAACATCGTGCTGCTGTATCTCGTCATTTCCATCGGCTCGACGGGCGGCGGCGCGCAGCGCTGGCTGACGATCGGCGGATTCACGTTCCAGCCCTCTGAGGCAGCCAAAATTTTATTGATTTTGTTTTATGCGAAGTTTATTATGAAATATAAAGACAGAATACGGACAATCCCTGTAACCGCCTTATCTGTCGCGCTCATCCTGATTCCTTTTTACCTGATCTGGAAGCAGCCTGACATGTCGACAAGTATCATGGTGGTCGTTATTTTCAGTGTGATGATGTTCGTGGGCGGGATCAGTTTCCGTCTGGTCGCGGGTATTTTCGCAGTTTCCCTGCCTACAGCCCTGATCCTCTTCAACATGGTCCTGCAGGAAGACCAGACCCTGCTTAACCCCTACCAGAGAAACCGAATTCTGGCATTTCTGCATCCGGAAGACTTTGCGGACACCACCGCTTATCAAACGATCTATTCCATGATGGCGATCGGTTCCGGAAAACTACTCGGAAAAGGCTACAACACAAACAGTCTGAGTTCGCTCTTAAACAGCGGCTATATCTCCCAGTCCCAGACTGACTTTATCTTCACCGTGATCGGAGAAGAGTTCGGCTTTATCGGTGCGTGTGCCGTGGTAGCCCTGATCGCGGCGATCTCGATCAAGTGCTTCCTGAACGTGAGGACGGCGAGAGATATGGCGGGAATGGTGATCTGCGCCGGCATGGGCGCGTGGATCGGATTCCAGGGCATCATGAACATCGGCGTGGCCACAGGTACTTTCCCGAATACCGGCATCCCGCTTCCTTTTGTCAGCTATGGCCTTACGAGCCTGTGGAGCCTGTATATGGGGATCGGATTCCTGCTCAATGTGAGGATGCAGAGCGCGCCGGTGAGGAGCGCCAAGACAGTGGGCCGGATCGGCGGTATCCCGGACATGCCGGACCTCGCGGAAGAAGACGCTATGCTGACCTGACGAACAGAAGGGGAAAAATACAAGGATGAACATAGTCTTTATCGCGCATGACGCGAAGAAAAAACTGATGCAGAACTTCTGTATCGCCTATCGCAGCATTCTGAGCAAGAATGAGCTCTATGCGACGGGAACGACGGGCCGCCTCATCGAGGAAGTGACCAATCTTACGATCCATAAGCATCTCTCGGGCAACCTCGGGGGGATCCAGCAGGTCTCGGCGCAGATCGAGCACAACGAGATCGACCTGGTGATCTTCCTCAGGGACCCGCTCACAAGGGGCAACCACGAAGCCAGCGGCGAGGACGTCTTCCGGATCTGCGACATCCACAATATCCCTGTCGCGACCAACCTGGCCTCCGCTGAACTCCTGATCAAATCCCTTGACA
>DJXE01000129.1 GCA_002449595.1 Lachnospiraceae bacterium UBA7012
ACGGCCAGCACCGCTACAACAACATTGACCACTCGATGTGCACCTCCTTTGAGACCGTCAAGGATATCATCTCCGGCACGACGGACCGCTCGAATGTGTGGAGCGTCAACACGGAAAAGGAATATCACGAGGAAGACAAGAAGAACGAGGTCGAGTGAGGCGCTGACCAGAAGATGGTCGATGCAGCGAATATAGTTCGAGCCGGTGAAACTGTTAACTGACAAGGCGCAAATGGACCACCATCTGCGCCTTGTTATTTGGTATAAGATTGGAAAAGATGCCGGAGAACACAGCCCCGTTCACTTCCGCCGCAGCATATTCCGCCGCAGCTCGAAATCGCGGCGGCTGGACTGCTGCAAGTTGTTCAGGATGAGCCCCGCAAACAGCGCCTGGATCGCCGCCATGGCGACGAAGCCGCACACAATGAGCGTCGGGAACCTGGCGACGAGGCCGGTGTGCGTGTAATCCAGCAGCACCGGGATGAAAAAGATCAGTGCCAGCGCCATGAGAATGGCCGCCAGAAGGCCAAAGAATCCCATTGGCTTGTAATTCCGGTAGAGCCGGATGATCGTGAAGATGACCTTGAGGCCGTCCGAGAAGGTGTTCAGCTTGGACTCTGAACCCGCCGGGCGGTCTCTGTACTGGATGATCACGTTGTCGATCTGCATGTTGTTGTAGACCGCGTGGATCGTCATCTCCGTCTCGATCTCGAAGCCCTTGGAGAGCACGGGAAACGTTTTTACGAAGTCATACGAGAACGCACGGTACCCTGTCATGATGTCGCGGATGTCGCAGTCGAACAGCCGGTTGATCGACGAGCGCACGACCGAGTTTCCGAAGTTGTGAAAAGGTCTTTTGTTCTCCTCAAAGTAGGTCGAAGACAGCCGGTCTCCGACGACCATGTCGGCGTTGTATTTCAGGACCTTTTCCACCATCTCCGGCGCAGCTTCCATCGGGTATGTGTCGTCGCCGTCGACCATCACGTAGCACTCCGCGTCGATCTCGCGGAACATGCGGCGGATGACGTTGCCCTTGCCCTGCATGTACTCGTTGCGGACGACAGCGCCTGCCTCCGCGGCGATCTCCGCGGTCCGGTCCTTCGAGTTGTTGTTATAAACGTAGATGACCGCCTCCGGCAGGGCGGCTCTCGCCTCCCGCACGACCTTCCCGATCGTCTTCTCTTCGTTATAGCAGGGGATTAGTACTGCGATCTTATCCATTTTTGCAACCTTCTCTTCTTTCTAGAATCCCTGGTAAATAAACTCCGCTGCGCTATAGCCCGGGCCGTACTCGCCGAGCAGGATCGTGTAGAACAGCAGGGCGAACCAGATGAGCCAGCGGACCGGCAGGACCTTCCTGTCGATCATCTCACGGACACTGCCCTTCTGCTGCAGGAGCGAGACCGTGAGCAGGATCAGGAGCGATACGATGAGCACGATCCACTCGATCGGCTCGAGCCCGATCCAGAGCTCGTCGCTCCGTAAGCCGCCGGTGATCTGCGGCAGCGCGTTGCCAAGGCGCAGGCCCTCTCGGAGCGTGTGCAGCGCCGCGGGAACGGACGCCGCCCGGAAGAACGTGTTGCCGATGTTCACGAGGAAGAACGTGCGCAGGATCCGGAACCCGTCCGCAACCCTGCCTTTCATCGGGATGTGGAGCATTCCAAAGAGCTTTTCCCAGAAGGGGAGGGTGACCATCCCGAAGACGATGTAGAACCAGTGCAGCAGGCCCGAGCCGATCACGTACTTCAGCTCGCCGCCGTGCCAGAGACCGACCGTCAGCCAGAGCACGAACATCGCGGCGTAGGTCGTGAGGTTCTTCCCGGTCTTTCTGCCAAACCGCGCGCGCAGCTTCCTGCCGAGCTCCGTAAAGAGCTTCGTACGCAGCAGCGGGTAGAATACGTATTCCTTCATCCACACGCCGAGCGTGATGTGCCAGCGGCGCCAGTACTCCGAGATGTCCTTCGCGAAGAACGGCGTGCGGAAATTCTCCGGGACCGCGATGCCGAGGGTCTCCGAGAGGCCGATGACGATGTCCATGCAGCCCGAGAAGTCCGTGTACAGCTGGAACGTGAACGCCAGGATGCCGATCCAGACGCCGAATCCCGCGTACTCCTGCGGCTCCGCGAAGACCACCGCCGCGACCTTGCCGCAGCGCTCCGCGATCACGAGCTTCTTGAACACGCCGAACAGCATTCTCTGCAGGCCGTGCGTCAGGTTCTCGTAAGAAAAGCTGTGCTCCGCCAGCAGCGACTTTCCGTCCTCACGGTACCGGGTGATCGGGCCGGAGATCATCAGCGGGAAATAGGTGCCGTAGACCGCCGTCTTCAGGAGGCTGCGCTCCGGGTCCGCGATGCGGTTGTACACGTCGATCGTGTAGCCCAGAAGGATGAACGTGTAGAACGAGAGGCCGAGGGGCAGCGAGCCCCTGCTCAGGAACTCCCCGACCGGGCCGGAAAACAGGACGCCCCTGCTCTCTTCGCCCGCAGCTGCACTCGCGTAGATCAGCCGCAGGTACTTGAGGATGACCAGCCCGCCGAGCAGAACGGCGGTGTTGATGGTGAGCCACTTCTTTCTTGCCTTCTCTGCCTGCGCTGCGGCGGAGGCGCTTTCTGCCTTCGCTGCAGCGGCGGGTGTGCCCTTCTCTGCATTCGCTGCGGCGGAGGCGCTTGCTGCCTTTCCTGCGGTGCCTGCTGCGGCCTCGGAGGCTTCCGTCATCTTCCGCACGCAGAACCATGTGCACAGGACGGCAGCCGCCGGAAACACCAACAGCCATGCATCCCGGAATTCATTCTGCGAGGCATAGAAAATGACGCCTGCTGCCAGGAGCAGCGGCAACTGGGTCCTCTTCGGCAGGATATAATACAGAAACAGCAGTACTGCGTAAAAGCAGAAGAAATAAAACGAAGTAATTTCCATGAGGTATTGTTTATCCGATCAATGATTATGTAGTATTATAGCATATCGGGAGCGGCTCCTCACCGACGGGGAGCATAACCGGGAAAGGAATTATCTATGCTGGATCTCGCTGTTCACCATCTCGGATATCTTGTAAAAAAGAAAGATGCCGCCAAGGCGGCGTTCGAGGCGCTCGGCTACGCGGAGACGCAGCCCTGGGGCCGCGACGAGTCGCGCGGGATCGACATCTGCTTCATGAAAAAGAACGACCTGCTCGTGGAGCTCGTCTGCCCCTATAGGGACGACTCCGACGTGTCAGGCTTACTGAAGAAGATGAAGAATACGCCCTACCACATCTGCTACGAGACGGCGTCGATCGAGGCCACTTCCGAGGAGCTGCGCTCTCTCGGCTTCCTGCCCATCAAAGAAACTGCGCCCGCACCGATGCTGGGCGGACGCAATGTCATCTTCTTCCTGCATCCCGCAATGGGGATGATCGAGCTTGTGGAGACGCGCTGAGGCGGCCGTCAGATCTGGGACAGAATAATATCGACCATCTCTCCCACGTTCTTCATGGAGACGACCTGTCCCATGGAGAAGCGCATGCCGAACTCCTGCTCGACTGCCGCGATCAGGTTGATGTGCTCGAGGGAATCCCACTCCTCTATGTCATCCGACGTCGTCGCATCGTTTACGGTGATGCTGTCGTCGTCGAACACATCCCGGAAGACTTCATTCAGCTGCTCATAAACTTCTTCTCTTGTCATTTCAGATCCTTTCTGATTCTTCGCTCGCAGCCAACCGCTAAGGCTTCTCGTGGAGCCGGTTTGCTACCGCATTGACTGTGTTCCCGTACAATTCTTCGCTTCCGGACGGCTGAGACAGCTTCCCGCCAGCCTTCCGCCCTCCCGGAAGAGAGCCGCTCCCTCACTCCGTCGGGAAGATCGTCTTCTCCAGGTCAAACGTGAGAAGGTTTCCGACGTACCGCTCAACCGTCTCGTAGATGATGATCTGCGGATCTTCCGCCTTCATCAGGTTGTAGTCGTACATCTTGTAGGTGTTCAGGTACACGTCGTTGAAGTTGCAGGCGATGTACTTGCCCATCATGGTCGAGAAGGAATCGCCGATGATGTAGACCTTCCTCGGGTCGCAGTTGTTGCCGACGTTGTGGAACCGGAATTCCGTCGCCTTCGCGTCCTGGGCGATCTCGAGCTCGCGCTGCGTGTAGTCCTGGATGTCATAGACGTGATCGTCGCGAAGAACGTTTTTCAGCCCGATCAGCGTTGAGAGGTCGAAGACCTGGTTCGGGATCTCGACGATCTTCGTGTCCTCGAGCTCCGGCATGTTGAAACCGAGATAGTCGTCGATGACCTTTCCGCCGATGTAGGCGCCGAGGTTGTTCCAGTGCGTGTCGTACTTGAGGTAGACCTGGTACTCCGGATGCTCCGCTTTCCACGCCATCAGCTCGTCGTATGGGCACAGGACCGGGACGTCCGTGTTTTCGCGCAGGTATTCCACGACCTGCATCATGCGGCTCTGCTCTCCGGGCGGGCCGTAGGCGTCCGGCATGTACTCGGCGTAGACGCGCTCCTTGTTCGGCGGCACGAAGTAGATGAACTCGCACCCCATGCTCTCGCAAAGCTGTTTCGCGCGGATCATGTTGTGGGCGATCAGCTTCAGCTCGTCTTCCGTGAAAAGGTTCGTTCCCGCGTAATCCGCTTCGGGATCCTCGAAGTTCGCCTGCTGTCCCTTGTAGAACAGCCAGCCTTCCTTGCCGACGATGACGTAGGGCGAGCCGGAGGACTTGAAGATCTCATAGTCCACGAATCCGTTCATCCGCACCAGCTGCGACTTGAACGGCAGCCGGTCGTTCCAGTACTCGTCGAAGTCGCCCGGATACGTGTCCACCGTCGCGAGCGAGAAGTGCGGCATTTCCTTGAGCACGCGGTTTTCGTCGTTCTCTCCCGTGTCGATGTGGTTTCGAACCATGAAATAAAGCGGTGTCGGCAGCATGATCATGATGATCAGCAGCGCGAGGTAGATCCGCCGCACTGCCGCGGACATCACGGGTGCGCTGTCCTGTTCGGGCGCTTCGGCAGCTGCGTTCTGCACGGGCGCCTCAGCAGCCGCTTCCTGCGCGCCTGCTTCCTGCGCGCCTGCCCCTTCCTGCATATTCAGTTCATGCATTTTAGCATCAGCCATCGTCATTCATTCCTCAGAACCGGAAGTAAATAAACGGATTGTACGCGTTGTTCGCCATCTGCATAATGCTGTAGAACAGCAGGAATCCGCAGAAGATTGCTTCCGGAATACTGTTTTTCCACTTGCTGCCGACTGCCGCCAGCCTGCCGCGCGTGAACAGGAGCTGGATCAGCCCCATGCCGAGCAGGCCGCAGACCATCGAGAAGATGACGTGCGGCGACATCACCATGATCAGCGTGCGGTCTCCGCCGACCGGGCGGTAGAGCCACGGCAGGAACATGCACCACACGATGCGGAAGCCCTTGCGGACGCTCTCCACGCGGAAGAAGACCCAGCCGACCACGACGACGACAAAAGTGTAAAACCAGCTCAGCACCTTGAACTTCTTGAGAAGCTTTTCCAGGCCGAGCCGCTCGATAATGCGGAAGAAACCGTGATAGATGCCCCATCCGACGAAGTTCCAGCTCGCGCCGTGCCAAAGGCCCGTCACCGCGAAGACGATCGCGAGGTTGACGTAGCTGCGCAGCTTGCCCTTGCGGTTGCCGCCGAGCGGGATGTAGAGGTACTCGCGGAACCAGGATCCCAGCGAGATGTGCCATCTGCGCCAGAATTCCGAGATCGAGCGCGAGATGTAGGGCAGGTTGAAGTTTTCCAGGAACTCGAAACCGAACATGCGGCCCATGCCGATTGCCATGTCGGAGTAGCCGGAGAAGTCATAATAGATCTGCAGCGTGTACAGCAGGGCGCCGCACCACGCGAGAGCGCCGGTCATCTGCCGGTCGGGCAGCGCAAAGATCTTGTCGACGGCGACGGCCACCGCGTTCGCGATGAGGACCTTTTTCCCGAGGCCGTAGCAGAATCTGCGGAAGCCGGATGCGACCTTTTCCCGCGTCATCGTGCGGTTCATGATCTGCTCGTCGATCTCGCGGTACTTGACGATCGGGCCTGCGATGAGCTGCGGGAAGAACGAGATGTAGAGCGCCAGGTTCAGCGGATTCCTCTGTACCTTGTAACTGCCGCGGTAGAGGTCGATCACGTAGGTCATCGCCTGGAACGTGAAGAACGAAATGCCGATCGGCAGCGAGATATCCGCGCGCGGCAGATTGATCTGCGGGATCAGGTGATCCAGCGTATTCAGGATGAAATTGGTGTATTTGAAGTAGCCGAGAAGGCCGAGGTTTAAGACGATGTCGAGGATGAGCCAGAGCCTCTCCCTGCCCGTGCGCTTCACCGTGACGTACGGCACAGACCTTTTCCCGCCGGTACCTTCACTCTTCTCTTTCCCGGCGGAATCCAGCGGCTCTCCTTCTCCGATCAGCAGGCCGAACGTGTAGTTCATCGCGATCGAAAACAGAAGAAGAAATATATACCTCGGCTCTCCCCACGCGTAGAAGATCAGGCTCGCGATCAGGAGAATGTAATTCTGGTATTTCGGTTTCCGTATCACTGCGCCGAGCGCGAAGACGACCGGCAGGAAGATCCACAGAAACACCATGGAACTGAAAACCATGCTATGCTCCGAAACAATATCAAATAGTGGTCAGATCAATGTTTGTTAAGTGCTGTCAGGAGTTATCCTAACCTTTAAATCATAGCTTATTCCATATTTCGTTTCAAGACTCGAGGGAGATCGCGGCCTCTCACCCGTTCACCCGGATATACCGGTTCTGGTGCTCATACCCTGCCGGGATCTCAAACTTCCAGGTCGTATTGCCCTTCTCGTCCTCCGCGATCTTCGTAAAGCCCATCCTGGCGTAGAAGTCGCGCACCATCCCGTTCTTCGCGGTCGGATAATAGTATCCGAAGATCATGCGGATGTTCTGCGCCATACAGCTTTTCACCAGTTCATCCATCATGGCGAACTCCATGTCCCGCTTCAGGACGCGGCAGCTCATGAGCCACAGGTCGATGAGGAGTGCCACCTGCCCGTTCGGCCGCTCCTTCTCTCCCGGCTTTTCCTCGAGAACCATCGCCTTGCTGCCGACGATCAGGGACACGATCCCATTGTCGCCGAACCGGTCCTCCAGCCTGCCGCAGAGCGTAATTGTGTCCGGATCCTCCGCGGCCGCGCGGATCTCCTCCTCGGTGTAGCGCTTCGTCGTCAGGTTGAACTGGTTGCTCTTGTTCGTCAGCTGTGTAATTCTCGGGTAGAAAAGCTCTTTGAACGCCCCGATCTCAGCTTTCATATCGAGAGATCTGAGGTAGTCGCCGTAGTCCGCGAACGTGGCCTCGAGCGACCTGCGCTGCGCGTTCTCGCGGTACATCTCGGCGCGCTTCGCGTCGTCGGCCGTAAAGCTCGTCACCTCGAAGAATCCGCTCCTGTCCAGCACGCGGATGTACTCCTCCGGGCGCCCGATCTCCGGTACCGCGGTACCTTCGATCCCGTCGCGCACGATCGCGCGCTCCGCCGGATTGTCATCCACAAAGACCATCGACTCCGGAAGGATCCCGATGTCCTGCGCAATCTGCAGGAAGTTCTGATGCTTCGGCTCCCAGTTCGCCTTGATCTCGACGAAATCGTCGGGCCGAAGGACGCCCGCCGGGTGATTCAGTCCGGCCAGCGCGTTCTCCTCGTCATTCTTGGAGTCGACCGCGAGCAGCACGCCGATCTCCTTCTGGCGCTTTAAGTATGCCTGGAACGCGCGGAACGTCTCGCCCTGCGCCGTCTCCTCGCCGATTTCAAGCCCGTCCGGCCCGTCGTCGCCGACGATCCCGCCCCACAGCGTGTTGTCTAGATCGAGGACGAGCGCCTTTTTGTTCTTACCGAAAATCGACTTGATGATATTCGCGACGGAGAAGCTCATCGTCGGGATCGCCCGCAGCGTCATCGCGTATTTGTACATGCTCCAAAATGCCTCGTCCTGCCAGGCATCCAGCCCGTAGCAGGCGGAGAGGTAGTTCAGGTCGTGCAGGTAGAAGCTGTCGTGCGCCGCGGCGTAGTCCGCAAACCGCGCGTTGAGCGCGTTCACAAACCGCACGGTACCGTGAATGTCGGAGGCATCACTGTTCCCGAAAAGCCTGTACGGCGGCAGATCAAAGTTGTTCTGGATCACGGGGCAGTGCAGCCGCCCGCGCACGCCGTCCCACGCCGCCTCAAAGTGCGCAAACGTGCTGTCCTCCAGCGCCTTCACTTCTTCCGCGGACATCGTCGCGGCAGGCAGCTCCCGGAGGTTCCGGAACGTCGTGTGAATGAAAACGAGGTCCGGCTGGAAGCGGTCCAGCTCCTCGCTGCCGAACACCGCGTCCTCGTAGTACTGCGCGTACTCCGACTCATAGAACTGTGCCTCGATGCCGTGGCCAAGCAGGAACAGGTCCATCATCCGCACGATATCGTGCGTGGTCGAGCCGCCGAGCACGGCGATCTTCTTTTTCAGCCTCACGGTGCCGTCAGCCAGGAGGGCGCGGCGGATCTTTTTTGACTTCTTGAGGAGAAGGTCGCTGTCGAAAGGGTACTGAAGGACGGCGGCTGTGAATTCGGCGGGTGCCTTTGTGGTGCCTGTCGACTGTGTTGTATTCGTTAATTCTTTGTTGGAAGTGTTGTCCATATGAGATGTGGTCTCCCGTTTATTTCTGACGTAATTTAGTCACAGTTCTGAAGATCAAGCGCTCTGGCATGTGCTTGTGTCAGCTTTGTCTTCTGTCTGATATGATATTTATTTGCCTGTCGCGATCCGGTATTCTTCGTTTAGATCTTGCCTGCTCGAATCTTTTCAAGAACGGAGTCGTGGGCGAGGGTCTCGAACTCGTCGGGAAGCGGTGCGAGATGCACCATCGAGTCGCCGGGCATGACGTTCGCGTGCCCGTACTTGCGCATCAGGGCGCTCTTGATGATCTCGTCGCAGAGTTCCGGATTCTTCGGCAGCACCGGCCCGTGGGAGTAGGTTCCGAAGACGTTCTTGTAGTGCACGCCTTCCGTGCCGTCCTCGCCGTTGTTGCCGCCGCCGGCGATCACGTGCCCGAGCGGCTGTACGCCGTCGCCGAGGTACGTCCTTCCGCTGTGATTCTCAAACCCGACGACGATGCTCCCGCCGAGGTCATCCGTCAGCTTGAAGGCATAGTTCTCGATCATTCGGTTCGATCCGGCCTTCGTGTACAGATCGACCGCGCCGAGGAATTCGCACTTGCTGCCGTCCGCCGTCTCGTAATAATGCCCGAGCATCTGATAACCGCCGCAGATCGTGAGAAACGTCTTCCCGTCCTCGATCGCCGCGCGGATCTCCTCCGCCTTGCCGCGGTTCAGGTCTTCCTGCAGCACTTCCTGCTCGAAGTCCTGCCCGCCGCCGATGAAAAACAGATCAAACTGCGTGAAGTCCGCCTTCTCGCCGATCGGAAGCGGTGTGACCGTGCTCTCGATCCCGCGCCACGCCAGCCTCCGCTGCATGCAGAGAATGTTCCCGCGGTCGCCGTACAGATTCAATACTTCCGGATATAAATGACAGATCCTTATTTCCATGGAATGCTCTTTTCTTCTATTCCGCGCCGCGCGTCCTTCGCGGTCGCTTCTTTTGCGATCTATTCTTATCGCAGTTCGTTTCTTATGCTGCGGCGCGCGTCGCTTATCATTCTACACTCAGCCCTTCCAAAATTCGCCCTTGCCGGTCTTTTCAGAAAGAACTGCACGCAGGGCCAGCATGGATGTGTAATTCGGCAGGATGAATGCTGGATGGCCGGCGGCTCCAAGCTTTTCTGCGAGTTCGTTGTAGTCGCGCACCAGCTCGATCTTCTCTTCCGGCGCGCCGGCGTACTTCAGGCGCAGCTGCATGTCTTCGGCGCGGTCGCCGGAGACGTAGAACTTTCCGATCGAGTCTTCCGCGGCGATCTTCTCGTAGTCCGCGTCCCAGATCCATGAGATGTCGTGTCCGTCTGCGGTCCTGTCGTTCAGGCACAGCACGACGTCGCGCGGCTCCTTGACGCCCGCGACATACTCGATCGCCTGATTGCAGCCGGCGGGATTCTTGACGAGGATCATCTGCAGCGGGCTCTCTCCGAGCTCGAAGGTCTCCATCCGGCCGAAGCTGCTGCCGACGTCCGCGAGTGCGGAGATCATCTCATCCGTGTCATATCCCATCGCCCGGAACGCCGCGATCGCGCCCGCCGCATTGTAGATGTTGTAGATAGCCGGCAGCGCGACGAAGACGTCCTTCTCCTCCGCGGACTGCCCGCTCTGTGCGGCTTGCGCGCCTGCTTCCGCGAGCTGACCGCTCTGTGCTGCCTGCGCGGCGCCTGCTGCCTGCTCTTGCATCGGTCTCATACGCACGCGGATCCTGCTGCCGCGGGGCGTGATCTCACTGATCTCCGTCACCGCGACCTCCGGATCGCTCCGGCTGTAGCCGCAGTTCGGGCAGTAGAATCCGCCGAGATGTGCATAGGTGTGATACTTGTATTCATATTTCGCGCCGCAGCGAATGCAGTGCGTCGCATCCGAGAGCGGCGACTCCTTCTGCTCACCCACCGGCGTGCTGATACCATAGTAGAGGATCTTGCGCGGTGCCGCGGCGCTATTGCCATTTGCAGCCGCTTTGCCTGCTGCGTTTGCGCCGGCTGCGCTCTTCGTATCGCTGCCTTCCGTGTCATTCTCTAACTGTAAGGCGAGCGACGACGTCAGCGAGCAGTCCGCGTTGAGGCAAAGGACTGCATCCGGTGCCTTCATGACGCCCAGACGGACCTGCTCCAATGTATGGAGCACTTCGCCGTAGCGGTCAAGCTGGTCGCGGAAAAGGTTCGTCACAACGATCGCCTTCGGATGGATCAGCGGGACGACCTGCTTCAGGGCGCCCTCATCGCACTCGATCACAGCGTACTTCTTCCGCGGTCTGCCGAGCGCATCCGCATTCGCCGTAAACTCCGCCGTCACTCCCGACAGAAGATTCGCGCCGGACTTGTTCGCCAGCACTTCTTTCCCGGACTTCGTCAGTGCATGCTCGATCATGCGACAGGTCGTCGTCTTGCCGTTCGTTCCGGTCACGACGACGATCTCCATCCCGTCAGACACCACTTCAAGAATATTCTTCTGCACTGCCATCGCAGCTTTCCCAGGCAGCGCCGTCCCGCCGCGCTTCGCGATCCGCAGCGCCGCACGCGTCGCCTTACAAGCCGCGACCGACAGCATTACTTTTACTATGGAAGGTCTGTTTCTCACTTCACTCCTCTATCATTCGAGAGTCCTGCCGCATTCCTCTTATGCAGACCAGTATCTCTCACATTTTCATACTTAACTATCTCTTATATATTAGTATCTTTCGCTTATGTATCTTATGTACTTTACTATCTTTTATATAGTATCTCGTGCCTATAATTCATTGAGCATTTGGGAATCCACCACTCATAAAATACCATGAAATAGCATATTTGGCACGGATGCGAATACATCCATAGAGGAATCCCCATTGCGGTAGCACATAAACTTCCCTATTTGTCTTCTCTCCCACTCAGAAGCGAATACTTTCGGGGAGGAATCCCCATTGCGGTTGCAAATGTGTTCCCAAACTTGTTTACGCAGCCGTTCGGGTCCGAATACTTGTTGGGGAACACTATCATTGCGGTAGCAAGTCGGCTTCACGGGATGTAATTCATAAGAAGGCTACCTCAAATAGAGCAGCCACACTACTCCATAGATGATCGGCTGGTGCAGCATGTAGATCAGAAGGCTGTGGCGGCCAAGGAAGCGCAGGCAGCGCACCGGCAGACTCTTCTCAATTGCAGATTTCATGGAAGGCTGTGCCGCACTTTCAGCCTGTCCGACCGTAGACTGCCCAGGTGCGAGCTGCTCAGGGGCGGTCTGTACCGCACCCGCACCGCGTTGCTTCCAGAGCACTCCTCCGAAATAGCCGCACAGGAACAGGAAGAACCAAGGAATCAGCGGGAAGTAGTCCGAGGAAACAAAGCCCGGCTCCGCAAATCCCAGATATGTGGTGAACGAGCTGAGCGGATTGACATACAGCCACCGCGGCAGCGCAATAATGCACTTCCGGAAAAATCCGAGATATCCCATCGAAACCGGATATGTCACCGCAAAGATCACAGCGCAGACAGCAAGCCAGACCATCGCCCGCTTCTTCGGGAAACTCCCGGCATCAAGAGCATTCCCAGCGATCTCGCCACGCCCGGCACCATCCGCACTCCCGCCACAGCCACGGCTCACATCCGCCAGCAGTCCTGCGCGCTGCAGAAGCGCTACCAGAATCATGGAGGAGCCGTGCAGGGTCAGAACGCCATAGATGATCGGGCTTTCCGGCATGACGAGAAGCGTCGCAAGTGAGACGACAGCGCCACACAGGAAGACTGTGATGCCGCGCTTCATCGTCTTTTTCCCAAGTGTCGTGCAGAATCCGGCAAGAAGAATGAAGGTCCAGCAGATGCTCTGCTGCCAGAGAAAGGCTCCCGTCCCCAGGTACCAATCCCATCTCTTTCCTGCCATATAGACGAGGTCCCAGCATGCATGATATGCGACCATGCTTATGATCGTCAGCCCGCGCAATACATCCAGCACAACAAGGCGCCTTGCACCGGCAATATTCTCTCTGCTCATACTATCTTCACTTTCTATTCTTTCCATGCCATCCGGTAGTTTACGGTCCTAAATGTATTTTTCTTGTTCAGGTCCGTAGTTTTTGTCTCCGATTCGAGCTTTCTTCGGATATTTTACGGTCCTAATAATTATCTTCTTGTTCAGGTCCGTAATTCCAGGCTCCAAACAGTGAAATAGCTCGGCTATTTACGGTCCTGCAAGTTAAAACCGTGCTTAGGACCGTAATCCCGCCGCCGGGCGGAGCCCCCCATAAAAAATCATTCAAAAAGGGCCAAAAACCATCATAATGGCTTTCGGCCCCACGTTCAATCCCACATCCGGGCATTCCCCCGGCAGCTCTTCTGCCCCACACTCAGCTGTTCTTATCCCCGGCAGCGCTTCCGCCCCGCACTCAGCTGTTCATAACCCGGCAGCTCTTCCGCTCCCGCACTCAGTTCTTCTTGGTCTGCGGCGCCTGCAGCTCGCCATTATCGATCTTGCGCTTCAGCATATCCTGTGCGTGGCGTCCGGCGATGATGCGCTTCTCATCTTCCGTGCCCTCTTTCAGAGATTTATATTTCTGGAGGTATACGTCCTAATAAGTGGTCTCCTTAATTCTCTCGCTTGCTTTCAGAAGCTCTATTTTTCATTCTGCCATACGGTAAAATGACCGCCGAAACAATCCCCAAATACGGAATGTCTCACTTAATTAAATATACCAGAAAATGCAGTAATACTGGGGCTTTCGTGCGCCTCCGGACAGGAAAAACCGCCGGTCACTTCCCCCTTAAGGGAGGTGCCGGCGGAGATTCGCGCGAATATGACTTTTCACATAATGATCAGGCTGCGGCCGAAGGATACTCCAGATCCAGGTAGAAGGCTGCCGCCGCGTTGTCATGATACGGGTTCGCCCAGAAGATCGTGACCGCGCCGAGCGTCAGGATGCCGAGCAGGTACCAGCCGATGAACGACAGGTCGAGCGTGAACGCCTGCCACTTGTGGCCGTTCATCATCTGGCGGGAGCGCGTGATGGCTTCCGTCGCCGACAGTTCCGGGTGATCCTTCAGGAGATACGGGACCAGCCGGTAGGAATAGCTCTTGACGATGCCCGGAATGAAGAACAGGAGCGACCACAGAACCAGGAACAGGTCTCTCAGGAAAAGCGTTATGAACACCCTCCCGTAATCTCCAAAGCCTTCTTTGAGGTCATTCAGCGTAGCGCCGGTCGTGGCCACGTTGTTCCGGAAGAAGTGGTAGCAGCCGACCTGCAGCGGGTTGGTGAGGAAGATCTTGATCAGCAGGGAGATGATCGTGATGACCAGTCCCGCCGTCGCGATCGCGCCAAGGACCGCGAACTGCTGCGTGTCAGTGAGTCCGTTAACTGCATTCTCGATCGACTGTCCCTGCACGGTCGTTTCCGCGGAACTTCCGTTGGCCGAGTTCGCGGCCGCCGTGCCGCCGAGCAGTGCATACAGCACAAGGCTCGCCACGACGCTGCTCCAGTAATTTGCCTTGAAGGCTGCCTTTCCGATGCTTTTCAGTTCTGTGTTGTCTCTCATTTGAAGCACCTCTAAACTTTCTTTATTTGCGCCCGTAAGCTCTGTGGGCTGCCTGGCGCGGGTTAGTATATTTCCTGCGTTGTTGGTGCGCCGCAGGCGCGGGGTGATGTGCTCCTTCGCTGTTTCATTCGTTACCTGCGCTCTGCTATTAGTATATATGCCTCAGTTACTGGAATGACACATGAAAAACTATATTTTCATCAAATCTTAATGTTTTACTTACTGAATTCCTTGCGGACCGTCCGGTCCGCCGCCTTCAGTATCAGGCAGAACAGCGCCGTGTCGACCGGCAGCATGACCGCGTTGGATACGATCCGCGCGGGCAGGAGCGCCGCGAGTGCCTTCCCGTACATGATGTGCAGCCAGAGGCTGTTCAGGATAATGTTGTCAAATACTTTGACAATGAGGTTCGCGAGGAAGACCCTTTTCACCGAAACCGGCTTCCGGTAGAACGCGAAGCCGTAGATCAGGCCTCCCAGCACCGCGCTCAGCGTAAAGCCCGGGAAGTAGGCGCCGGACGGCTTGAGCATCAGCTTCAGGATGTCGAGCACGCCTGCGAAGATCCCGCCGACCGCCGGTCCGAACAGGAAGTCCACGATCACGTTCGGTACGTTGGAGAAGCCGATCCGCACGTACGGCCCGATCTGGATGCTCGCGACGTAGTTCAGGACGATCGCGAGCGCCGCCATGAGCCCGCAGAATGTGATGACGCGGAGCTTGCGGAATTCGCCGAGCGAGAGCTTGAATATTTCAAACCAATTCTTCTTGCCTGCGGCGTCATTCGCTCTTGCAGTGGTACTCTGCGTGCTTGCTGCGACGTCGTTCACTCTTGCAGCGGCACTCTGCGTGCCTGCTGCGCTGTCCTGCACTCTTGCTGCGACGTCGTTCGTATTTGTGATGGCGTCTTGCGTAAGGTTTTTGCTGTCATTTCCCATAAAAAAACACCTCCTCATGCAATTGACCACTACATCAGGAGGTGATTTCCTCGGATCTCCGGACCTGTCTTGCCGTGTCCGAATTCATCCCCGGTTGTAGCAGCGGGATGCGGACCTCTCACCGCGGGCGGCCTTCCTGTGCGGCGCTTCGCCGCTCATTCCTGCCGCTCCTTCGTCCGGAAGACAACTCCCTGTTCCTCCGGCACTTGACGCGAGAGATCCTACTCTGCGAGGATACCCAGGGCCGGAAGGTCATTTGAAGGCCCTCAGAGCGATCCATGGTATCCGTAAGTTAAAAGTTCAATTATTTCTTCTTGGTCGACACCCAATCCACAGTACTCGGATCCGTGTCGGGTTCGATCTGGTAGCCCATGTCGCGGATGATGTATCTCGCGAGAAGCTGCGTGTACCTGCGCCGGCCTTCCTCGTTCATGTGCACGCCGTCCAGCAGGCACTCCTTCGCGGAATAGCCGTTGATCAGGTTGTGGTAGAAGTCGATCGTCTGCGTGTTGCTGTGCTCGCCGACGATGTTCTGCACGATCTCGGAGTAGTTCTCCAGCGTGCCGATTCCGTTGCTCATGATGTTGCCGTCGCCGAGGTACGCGTGCGTCGCGCCGTCAAAGAACTGCGCGTACGTCGGGCAGCAGAAGATGATCTGCGCCTTCGGGAAGTACTCGCGGATCAGGCGGATGGAGTATTCCATCGCGCCGCCGAAGTTCTTCACCATGACGGCGGGATCCTCGTTCATGTCGGCGTCGCGGAGCGTGCTTTTCTGGAAAAAGTCATTGACCCCGTACTCGATAACGAATATGTCGGTCTTCGAGAAATCACAGGATTTGAACACGTCGTACGTGTACTCGTACTCCTCGAAGAAGTGCGGGTCGACTCGTCCGCAGATCGCGTTGACCATGCCCGGAAGCGAGCGGGATTCCCACTTGTCGAGCTCCGTCGGCTCGTCCGGGGGCACCGTGCCCGACGTCCCGCCCATCGCGAGATTGTACACGTTCGCCTGGCAGTATTTTTTCAGAAGATACGCGATACCGTCGGTTCCCTTGAAGTTGCCGATCTGGCTGTCGCCGAGAAGGACGATCTGCATCTTCGCGTCCTTGCCGGTCAGCGTCGAGACGACGCCCTCAGGCAGCTCCGCCTCGACGAGTTCCTCGATCGGGTTTTCCATCTGGCTCGGGTCGACCGCGGTCTCCGTCTCATACTGCGCGGAACCGCTGTCCTCGTGCACGATGTTCGTCGTCGTCTGGGATTTGTACTTCTCTTCGTCCTCCTCCGAGACTTCGATGAACTTCGTGTTGCCGACGTATTCCTCTTCTTCGGCTTCCTCTTCCGCCTTCTTCTCCGCTTCCACTTCGGCAGCTGCCTTCTCTTCTGCGGCCTTCTTCGCGGCGAGAGCCTTCTCTACAGCGGCGCTCTTTCTGGCTGCTTCCTTCGCCTCTTCGTCCTCGTCCGTCCCGTCAACCGCGACGGCGATCTTCTCTTCGTCCGGTGCCACCACTTCCGCGGCAGCCACCTTGCTGTTATTCTCATTGCCCATTCTGCCGACCATGTAGCCGGCCACGCCGACGACTGCGACCGCGACGGTCATGAGCACGCCCATGAGGATCTTCTGCTGATCCTTGTTCAGAAGGTTCTTCTTCGAGAGTTCCCTCTTCAGGATCTCCTTCTTGAAGTTATCTCTTCCGCCCGGACGATTCAGGTCATTCTTTCTCTGATCGTTTTCCATAGTCCTCCTTTCGCCTTGCGCCGCGCGCGGCGGCACTCAGTCCAATAGGATTTTACCACATGGAAGCAACCCGAAACCCTTTTTCGCCAAAGCTTCACAGAAAGAACACATTCCGCGGTGGTTTGCGGCTTTTTACATGCGTACAGCCTCGCCGGCTGTCCGGAGGCCGGCAGGCAGCTTTCATACAATCACTTTCTCAAAATCCGATGCCGGATGCTTACAGATCGGGCAGATGAAATCCGCAGGGAGCTCCTCGCCCTCGTACTCGTAGCCGCAGATCGTGCAGCGCCAGATCGTCTTTCCTGTCTTCTCTTTCTTCTCTTCCGGCTTCGGCTTGATGTTCTTCTGGTAGTAATCGTACGTCGTCGACGGCACGTCCGAGAGTACGTCCATATCTTCCACTGAAGCAATGAAAAGCGTATGGCTCCCCAGATCCAGCATCTGCTCTACCTTCGCGCTGATAAACGCATTCGTACCGGCAGTCACATACAGGATGCCGTTCTCAGACCTTTTCACCGAAGATTTAAAGCCGGCAAACTTGTCCGCATCCCTTCCGGACTGGAATCCAAATCTCTGAAACAGCGCAAACTCCGCCGCCTCGCTGATCATTGAAATGTTGAACTTGCCTGTGCGCTCCACCATGCCGTGCGTATAGTTCGCCTTGTTGACCGCGATGCTGATGCGGTTCGGCTCGCTCGTCACCTGGCCGGCGGTGTTGATGATGCAGCCGTTGTCCTTTTCCCCTTCCTTCGCCGTAAGGACGAAGAGACCGTATGTCAGTTTGTACATTGCCCGTTTATCCATGGGAGTCCTCCTTTTCAAAATGCCTGTCTCAGGGTGCCTGGCTTTTCGTTACTTTCCCGTCACATGCTTTGACGCGCCGATTTAAGCGCTTTTCCACTTTAAGTGTACCATTCCGGCAGATTATCCGCATTACTTTAAGCCGACGCCGCTTTTCAAAAAGTTAGAAATCCTAACATATTTATGTTGTAATTTCCAACATCCCTGCCTATAATTAATTAGCTGGCAAAGCAAGGAGGAATGAGTATTATGGATACAATCAATGAAAGAATTAAGAGTTTAAGAACCAGCTTGCATCTCTCTCAGGATTATGTGGCTAAATATCTTGGTGTAAGCCGCTCCACTTATACACAGATGGAAAATGGGAACCGAAAAGTATTAGCAGATGAAGTAGCGCAGTTATGTATGCTATTTGGAGTATCAGCAGATAATCTTATAAACAGTACAGAAATCAGCCAGCCCGCTACGATGTTTGCCCGCAGTTTTGAAAAGCTTGATGAGCGTGACCAGGCAGAAATAATGAATCTTATCAGGTTTAAGGAGCAGGCGAAAGCACAGAGGACTTCATAATGCAGTTTAAACTGAAAGCAACGGAATATACTGATCCAGAAGCAATGGCAAAGGGTTATCTGACTCAGTATTATGGCAATCACAAAATAGAATACCCCATTAATCCATTTCAAATGCTGAAGGATGAGGGTGTTCTATTTTCTTTAATGAATTTTGAGAAACTGGAGGGCGTCTATATACCGGCATCTTCCGAGGATGACATTGCCGTCGTTGGTATTAATGCAAACAGGCCTATTACACGACAAAGGTTCACAGCTGCTCACGAGCTCTGTCATCATTTTAGGGATGCTGATAAACAAATATCATGTCTTATCGGCTCCAATAAAGAAATAGAGAGATTTGCAGAGGCTTTTGCGGCCGCTGTACTAATGCCTTTGACTGAGTTACGCATCCAAGTCAATAAACGCAAAAAGAACAATGGATGTGTGTCTTTTGATGATGTTCTGGAAATTGCTACTTATTTTGGCGTAAGCTTTCAGGCGTGCCTTTACAGAATTGCATATATGATTCATGCAATCTCAGGCAATACAGAACCGAGAGAGCTTAACATTCGAGCTCGCAAATACGCTCCCGAAAAAGAACGTAAGAAACGTCATCTGACTTATACCAACTTATATGCCGGACTTATTGATTGCTATCAGGAGCAATTATCCTTTACGCCGACTGATCATGCTCGCTATGTATTCCAAAATGAGTATATTTACAATGACAGCCGCATGGAAGGCTTGAATGTCACACCGGAGGAAGCAGCTGAAATCGTAACAGACCTACGCCTGAATATGCAGAACAGCGCATATTGTAACGAAGAAAATGAGGCATATCTCTCCATTGCCGGACACTATGATATGTATCAGGAGATATTTGCTATCCCGGTAAAGAAATCTCTGGATGTGTATTATATTTTTACGTTGAACAAACTGCTGTTTTCTCATTATCCTCATCCGGAGTTCGGAGGCTCTGTTCGGCAAAACAATACGTTGGTTCTCGGTGCCAAATTTGAAACAGTAGATTATCTCGAAATATTTAACGAACTTGCAAAAGTAGATCATGAGGTAAGAGACTTTTTTACAAGAAAAGAAGAAGTTTCATTAAGCGAATACATCATGCATGTCGCCAGAACGCATCATCAAATCACAGTAATACACCCATTTCCAGAAGGGAATGGAAGAACTTCCAGAGCGTTCATGAATGTTCAGTTTGTCCGCGCAGGAATTACGCCGATTTATATCAAGGTCGAGGATAAGATAGAATACATTTCCGCATTAGCACGGGCAGATCAATACGGGGACTATGACGAGCTCTATGAGATAGTATTCCGATTGATTCTCAGGGCTTTCGTTGATCTGCATAGTGGCGAATAAGCTGCAGAGTACACATCGTTACTTTTCAAAACACTTTACCATAGCAAAGGATAATCCTATAATTAAACTAGTTGTTTCACAGGGAAAATGTCAGCCGGCCGCGCCGAAGCGCCGCGGCGGCTGAGCGTGATTTCCCGATACTGGTTTGATCGGCGTTTCTGCCGCAGTAGACGCATTTTGCGAGGCAGCAGCATCTCTGCATCAGCCAGTCTCTTTGCAGTTCATCTCTACTGGATACGCGCTTCAGAATGGGGGTAGTTTATGTTTGTGACAAAGAAATACGTTGCGGAGTTCATCGGTACCGCCGTTCTGGTGCTGGTCGGCTGCGGCACGGCGATGGTCGTCGGATGCGACGCCTCGATCGGCTCCGGCTATCTGCTGACCGCGCTCGCGTTCGGCCTCTCCATCGTCGCGGAAGCGTATGTGATCGGCAACATCTCCGGCTGCCACATCAATCCGGCGGTCTCGCTCGCTTTCTACATGAAGGGCGACCTCAGCAAGACCGACTTCATCGGCTACGTGATCGCGCAGGTCCTCGGCGGCTTCTGCGGCTCCTGCATCCTTGCCTGCATCTTCGGTCTCGGACATGTGACCGACCTGACCGGCGGCTTCGGCGCGAACGGCCTCGCCGGCGTGAACGGCAGCGTCCTCGCCGGCCTGCTCGTTGAGATCGTGCTGACCTTCATCTTCGTCCTGACCATCCTCGGCGTCACGACCGCGAAGTACAACCACGGCTCGTTCGGCGGCCTTGTCATCGGCCTCACTCTCACCTTTGTCCACATCCTGGGCATCGGCCTGACCGGCACGTCCGTCAACCCCGCGAGAAGCATCGCTCCCGCGATCTTCGCAGCAGCCGTCGGCAACAGCGCTCCGCTGATCGCCCTCTGGGTCTTCATCGTTGGCCCTCTGGCTGGCGCAGCCCTCGCAGCTCTCGTCTACAAATTCCTTGAGAAGGAAGAAGTTCCCGCAGAAGAGATCCCGGAAGCTGTGGAAGAAGCTGCTGACGCAGTCGAAGAAGAAGCAGAAGAAGTCGCTGCAGCCATCGAAGACTGACGCGCATCAAGCATCCGGCGACAGCCGGAACCATATCACCACAATTACTGAGAGGCAGGTGCACCGCACCTGCCTCTTTCATTCTTCCTCTTCGCTACCCGCAGCGCTTTATGCCTCCCCGCAACATAAAAGTGCTACCACATCACCAC
>DJXE01000040.1 GCA_002449595.1 Lachnospiraceae bacterium UBA7012
GGCTGTAGGAGATGCCGTTCATTCTTGCAGCAGCGTTGATACGGGTGATCCAGAGAGCGCGCATGTCTCTCTTTCTCTGCTTGCGGCCCGCGAATGCGGATGCCATCGCGCGCATCACTGACTGCTTCGCGATCCTGTACTGTTTGGATCTCGCGCCCCTGTAGCCCTTCGCGAGCTTCAGGACTCTGTTATGCTTCTTTTTAGCGTTTAAACCGCCCTTGATTCTAGCCATTTTATATTCCTCCATTCCGGAGCGGACACATGCGCCCCGGCACAAATCCCGTTATGTTCTCTCACAGACCTCCTGTTCCAAAGCGGACCAGGAGCTTTGCAGACTTCAGATGGTCCCGATCAAAGATAAGGAAGGACCTTCTTCATCGTCTTCAGATTCGTCTGGTCGATCTCGGTCGTCTGTCTGAGATTTCTCTTTCTCTTGGTGGACTTCTTGGTCAGAATGTGGCGCTTGTTCGCCTTAAATCTCATCAGTTTGCCGGTACCGGTAACGGTGAAACGCTTCGCGGCCGACCTCTTTGTCTTCATCTTTGGCATAGCTTTTTCCTCCTTGCTCGCGTCCGGAAGTCCCGGAACAGTTATTTTTGATCAGCGCTTCTGTGTCATGAACATGGTCATCGTACGGCCTTCGACACGCGGCGCCTTGTCAACGATCGCAATGTCCTGCAGCGCGTTGGCGAAATCTGCGAGGATATGCGCGCTGGAACTCATATGAGCCATCTCCCTGCCGCGGAAGCGGAGCGTCACTTTGACGCGGTCGCCGCGGGTGAGGAACTTTCTTGCGCTGCTGATCTTGGTCGACAGATCGTTCGAGTCGATGTTGGGAGAAAGGCGGATCTCTTTGATCTCCACCGTCTTCTGCTTCTTCTTCGCTTCCTTCTCCTTGCGCGTCTTCTCGTACTTGAACTTGCCGTAATCGATGATGCGGCAGACAGGCGGCACCGCCGTGGGTGACACCTTCACCAGGTCAAGTCCCTCTTCATCCGCGATGCGCATCGCTTCCGCAGGGGTCATGATCCCGAGCATCTCACCGTTCGTGCCGATGACGCGGATCTCCTTGTCCCTGATCTGTCCATTGATCTGCTGACGGTCATTTCGATCGTACCTGGTGTTATTGATGGCCATATTCCTCCAATAAAATGGGTTTGAACAGCCCGCTTTCAATAAAAAAAGCGGATGCAAAGCATCCACCTGTCACACTGGGGCCCGGAAAACCCGGAACTGTCCCGATATGAACGCCGGAAGCCTTCGCCGCCGGGTGAGAGTGGCACTCTGCTTGGTTGTAGCTGTCCGCGGCACGCCGCGAACCTTATGTAACTTACCATATATTTCGGGATTAGTCAAACATTTTTCCTCACCTTTTCTTTAACGAAATAATGGTTTATCCTATTCAGGTACCCGCTCAGTCACATCGCTGCCTGCCGGGATAGAAAGGAAGCCACATTAATTATGAAGCGAACGCTTTCTACCGCTTATCGCAGAAACCCCTTCCGGCTCATTCTGGCCGGATTTTTCCTGGTCATTCTTCTCGGAGCACTGCTCCTGACGCTCCCTGTTGCCTCGAGGGACGGACTCAGCGCCCCGTTTGAGGACGCGCTGTTCACCGCCACGAGTGCCGTCTGCGTGACCGGCCTCATCGTGCGGGACACCGCGACCGGATGGTCCGCTTTCGGCCAGACCATCATCATTCTGCTCATCCAGATCGGCGGTCTCGGCGTCGTTACCGTCGCGGCCGCGACGCTGCTCCTGACCGGACAGCGGATCGGTATCTTCCAGCGGACGACCATGCAGGAAGCCGTCGCCGCGCCCAAGCTCGGCGGCATCGTCAGATTCACGAAGTTCATTCTCACGGCGACGTTCACGATCGAGGGCATCGGAGCGCTTCTCCTGCTGCCCACCTTCCTTCGCGATTACCCTGTCGGCAAGGCGATCTGTTTCAGCCTTTTCCACTCCATTTCCGCATTCTGCAACGCCGGATTTGACCTGCTCGGCGAAAAGCTGCCGTTCGGGTCCCTCGCGATCTACGCGGACAGCATCCCGGTCAACCTGGTGATCGCGGGCCTCATCATCATGGGCGGCATCGGCTTCCTCACGATGCAGGACCTCATTCAGAACCGCCTGAACTTTCACCGCCTGCGGCTCCAGACGAAGATCATTCTCATCACGACCGCGCTCCTGATCGCGGTCCCGACGCTGCTCTTCTTCCTGTTCGAGTTCCAGGATCACCCGCTGAAGGAGCGGATCCTGCTCTCCTTCTTCCAGTCGGTCACCCCGAGGACAGCCGGTTTCGGCACCTGTGACTACGGCGCGATGTCTGACCGCGGCCTGCTCCTCACCATCCTGCTCATGCTCTCGGGCGGCGCGCCCGGATCCACGGCCGGCGGTATCAAAGTCACGACCGTCTGGGTCCTCATCGCGGCTTCCGTCGCCTGCCTCAGCCAGAAGCAGGACGTCGACGGCTTCCACCGCCGCGTCGATCCCGAAACCATCCGGACCGCGCTCACGCTGTCCTTCCTCTACACCGTCCTTCTGATCGGCGGATCCCTCGTGATCTCCTATCTCGAGGGCGAGACGGTCATCCGGACGTTGTTTGAATGCGCTTCCGCACTCGCGACCGTCGGCCTGACGGCAGGAATGACGCCGTCCCTATGCGTAGTATCGAAGCTGATCCTGATCGTGTTCATGTACTTCGGGCGCGTCGGCGCGCTCACGCTGGCCTACGCGGCGGCCTCCAGGCAGCCCGTGCAGCACATGCGCTATCCTGAGGAAAAGATCATCGTCGGTTGATCAACACTTAATAACCATTCAGGTCATCATTTTATCACAGACGGAGGTGCCGGTCTCCATCCGCGCCCCACGTCGGAAAGGCAGTAAAAAACCATGAAAAACGTACTTGTGATCGGCGCCGGCCGCTTCGGCCGCTACACCTGCCAGAAGCTCTATGAGCTCGGCGAGCAGACCGTCCTCATCGATATTCAGGAGGACCGCATCGCCAAAGCGCTCGAGTACACGACCACTTCCCTGATCGGGGATGCCACGGACCGCGCGTTCCTCGAGACCATCGGCGTCTCCAACTTCGACCTGTGCGTCGTCGCGATCGGCGACAACTTCATGAGCTCTCTGGAGACGACATCCCTCCTGAAGGAGCTGGGCGCGAAAAGGGTCGTCTCCCGCGCGGCGGGTACTTCCCAGGAGAAGTTCCTCCTGCGCAACGGCGCGGACTCCGTCGTCTTCCCGGAGCGGCAGCTGGGCATCTGGACCGCGATCCGCTACAGCTACGACAACATCTCCAACTACTTCGAACTCGTGGACGGCTACGCCATCTTTGAGCTGAACGTCCCGGATTCCTGGGACGGCATGCGGATTGAGGACATCAGCCCCCGCAGGAAGTACGGCCTCAATATTCTCGGGATCAAAGAAGGCAGGCTGAACCCCAACGTCGACGGCGACACCGTCCTGCACGCCGGCGTCCCGATCCTCGTTCTCGGCAACGAAGAACAGGTCCGCAAAGAATTCCGTCTGTGATGGCGACGCCGGAAACTGCTGGCCGCATCCGATCCGCATTTTTAAGAGGGACAAGCTATGAATGAAGACCTGAATCCAAACCTCTCCGGGAAGAAAGATACAGCAGAGAAAAAGAGATACACCCCTCTCCAGCGCGCCCTCGCCATTATCGCTATTGCGCTGCTGGTCGGAATGTACCTCCTGACGCTCGTGTTCGCGCTCCTCTCCTCCCCGTTCGCGGACCGCATGTTCCGCGCCTGCCTCGGCCTCACGATCTTCGTGCCGCTCGCGGCCTGGATCACGATCTGGGCGGTCGGCGTCCTGACGCACCGCGAGACCATCGCGAGCCCCAAGGTACTGAATTCCAATCCTGAAGAGCGCAGGAAAATGGAGGCCGCCGCCGCAGCCATGGCGGAGTCTTCGCTTACTTCTTCAGAGGACTCTCCCGGTAAATGATATCGTGCCGGGACGGCCCGTTCGAGATCATCGTGATCGGGTATCCGATCTGCGCCTCGATGAACTCGATGTAGTTTCTGCAGTTCTCAGGCAGTTCTTCATACTTCTTGATCCCGCGGATGTCGCACTTCCAGCCGGGAAGCGTCTGCCACACGGGCTTTGCCTTCGCGAGCTGCCAGGTGACAGGGAATTCCGTCGTCACTTCTCCGTCGATATCGTACCCGACGCAGACCGGGATCTCATCGAGATAGCCGAGGACGTCCAGGACCGTGAGCGCCACGTCCGTCGCCCCCTGCAGGCGGCAGCCGTACTTGGAAGCGACGCAGTCGTACCAGCCGACGCGGCGGGGACGTCCCGTCGTCGCGCCGTATTCGCCGCCGTCGCCGCCGCGGTTGCGCAGCTCGTCCGCCTCATCCCCGAAGATCTCCGAGACGAACTCTCCGGCGCCGACCGCTGAGGAATATGCCTTGTTGACCGTGATGACCTGACGGATCTCATAGGGCGGGATGCCCGCGCCGATCGCGCCGAACGCCGCAAGCGTCGAGGACGACGTGACCATCGGATAGATGCCGTGGTCGGGGTCCTTCAGCGTTCCGAGCTGTCCTTCGAGCAGGATCGTCTTGCCCTCACGGATCGCTCTCTCCAGGAATTCCGGTACGTTCGCCGCATAGGGGGCGACGATGTCCCGGTACTCGCGCAGCGTCTCCATCAGATCGTCCGGACTGAGCGGCTCTTTCCCGTAGAGATTCACCAGCATCGTGTTCTTCAGGACGCAGATGTTCTCGACTTTCGCGCGAAGTTCCTTTTCATCCTCAAACAGTTCGCTGACCTGGAAGCCGATCTTCGCGTACTTGTCGGAATAGAACGGCGCGATGCCCGACTTCGTCGATCCGTAGGAGCGGCCCGCGAGCCTCTCCTCCTCATACTGGTCAAAAAGCTTGTGGTACGGCATCACGATCTGGCACCGGTCCGAGATCATGAGCCTGGGAGCCGGCACGCCGCGGCTCTCGATCTCCGCGAGCTCCTCTCCCACTTTGTGAAGATCCAGGGCGACGCCGTTGCCGATGACGTTCACGATGTTCTGGTGGAAGACCCCGGAAGGGAGCGTGTGGAGTGCGAATTTGCCGTAATCATTGACGATCGTGTGACCCGCGTTCGCGCCGCCCTGAAACCGGATGACGACCTCCGCCTCATCCGCGAGCATGTCCACGATCTTGCCTTTGCCCTCATCTCCCCAGTTTGCGCCGACGACTGCCTTGACCATAGTTTCCTCCGTTCCGGAGCGATCAGACGCTCCATACCTCTGTCTTACCTTGCTGTTACAATATCGAAATCTCTTACACATTGATCTCCGCTTTGACGCCGAGGTCCTCCTGATATCTGTCGAGGATCGGCTGCACCGTCTCCGCAAGGAACCGGTCCACCTGGTGCGGCGCGCAGCCGACGTAGCGCGCGGGATCCATGGACTTCTCCAGTTCTTCTCTCGTCAGGTGGAACTCCGGATCCGCCGCGATCAGGTCGAGCAGATTGTTGTCGAGCCCCTCTTCCTTGACGCGCCGGCCCGCTTCCATCGAGAGCTGGCGGATCTTCTCGTGCATGACCTGGCGGTCCGCCCCTGCCTTCACTGCGTCCATCATGATGTTCTCGGTCGCCATGAACGGAAGCTCGCTGCGGAGCCTCTTCTCAATGACCTTCGGATAGACCTTCAGGCCGTCGGTGACGTTGAGGCACAGATCCAGGATGCCGTCCGTCGCGAGGAATCCCTCCGGGACGGACAGGCGCTTGTTCGCGGAGTCATCCAGCGTGCGCTCGAACCACTGCGTGCCGGACGTGATCGCGGGATTCAGGACGTCCGCCATCACGTAGCGCGCGAGCGAGCAGATCCGCTCCGACCGCATGGGATTGCGCTTGTACGCCATCGCCGAGGAACCGATCTGGTTCTTCTCGAACGGCTCCTCCACTTCCTTCAGGTGCTGGAGCAGCCGGATATCCGTCGCCATCTTCATCGCGGAGGCGGCGATCCCGCCGAGGCAGTTCAGGACGATCGTGTCGACCTTTCTGGAGTAGGTCTGCCCGGACACGGGATAGCAGCTCGCGAATCCCATCTTCTCCGCGATCATCGGGTCCAGGCGGTCGACCTTGTCCAGGTCGCCGTCGAACAGCTCCAGGAAGGACGCCTGCGTCCCCGTCGTGCCCTTGCTGCCGAGGAGCTTCAGGGAGCCTTCCACATGTTCCACTTCCTCCAGGTCCAGAAGGAATTCATTCATCCAGAGCGTCGCCCTCTTTCCGACCGTCGTCGGCTGCGCGGGCTGGAAATGCGTGAAGCCGAGCGTCGGCAGGTCGCGGTAGGCGCGCGCGAATTTCGCGAGCTCCGCGATCACGTTGACGAGCTTGACGCGGACCAGCCGGAGCGCGTCGCGCATCAGGATAATGTCCGTGTTGTCGCCGACGTAGCAGCTCGTCGCGCCGAGGTGGATGATGCCTTTTGCCTTCGGGCACTGGACGCCGAACGCGTAGACGTGGCTCATCACGTCGTGCCGGACAAGTTTTTCACGCTCCCGCGCGACGTCATAGTTGATGTCGTCCGCATGGGCTTTCATCTCCTCGATCTGTTCCTCCGTGATCGGAAGGCCGAGTTCCTTTTCCGTCTCCGCGAGCGCGATCCAGAGCTTTCTCCAGGTCCGGAACTTCATGTCGGGAGAAAAGATGAACTGCATCTCCCTGCTCGCGTACCGCTGTGACAGCGGACTTACATAAATGTCATTAGCCATCGGGTCCTCCATTCGTCCTTAAAATGCCGTCGCCCTCGAGAGCCGGTACGACTGTTTCAGTTCTCCGACGACGCGGCCGAGCTCCACCTCGAAGCTCGTCATCCGGTCGCCGTCCAGATATTCCTTTAATTTGGCCGCCTCTTTGCCGAAGGTCGACGAGGCGTAGCCCTTCTCCGCTTCTTCCATCCGCTGCTCGAGCGTCAGGGAGTACTCGTAGGCCTCCGGGTGCTCGGAGATGAAGCGGACATATTCCTCCTGCGGCAGCTCCAGACGGACCGCCGTCAGGTAGTAGAGATAATTCTCCGGGTCGTGCGTCAGCTCATAGGCGCTGTAGAACGCCTCCGCCGCCATATGGAACAGGAACAGCCCGCAGTAGAGCCTTCCCTCCTTCTGCAGCGTCCGCGCGCGCAGCTGCACTTCCGCGCCGGGCAGCGCCTCCAGCACCGCGTCGTACTCGCGGAGCGCCTCGTGCGTCCTCCCGCTGCCGGCGAGATAGTCGGCGTTGCGGATCCGCTTTTCCACAGGAAGAAGGCCGGTCCCCTCCGACACGGTCTGCCGGACGGACGCCCTGGTCTCCTTCGGCGCGTAGCCGGTGTACTCGAGGATCGTGTTCACGAACTCCGCGAGCTGCCTGCCGTGGCCGAGGTAATGCGAGAGCACTTCGGCGAGTTCCTTTAAGCCGCACTCCGTATCGAGCCAGCGCACCAGCTCCGGGTCCATGATGTCCGTGTCCAGGAACTGCGCGCTCTGGAGCAGGGAGTAACACAGCTCCTCCACCGACCAGATATTGCGCTCCATCCTGCGGATGCGGTATGGCTTCTTCGCCAGTTCTCCTGTTGTCAGAATGATCCTTGTCATACTCTCAGTTCTTTCTCCCACCGGATCCCGCTCGAGGGGAAGATCTCCCCGAACCCGAGATCCGCGATCTCAACGAAAAGCCTGTCCACGCCCCTCATGGAGAACGACGCGCGGATCCTTGTGGTGCGGCTCGGCCTCACCGGGAGCTCATCGAGACGGATCGTGTACTGTGACTTCTCTCCGCCGTTCAGAGGCCGGAGCGTCAGCGTGATCTCGTTGCCGTCTTCCAGGATGAAGTCCTCGGTGTGCTGTGCCTCATACCAGTTCACGCCCGCGTCCAGGATCGCGTGGTAGCTCTCCTCCTCGCCGCGCACCGCGAAGAGCCCGATGTTCGTCTTCAGCTTGTTTTCGCCGAGGAAGAAAAACTTTGCTCCCTGCGACGACGGCTTCATCCGCTCAAGGGCGCCGTAGGCAGCCCCCTTGCTGAACAGGTTGTTGCCCTGGAAGACGCGCCTGCCGCGGCACAGATACGACAGCGAGGTGCGCATCCAGCCGTCCTTGAAGCCCTCTCCCAGGAGAAAAGCGCTCCCGACCGCCTGGCCGCTGCACTCGCGGTAGAGGATGTCGTAGAACTCCCTGTCCCGGAGCGCCGGATCCTCCGAGAGCGCCGTGTAGGAGACGTTCTCCACGTAGCCCACGACGGGGACGGTGTGCGGGTTGTAGATGAGCCGCATCTGGTCGATCCTGTCCGGCGCGTTCTGCTCGAACAGGTACACCTTCTGCGACCGCATGGAATCGTCCTGGTACAGCATGTAGTTGTAGAAGGACGCGCTGTGGTCCTCGAACAGGAGCCGGATGTCCTTTAAAGCGAGCAGCTCGCCCGCCTCCTGCAGCACTTCCACCATCCGCTCGTCCATGACCGGGGAGGTGAACATGATCGCCGACACCTCGTCGAGCCGGACCTCCGACTCCAGAAGGGCGAGGCACCTGCGGATGAACAGCGCGAGCAGCGAGACCGCGCTGAAGCGCTCCCCGTCCGCCTCGATCTCCCCTCCGTAGAGGGCGCTCTCGAGGATGTGCGAGACCAGCTCTCCCTCACCCTCGCCCGCGTGGAACGCGGCGTCCCTGCCGCAGTACCACTGGGAGGTCCCCTGCTTTCTGCAAAGCAGCGTCGGGATGCTGAACTCCTCCCGGTCGGGCGTCAATGAGAGCGTCACGGGATCCGCTTTTCCAATGCAGTATGAGATCTGGCAGAAGTCATCCTGCAGATCGAATCCCACCATATATTTTCGGTCGACTGATTTAATGAACAGCATTCACTACCACCGCTCCGGCAAAGCCGGATAGCCAACAAACAGCAAAACTTACTCTTTCTTCCACTCGAACAGCGTGTCCGCGAGATACGACAGGCGGCTGTACTCCCGCAGCGCCTGGTACGCTTCACGGCTCTTCTTGAGCGCCGCGTTCATCGCGATCGAGTTGATCATGCCGAACCGCTGCGTGCTCTGATCCATGACGCGCACGTCCTGGCCGGCCGTGCCGCTCTCGACGATGTTCTTCTCCTCCGGGTCGTCCGTGATGAAGTAGTGCATCTGCTCCCCGAAGAACAGCAGGAATCCGGTCACGTAGATGCCTTCGTACATCTCCTTCATGACCTGGGACGTGAAGACGACGCTCTTGTCGTCCTCGTCCATCGCGTAGTGGAAGACGACGTGCTGTCCGCCTCTCCCGCCCGCGTACTCGACGAGCGTCTGGTCCGCGTATGCCGCGAGCTCCGGCACAAATCCGATGAACTGCCTAAAGAACGGGAAGATGATCTCCTGGCGGAGCAGGTCTCCTAAGAAGAGCCTCACCACTTCCTCGTCGGAAGGCGAGATCTCTGTGCCGGACTCGGCGCAGTATTTCAGCCACGCGATCCGGCAGATGTCCAGCAGCGGGACGCCCCGCAGACCGAAGGAAGATGCCATCTCCGCGAGCTGCGGCGGATAAGGGCCGCCTGCCGTCACGTACAGATGCGATACCTGTGCGAGCGCGCCCGCGAGCAGTTCCGTGTCCGCTCCGCCTTCTCTCGCCCGCAGGATCAGTTCCTCCTGGTGCTCCGTCACCGCGCCGCTGTAGAGGATCTGGATCAGTTCCCGCCGGACGAGCGCGTAGTCGTCCAGGTCAAATCCGTTCAGGGATCCGCGGATCTGTTCCAGTTCCGATGTGAGTCCCTCGAAGCTGCGGCCCAGGTACCAGAGGGTGTTCTGGTTGTATCTGCCCGCCTGATATGCGTCAAACGCGATCTGCGCGAATCCGGCGTCGTCCCGGATATCCTGCTGTTCGAGCGCCTGCGTGCACAGGCGGACGAGCGTGTCGCCGGAGACGCCGTAGGTGCCGTACCGCCTCACCCAGTCGAGGGCCTTCTCGCAGAGCTCCTCCTTCACCAGGTAGCGGATCAGGTCTCCCCGCTGCGCCGCCGTGAGCTCCTCCGGCCCGACCTGCATCAGGTAGCTGTCCATCTCGCGGAGGCAGTCATTGTCTTCGTAATACTTCAGGAGCCGCATCCGGATGTCCCTGCGCGTGTCCGGGAGCAGGCGGTCCGACTGCGCGAGCCGCAGGAACCGCGGCGCGTTCTGCGCCGTCACCTCGAACCCGGGGGCGGTCATCCCCGACAGGTACATGTCAAAACCGAAATCCGACACGTCATACTGGGCGAGGATCTCAGCGAGTCCCTCCGTGTCCAGCATCCGGTCGAACGTATAGGCACAGCTCTGCGCGTAGCGCATGCCGTAGTGGTCCTCGAAGAAGATCTGGTTGCGGTCGCCGTAGACCGGGAGGTACGCCGTCCCGTTCTCGAGCGGATACACTTCCTCCCCTCTGCAGCCCGCGTAGCGCAGGATGACGTTTTTCATCATCGTGCGGTTCGTGCGGACCACGGCGGTGAAAGCGAGCGGCACCGCGCTCTGCGCCGTCGGCAGGTCGAGCGCGTACGTGCGCAGGAACAGTCCCTGCAGGTATCCGAGGTCGCGCCCGGTCCTTCCGGCCATGATCTGCTCCAGCGCAAACCGCTCGATCTGCGGCTCATACTGCAGATACAGATCCGGGAACTGCTCTTTCCTGCGGTACACATAGCGGTAGAGCGCCGCCGTCTTTTTCCACGGGAGCGAGCACTGGTAGGCAAAGTACATCAGCACCATCCGCGGGATCTCGCCCTCGAAGTCCTCAGGGAGCGAGAGCATGAAATACTCGAAGAGACGCGTGATCTGCAGTCCCTCTTCCACGCCGCGCCGGTACCAGTCGTGATATTCTTCATCGGTCCTGTTTCCCCTGACGAGAAGCGCGCAGATGCTCTCCAGCGTCTCCTTCTTCAGGGAGGGCGTGCCGCACTGCTCATAGCCGCTGCACAGGATCTTGTAAAGCTTCGTGGAGAACATCCTCTCCCGCCGCGACAGGTTGTTCAGCTGTGTCAGGACAGACTCCATGAGGAGTCCCTTCCGCGCCGCGTAGAGCAGCAGCTGGATCGCGAACGAATCCAGTTCCATCAGCATGGAAGGATTCTGGGCGAGCCGGAAGTAGGCCTCCAGATAGATGACCGGGCTCCTCGAACCGTAGGAGAATTCCTCCGCCATGAGGCGGTACGCCGCGGACGGCCTTCCCGAATACTCCTCCGAATAATAGAGGAGAAGCCACGCAATGCGCCAGTTCCCCGGCTCCCGCTTGTGGTACTCCTCGAGCAGCGTCGTGACGTCGGCAGTCAGCTGCGCGTCCTCGGGATGGAGGAGCGACGTCAGGTAGATGCGGTAGCAAAACTCCGCGGACGTCTCCCCCTCGTACTGCAGGAGCGGATCGGCGGAGGCGTCTCCGGAGAGGCGGCGCAGGAGCTTGTCCAGCGCGGTCTGCGCGCGCTGCGCGTCCCCGTCCGTCACGAGCGCGTGGATCTGGTACAGCACCGGCGCGGGGTCGTCCCGCTCCATGGAGGATAGGCGCTCCGCGATCTGCGCGGATTCCTTCACCCACTCGGCGCTGCGGATCCTGCGGGAGCGGTACTCCTCGAAGCGCTCCATCAGCTTCCGGTTCAGTTCCTTCTTCTCTCTGTGGTACAGGCTCGTCGATCCCGGCACGCTGCGCACGGATACGACGACCGGCACGCTGAGTGCCGCAAACGGGGCCAGAAGCAGGACCTGTCCGTAGTTCTTCCCCGCGTGAAGCTTCGACGTCTCGATCCGGAGGCGGAGCTGGGTGCTGCTTCCGGTGAAGTCGTGCTCCCGGAGGATATTCTCCGCGGCGCTCAGGAAATCCCCGTGGATCTCCGGCTTCAGGGAGATATATCCCCAGCCGTTCTTGCTGATGCGCAGGACGTATTCGATGGCCTCCTGCCCCGTGATCCTCGCGTAGGGCAGGTCCAGGCGGATCTGCTGGACTTCCGAGAGGAACTGGACCGGCTGCTTCTTCTGCGTCGCGATCAGGAACTCCTCGACGTTCTGCTCGTTGCCGGCCTGGACGGACAGTCCGTCATACAGTCCCCTCTCCTTTTCTTCCTGTTCTGTGAAAATGTTCCGGAATCCCTCGCTGTAAAAGAGCTGTACGGCCTCGTGCCAGTTCGCCTTCGCGAGGTTCGCGAAATAAGACAGGGTCGGCACCGGCCCGATCGAGGACTGCAGCGCACCCTGCTGCACGGAAATATGGTAAGGGAGCGCGTACTCCCCGTTGTTAGAGATGATGCGGAAGCACCCGTCAAGCTCGTCTCCCGCGGAAAACGCGGATGCGTCCGCGCGGTACATGACCGTGTCCGAAGCGCCGGAAAACGTCTCCGTCAGGCACTGCACGCAGGCCCTCGACGAGGAGACGAATCCCTCCGCGGCGCGCCCTTCCGGCGCCGTGATCTGAAAGCTCCCCTCGAGGACTTCCCCCGGCGTGAGCGTCAGGTCGATATGATCTTCGGAAAAAGTCAGCGGCTCATATTTGATATGAAATGCGTCGCCAGACATCCTCTCGGAAAAAGACTGACTGGAAAACATAAACGATCCCCTGTGGAATGTAGTACTGACGAGGATATTCTACCAGATTTGCCCGCTCTGTGCGAGTGCCGCGGGGTACACCGGACGCGCACGCAAAGATGCCCCCGGGAGTTCCGGGGGCATCCTGTTGTTCATCGAAGGCTGTGCCTTCTTCTGTCTCAGTGCTGCTGGGCAGCATGCTCAGCGGCATCCAGGAATTCCAGAAATCCCTTCGAGGCTGCGAATCTGGCCGCACCGGCGGCCTGTGTCTTGGTATCGATCCTCGCGTTCCCAAGGGTATTATCGCGGCCATTTGTGGCGTGGATGTAATACGCCTTCATCGTGTCTTTGAAGCTCTGTTCCGCGATAGCTAAGGTCTGTTCAGCAGCAGTCACATGGTCCCGGAATTCGCCTTCCGTCATGTGGTTCTGGGAGTAATTATTCGCATACATGGACCTCATCTCATTCCTGATGTTATTCCGCAGATTAAGGTAGTTCTGAAGCGCATTCTTCGCATTCGTGTAAGTGTTCCCTCGAGTGTATATATGCAGGCGGGATAAATAATCCATGCAGAGACAAA
>DJXE01000017.1:0-10815 GCA_002449595.1 Lachnospiraceae bacterium UBA7012
ATCGACGCGATCCTGAACGGCGACGTGCTTAAGGCTCCCACCAAGAAGATCCCGATCTTCGACTTCGAAGTTCCTACAGAGCTTCCGGGCGTCGATCCTGCGATCCTCGATCCCAGAGACACTTATGCGGATGCCGCTGAGTGGGATGCGAAGGCTCAGGATCTCGCACAGAGATTCATCAAGAACTTCGTCAAGTACGAGTCCAACGCGGCCGGCAAGGCTCTCGTGGCAGCAGGCCCTCAGCTTTGATCTCTGCTGTAGACAGGCTAATGTAATTACCAGATCATCAGGAGCTGCCGCTATATGTGGCAGCTCCTTCTTCTATCAACCGGCTGACGGAATTCACAAGCATTGCGAATCCGTCTCATGAGAATGAAAAACTCGATTCACAAGCATCGTGGATACGTCTCGTGAGAATGGAAAACTCGGCTCACGAAGCCATCAGCCCGGTTCACGAAAAGGCGCCATGGCAACCTACTGCATCAGCGACATCCACGGCGCGCTGGATGAATTCCGGCGCCTTCTGAATAAGGTCGGGTTCCGCTATGACGGGACAGACGAGCTGTATATCCTCGGCGATATCGGCGACTGGGGCACCCGCTCCATGGAGACGATCCTGCACGTCAAGGCGATGGAGGAGCTGTATCCGTTCGTCCACGTCCTGATGGGCAACCACGAGCTCATGTTCCTCGACGCGATCAGCCACGCCGGCCAGGGATTGATCCCCGACGACACGGACTACAACTGGCTCTACCCGAACCACGGGGAAGGAACGTGGAAGTCCTTCTGCGAACTGCCGCTGGAGGAGCAGGTCGACCTGTACCAGTGGCTCCTCGTCCGCCCGTACAGCTGGGACATCCGCATCGGCGACCGGCTCTACATGGCCGCGCACGCCTACCCGTATTACTACGACCAGGAGGCGGCCGACAGCGAGGAACGCCGGCGCAAGCAGTGCGACACCGTCTGGCGAAGGCTTCTCATCCGGGAAGATCCTTTTGCTGAATACACCGGAGAAAAGCATTACGACACCCTCATCTGTGGTCACACCATCACGGATTTTTATTACACCCGCCTGCGCTACGAACGGAACTGGCCGTACCGGAAACCGGGCGAGTACGTGAGAAACCGCGCATTCTTCGCGGAGAGATTCATCGATATCGACTGCGGCGCGAAATGTATCGAAATGGCGCAGGACAGAAGAGAACTCCTGCAGACCGCCGCGCTGCGCGCGCAGCTGTGCGCACTCCGGCTCGAGGACATGAAGACGTTCTACTGCCGCAAGTCGCAGATCCGGCTCCCGGACTCGCAGGAACTGCAGGAGAGCCTCCAGTATTCAGAAGACGCGATTATTGAAGTATATCGTCAGCAGGAGATGCGGATGAACGAGATCCGCGAGAGCTTCCGAAACTTCTTCCGTAGATGGAGAGAAAGATAAAGCTCGTTTCGAAACGCACGTCAGAAGAATCTGATGAACGCGTTTCGCCAGAGATAATGCGGGATTCGCAGGGTGCGAAACTTTTTCGCAAATCGGCGGATAATAGTGCCCGAAAATTGCCCCAATTATGTCCCTATCGGAAAGCAACATAGTTGTGGTATGATGTATTTCAGTGGAAAACAACGGCTCACCGAAGTCTGACGCACCAATTGCCGAGGACGTACGAAAACGTATAAGTGTGAGCACCCCCGCGCGGGCGTCTGCGCTGCGGGGAAAAAGTAAGCATTATCAGTGTTTCAGTGTGAGGTTCTACATGAAGACATATGCATTCGGCGCCGACGTCGGCGGCACTACAGTCAAGATCGGCCTGTTCACGACGGACGGTACGCTCCTTGAGAAATGGGAGATCCCGACCAGGACGGAGAACAACGGCGAAGAAATCATGCCCGACATCATGGAGTCTATAGGCAGCAAGATGGCGGAGCGCGGACTCACCAACGACGACGTGCAGGGAATCGGCCTCGACGTTCCCGGCCCGGTCACCCGCGAGGGGATCGTGCAGCGCTGCGTCAACCTGAACTGGGGCATCATCAACGTCGTCGCGGAGATGGCGAAGCTGACGGATCTTCCCGTCAAGGTCGTCAACGACGCGAATGCGGCGGCGCTCGGCGAGATGTGGCAGGGCGCGGCCAAAGGACATAAAGACGTCATCATGATCACGCTCGGGACCGGCGTCGGCGGCGGCATCATCGTCAACGGCAAGATCGTGAACGGATATCACGGATCGGGCGGCGAGATCGGCCACATGACGGTCTTCCCGGACGAAGTCGTGCGCTGCAACTGCGGCCGCTGCGGCTGCGTCGAGCAGTACGCGTCCGCGACGGGCATCGTCCGTCTCGCGAGACTTCGCCTGAAGAAAGATGACACACCTTCCGCACTTCGCATGCTTCCTGCCGTTTCGGCGAAGGACGTCTTCGACTGCGCGAAGGAAGGTGATCCGGTCGCCCAGGAGATCGTGGCGAAGATGGGTGAAGCGATGGCACTCGGCCTCGTGGATGCCTGCGTGATCGTCGACCCCGAAGTCATCGTCGTGGGCGGCGGCGTATCCCGCGCGGGAGAGATCGTGATCGATGCGATTCGGAAACCTTTTGTGGAAAAGGCGTTCCATGCGACGACCGGCACAAAGTTCGCTCTTGCGGCACTCGGCAACGACGCCGGCATGTATGGCGCGGTGCATCTGCTGCTCGACTGACCGGCAGCTCCGAAAAAAGATAACCACAAGGGGATGACGCACAGCCGCATCCCCTTTTTTCGTGTCAAATACAGGGTATCTGTGCTAAAATGGTAGCGTCAGTTTCAAGACACGGAAATCAGGGGAGAACGCAGTAGTCAGTTTGAAATGCAGAGGACCGTATATGGAAAACAAAGAGCTTAAGAAAATCGCAAATGATGTCCGCAAGGGGATCGTGACGGCGGTGCACGCCGGCGCGTCCGGACACCCCGGTGGATCGCTCTCCGCGGCGGATATCGCAACCTACCTCTATTTTGAGGAGATGAACATCGATCCGAAGGATCCGAAGAAGGAAGACCGGGACCGCTTCGTCATGTCCAAGGGACATGCGTCGCCGTGCCTGTACTCCGTCATGGCGCACCGGGGCTACTTCCCGGTCGAAGAGCTGACGACGTTCCGGAAGTTCGGATCCCGCCTGCAGGGCCACCCTTGCATGCAGGAGCTGCCCGGCATCGACATGAGCACCGGCTCCCTCGGACAGGGCGTATCGGCGGCGTGCGGCATGGCGCTGGCCGGCAAGCTCAAGTGCAGGGATGAGAACCACCAGTTCACCGAGAATGCGGCGTTCCGCGTTTATACGATCCTCGGCGACGGCGAGCTCGAGGAAGGACAGGTGTGGGAGGCCGCCATGTTCGCGGGCGCGAAGCATCTGGACAATCTGACTCTCTTTGTCGACAACAACGGCCTGCAGATCGACGGTAAGATCGAGGACGTCAACAGCCCTTATCCGATCCCGGAGAAGTTCGCGGCTTTCGGGTTCCACGTGATCGAGATCGACGGCCATGACTTTGACCAGATCCGCGCGGCAGTGCAGGAAGCAAAGACTGTAAAGGGCATGCCCACCGCGATTATCGCGAAGACGACGAAGGGCAAGGGCGTCTCCTTCATGGAGAACCAGGCCGGATGGCACGGCGAAGCGCCGAATGACGAACAGTACGCCGTCGCGATGGCGGATCTTGAGAAGATCGGGGAGGAAATCTGACATGGCAGAACTTGGAAAAAAGATCGCAACCAGACAGAGCTACGGCGAAGTGCTTCAGGAACTGTCGGAGAAGTACGATAACCTGATCGTCCTGGACGCGGACCTCGCCGGCTCCACAAAATCCGGAATGATCAAGAAGGTCCACCCGGAAATGCATATCGACTGCGGTATCGCCGAGGCGAACATGACCGTGATCGCGGCAGGCCTCTCGACCTGCGGCATGATCCCGGTGATCTCGACGTTCGCGATGTTCGGCGCCGGCCGCTCCTATGAGCAGGTCAGGAACTCCATCGGATATCCGCACCTGAACGTGAAGATCTGCTGCACGCACGCCGGCATCACGGTCGGCCAGGACGGCGCGAGCCACCAGTGCCTGGAAGACCTCGCCCTGATGCGTGAGATCCCGGGCATGGTCGTCATGAATCCCGCGGACGACTCCGAGGCGAAGGCGGCGATCCGCGCGGCGGTCGCTTATGAAGGACCGGTCTACATCCGTCTCGGCAGAGCGGCAGTTCCGGTCGTGTTCCCCGAGGACATGGACTTTGAGATCGGCAAGGGTGTCGTCCTGAGGGAAGGCACGGACGTCACGATCGCGGCGACCGGCGTCTGCGTCGACTCCGCACTGAAGGCGGCGGACAAGCTCGCAGAGGAAGGCATCTCCGCGGAAGTCATCAACATCTGCACGATCAAGCCGCTGGATACGCAGCTCCTTCTGAAGTCTGTCGGCAAGACGAGAAAGATCGTCACGGTCGAAGAGCACTTCGTGACGGGCGGCCTCGGCAGCGCAGTCGCGGAATGCCTCGCGGAGAACGATCCCGTGAAGATGCTCCGCATCGGCGTGAAGGACACCTTCGGGCAGTCCGGCACGGCGGACGAGCTGATGAAGTTCTACGGCCTGGACGCGGACAGCGTCGCGGCTTCGGTCAAGGCTTATCTCGCGTGATCCCGGCATCCGCGGGAACGCAGCCATGAAACTATGAATTGTTGTCGCCGGCACGCGGGATCCCCTGCGTGCCGGCTAACGTGATTATTGAAACAGGAGGCAGCGGACTGATGATCCGTCTTTCGGAATCCAAGATCGACCGCAACGCGCCGTGCTGGTGCGGAAGCGGCAAGAAGTACAAGAACTGCCACATGGAATTTGACGACAAGATCCGGGCGATCCGCCTGCAGGGGCACAGTGTCCCTGACCGGAGCCTGATCAAGACCGCGGAGCAGATCGAGGGCATCCGCCGGAGCGCGAAGGTCAACATGGCGTGCCTTGACGCGGTGGCACAGGCCATCCACGCCGGCATGTCGACGCAGGAGATCGACGACATTGTCTACGACACGACCGTGAAGATGGGCGGCATCCCCGCACCGCTCCACTACGAGGGATTCCCGAAGAGCGTCTGCACCTCGATCAACGAGGAAGTCTGCCACGGCATTCCGGACGAAAAGCACATCCTGAAGGACGGCGACATCATCAACGTCGACTGCTCGACGATCGTGGACGGCTATTTCTCGGATTCCTCCCGCATGTTCCTCATCGGCGACGTCGCGGACGATGTGAAGAAGCTCGTCCAGGTCACGAAGGAGTGCGTCGAGATCGGCATCTCGGAAGTCGTCCCGTGGCATTTCCTCGGAGACATGGGAGAAAAGGTTCATCGCCACGCAACCGAGAACGGTTACAAAGTTGTACGTGAGATCGGCGGCCACGGCTGCGGCATCGAGTTCCACGAGGATCCGTTTGTGAGCTACGTCTCAAAGGCGGGCGAGGAGATGCTGATGGTGCCGGGCATGGTCTTTACGATCGAGCCCATGGTCAACATGGGAACGGACGAGATCTACGAGGACGCGGACAACGGCTGGACGATCTACACGGCGGACCACAAGCCGTCGGCGCAGTGGGAAGTGCAGATCCTCGTCACGGAGACAGGAAACGAAGTGCTGTGCTGGTGAGCCGGCAGAACATACAGGAACAGTAGTGTAACAGGAGAAGAAAAATGCAGAACAAAGGGAAGTACTACATCACGACCGCGATCGCCTATACGTCCGGCAAGCCGCACATCGGCAACAGCTACGAGATCGTTCTGGCGGACAGCATCGCGAGATACAAGAGGGCGGACGGCTACGACGTCTATTTCCAGACGGGAAGTGACGAGCACGGCCAGAAGATAGAGAACCGCGCGGAAAGAGCGGGCATGACGCCGAAGCAGTTCGTCGACATCACCGCCGCTGAGATCCGCCGCCTCTGGGATCTGATGGACACTTCCTACGACCGCTTCATCCGCACCACGGATGAGGACCACGAGCGGCAGATCCAGAAGATCTTCAGGAAACTGTACGACCAGGGCGACATCTACCTCGGCAGCTACAGCGGACTTTACTGCACGGAGTGCGAGGCGTTCTACACCCAGAGCCAGGTCGTAGAGGGCAAGTGCCCCGTCTGCGGCAACCCGGTGCACGAAGCCAATGAGGACGCCTACTTCTTCAAGATGAGCAAGTATGCGGACCGCCTGATCGAGCACATCAACACCCATCCGGAATTCATCCAGCCGGTCTCCAGGAAGAACGAGATGATGAACAACTTCCTGCTGCCCGGACTGCAGGACCTGTGCGTCTCCAGGAGTTCCTTCACGTGGGGCATCCCGGTCGACTTTGCGCCGGGCCACGTCGTCTACGTGTGGCTGGACGCGCTGTCAAACTACATCACCGGAATCGGTTACGACGCGGACGGCAACAGCTCGGACCTGTACAAGAAGTACTGGCCGGCGGACCTTCACCTCATCGGCAAGGACATCGTCCGTTTCCACACGATCTACTGGCCGATCTTCCTGATGGCGCTCGGCGAGCCGCTGCCGAAGCAGGTCTTCGGACACCCGTGGCTCCTGCAGGGCGGCGAGAAGATGAGCAAGACGAAGGGCAACGTCATCTACGCCGACGATCTCGTCGACCTGTTCGGCGTGGACGCGGTGCGCTACTACGTGCTGCATGAGATGCCCTACGAGAACGACGGCGTCATCACCTGGGACCTCGTCATTGAGAGAATCAATTCCGATCTCGCGAACACGCTTGGCAACCTCGTCAACCGCACGATCGCGATGTCGAACAAGTACTTCGGCGGCGTCGTGACGAACACCGGCGCGGCTTCTCCGGAGGAAAAGGAGATCGACGACGATCTTCACCGGGTGCAGACGGCAGTGTACGGGAAGGTCGAGGAGAAGATGGAAGAGCTCCGCGTCGCGGACGCGCTCACCGAGATCTTCGCGCTCTTCAAGAGACTGAACAAATACATCGACGAGACGGAGCCGTGGGTGCTCGCAAGGGATGAGGCGAAGAAGGACAGGCTTGCGCAGGTCCTCTACAACCTCGTCGACGGCATCATGACCGGCGCGTCGCTCGTCGCTCCTTTCATTCCGACGACTGCACAGAAGATCGCGGAACAGCTCAATTCCGAGCTGCGCGACTTCGACACGCTTGGCGAATACGGCTTGTATCCCTCGGGCGGAAAAGTCACGGATGCGCCGCAGATCCTTTTCGCGCGCCTTGATCCCAAGGTGTGCCAGGTCAAGATCGACGAGATCATGGCGAAGCAGAAGGCGCAGGCGCGCGCCGAGGCGCTCGCGATGGGCGACAAGATCGAGGAAGATGCGCCCACGGAAGCGAAGGCTGAAGAAGCGTCCGAAGATGGGGAAAAGCTTATCGTCCCGACCAAGGCTGAGATCACGATCGACGATTTCGCGTCGATGGAGCTGCGCGTCGGTGAGATCCTGGAGTGCCGCGCGGTCGAGAAATCCAAGAAGCTTCTCTGCTCCCAGGTGAAGATCGGGGACAGCGTGAAGCAGATCGTCTCCGGTATCCGGAAGTACTACACACCGGAAGAGATGGTGGGCAAGAAGGTCGTCGTCATCGTGAACCTGAAGCCCGCGACGCTCGCCGGACTGAAGTCCGAGGGCATGATCCTGTGCGCCGAGGACGCCGAGGGGAACCTCGCGCTGATCGCGCCGGAGGCGGACAAGAATGTGAACGCCGGCGCGGAGGTGCGCTGAGCACGCTGGGACCGCAGATGAGACCGATCCGAAATACATTGATCATACTGTCCATGGCAGCCGCCATGGCACTGGTGCCCGCGGAGAGCGCTCTCGCTGCGGGCGCCTTTCCAATGCGGAAGATCGCCGAAGCCGAGCCGATCCCGCCGAACGACCCGACGCTTGTGCAGAACGCGCCGCAGGAAGGCGAAGCAGCACCTGCTGAGGCTGAGAACGGAGCGCCGGGCGAAGCTGCGGAAGTCAAGAGCCCCTGGCTCGAGGAGCAGAAACGCGAACTCTTGAAAGCCATGGATCTGCTGCGCGACTATGGTTTTTCTCCGCAGTTAATTGTGAAGAATACGAGGGAGCTCGTGTTCGGGAGCCCGGACGAGAACGGCGATGCCCTCGACCAGCACATCAATGCGCTGAAGGACGGCGTGAAGGAGGATCTCACGAACGCCGGGAATGATATCGCGGACGGCATCTCGGAGAGCATAAACAATGCCGGCGAGGCGATCGTGAGCGAGGTCTCGGACACCACAAGCGGGATCGCGCAGAATATCGCCGAGAGCACGCAGGATGCAGTGAAGAAACAGACAGACGGCCTCGTGGAGCGGCTGCTGAAGATGTTGGGAGATCTGTTCAGATGAGAGAATTTTTTGATATGGAGGGGCCCTTTTTCCGGGGACTCAGTACGGTTGCGGACCTCATGATCCTGAACCTGATCGCGCTCGTGTGCTCCCTGCCGATCGTCACGGCGGGCGCGTCGTACGCGGCGCTGCACTACGTGTGCCTGAAGATCATCCGCGGCGAGGAGAATTACATCACGAAGCAGTACTTTTCGGCTTTCAAGCAGAACTTCAAGCAGGCGACGCTCGCATGGCTCCTGTATCTCGCGCTGATCGTGCTGCTGATCACGGACTACCGGATCATCACCGGCGGCGTGGTCAAGGTGCCGTTCCCGATCCTCATCGGAATCATCATCGTGACCTTCGTCCTGCTCATGACGGCGCTGTATGTGTTTCCGCTTCTCGCGCGCTTTGAGAACACGCTCGGCGGGACGCTGCGCAACGCAGTGCTGCTCACGGTCGGGGCGTTCCCCCGGTCGCTGCTGATGATGGCGTTCATGCTCGTTCCGGTCGCGCTCTTCTTTGTTTCTCCGGCGATCATTCCTTTTCTCCTGATGTTCGGGCTGTCGGTGCCGGTCCTCGGCTGTGCGTGGGTCTACAACCCGCTGTTCAAGAAGCTGGAGGCGCAGGCGGGAGGCGCGGAGTCCGCTGCGGAGAGTGCAGACGCGGAGGACGTCGGGAGCGCGGATGAGGAAGCGCGGGAGAGCGCGCAGAGCGCGGAAGAAGGAGCAGATGCATAAGCGCCGGAAGCATCGGAAAAAGAAATCGGCGTGCCGCAAGGTATTTTAATACAATTAGCATATATATAGATTAGAAGCGCCTGGGGGAATGGCCCGGCGGAACATACAATGATGCTGTTGTAATAAATAATCGGCAAAAATAGCTGAAAAAGCGGAAAAGGAGGACTTCGTGCCAGCACCGAAATTTACAGATGTATGCAGCAAAAGGAACTTCATCAGAAAGGCTCAGGATAACGGCTGGGTGACGAAGCAGGACGAGTCCGCCCTGTCCGCGATCTATGACGCCGCGTCGAAGGAAGAACCGGACGAAATGAAAGCGGACCTGATGCATGACGCGATCGCGGATATCTTCCTGAACGACGTCCACGACCCGAAGGACAGGAAGAGCGCCATCGACAGGCTCCTGGACAGGCTCGCCGAGGCGATCTTCGGCAAAGAGCTCCGGGAAAAGGTCCAGAAGCTGGACCAGGGCACGATCACCCCGCAGCAGATGAAGGAGAACTACGAGCGCATCTACGGGCAGCGGAATGCGACGGCCGCGAAAGAAAGCAAGGCGAAGAGCGACCTCGTGGAATCGCTTCCGACAGAGTGGAAGCAGGTCATGAAGAATCCTTCCGCGATGGAAAAGACGCGCAGGGAAGTCTTTGACTGGATCCAGGACTTCAAGGCGGATGTCGCGAAGAACGGGCACTACACCAAGGGCAATCCTTACGGGTTCGAACTGAGGAACGGCCAGCTCGTGTCGACGAAGGGCAAGCTGCCGTGGAGAGACATCACCGAGAAGGAACTGGTGGAGAAGGAGACCCGGCTCGGGCATCTCAAGCCGGAGAAGGCGAAGGTGGTCCGCAAGAAGAAACTGAGCGGTCCTGCGGCACAGGCGGACAAGGAGATCGAACTGACCAACCTGGAGACCCCGGTCCTCATGAGCGAGGAGGCCCTGAAGAAGAACCCGATACTGGGCGGGCCTCGTCTGATGTGAACGCAGACGGCCTGATTCCGGAAACATACAGACCGCAGCTGAACCTGCACGTGCAGGGCCGCAGCTGCGGTCTTTTTCCGTTAATCGATAAAGCCGAATGCACGATTAGTGCACCTTGCTTAAAAAAGCACGGATTCTTCGTCAAATTGCCAGACGCCTACTGCAGAATGTACCAAAAGCGGCAAAAACTTTGGAGAACTGACGCATTTCGCAATGGACATCAAATCCATATAATGAATCTGTGCAAACCGGTTCCGGCGGGAAAGGGCGCTTCCGGCCGGAACAGGCGGGCACAAAAGAATAGTCAGACAGTTATTTATCAATCCCAAGGAGGAAAACATGTCAAGCTTATCTCTGGATAAAATCAACAAAAAATACCCCAACGGATTCCATGCAGTCAAGGATTTCACACTTGATATCGAAGACAAGGAATTCATCATCTTCGTCGGTCCTTCCGGATGCGGCAAATCCACAACGCTCCGTATGATCGCCGGCCTCGAGGACATTACCTCCGGCACACTGAAGATCGATGGCAAAGTCGTCAACGATGTCGAGCCGAAGGACAGAGATATCGCGATGGTTTTCCAGAACTACGCACTGTATCCTCATATGACGGTTTATGACAACATGGCGTTCGGCTTAAAGCTCCGCAAGACCGACAAGGCTGAGATCGAGAAGCGCGTCCATGAGGCGGCGAAGATCCTCGATCTGGAGCACCTGCTCGATCGTAAGCCGAAGGCTCTTTCCGG
>DJXE01000017.1:10974-14524 GCA_002449595.1 Lachnospiraceae bacterium UBA7012
CAACCTGGACGCGAAGCTGCGTGTCCAGATGAGATCCGAGATCTCCAAGCTGCACCAGAGACTGGGCACCACGTTCATCTACGTCACACACGACCAGACCGAGGCTATGACGCTCGGCACACGTATCGTCGTTATGAAGGACGGCGTCGTGCAGCAGGTCGACTCTCCTCAGAACCTGTATGAGAAGCCGGACAACCTGTTCGTCGCGGGCTTCATGGGCTCCCCTCAGATGAACTTCCTCGATGGCGTTGTCAAGGTGAGCGGCGACCAGGTCACCGTCACTGTTGCGGGCAAGGATCTCGTTCTTCCTGCAGACAAGGCTGAGAAGGTCAAAGCTTACGACGGCAAGACTGTTATCTTCGGTATCCGTCCTGAGAACATCTCCGACTCCGAAGAAGTCATCGCGAAGTCCCAGGCAGTCTACGATGCGAAGATCGACGTCTACGAACTGCTCGGCGCAGAAGTCTTCCTGTATTTCGATCTGCAAGGCACACCTGTCACGGCCCGCGTCAATCCCAAGACGACGGCCCGCCCGGGCGACACGATCAAGATCGCGTTCGATATGGACAAGTGCCACGTCTTCGACAAGGAGACCGAGCTCAAGATCGCGGACTGATCACAGAGAGCAATTATCTGAACGAATCGAGAGCCGCCGGCGCGAAAGCCCGGCGGCTTTCTTTAGCCCATCTGAGTACATTCCCTGCTCCAGCTGTGATAAACTAAACATAGAGACTGACGCAGATGATACGAAGGCAGGCGGACCGCGCAGCGCGTCCCCGGAACGGAGGCGGAGAGGATGATTTCCACACAGCTTTTGAAAAAGTGTATCGATGACCTCGCGGGTATCACAAAGATCATGTTTACGGTCTACGACACTGCGGGAGCGCCCGTCGTGATGACAGCGGATTCTCCGGTGACGGACGCGCAGATGATCGCACATTTCGCGGCATCTCCCGTGGACAGCCAGATCATCGGCGACTGCTACCTGCTGAAGGTTCTCGAGGACGGCGAGCCGGCATTCGTCGTGGCGGCGACCGGCAGCGGCGACAACACGCTGATGATCGCCAGGATCGCGGTCAGCGAGATCGAGACGCTCATGGCGACTTCGCATGAGCGCAACGACAGGAGCAGTTACTTCCAGAACCTGCTTCTCGACAATCTTCTTCTCGTCGACATCACGGGACAGGCGAAGAAACTGCATGTGGAGTTTAATAAGAGGCGCGGGATCATTCTTTTCGACGCGGATACGAATCCTTATGACACGACGGCGAGCGAGCTGATGCAGGAGATGTTCCGCGAACAGAACGGGGACTACCTGACGGCGATCGATACCGGAAGCGTGATCCTCATCAAGGCGCTGGAGGAGAATGAGTCCTACGAGCGGCTGGAGGAGGTCGCGGAGATGGCCGTCGACACGCTGGAGACGGAGGCGATGCTTCGCGTCCGCGCGTCCTACGGCACGATCGCGGAGAACCTCAAGGACCTCTCGGCTTCCTACAAGGAAGCGCGGATGGCGATGGACTGCGGCAAGATCTTCTACGCGGAGAAAAAGGTCATCTCCTACAATCGCCTCGGTATCGGCCGGCTGATCTACCAGCTTCCGCCGTCCCTGTGCGAGACCTTCATCACGGAAGTGTTCGAGGGGCACCGCGTGCCGGACGATCTCGACAGCGAGGAGCTGAACACGATCCACACGTTCTTTGAGAACAACCTGAACGTCTCGGAGACGGCGCGGCAGCTCTTCATTCACCGCAATACGCTCGTCTACCGCATTGAGAAATTGCAGAAGGAGTGCGGCCTCGATATCCGGGATTTCCGGGAGGCGATGACGCTGCGAATTGCGCTGATGATACTGCAGTATATGAGAAGATAAGCGGCGGTGCACATATGGACATAAGAATCCCCGGCAGGGAGCTTGCTCACTGCCGGGGATTTTTATGTCCAGATGTATAAGGTCGCAAGACCGCCGCTATGCAGCACCACTCTTACTCCACTCCCGTCCCGTCAAACGCCGGAATATAGCAAGGCGATGCGGTCCCTTCCTCCTGAATGAAGCCGTTCGTGATGCCGAGCGAGAGCGCGAAGTCCACGAGCTCGTCGTACTCCGCGCGGGAGAGCTTGCGCCCGAGGTTGGGGTCGCTCATGACCTGCGGCATCGGCGTGTACTGGTTCATCAGGCTGATGAAGATCCGGTCGCCGTACGTGGTGTACAGGTACTTCAGGATGTCCATGGAGTCCTCGGTGCAGCCGGGGAGCGCGAGGTGCCGCACGATGACGCCCTTCACCATCAGGGGATCGTCTGCGTCGTCCGGCGCGTTCAGCTCGTGGCTGCCGTCGGCAAAGACCGGCTGCGGGCACTGGCGGACCATCTCCGCGAGCGCCTTGGACGCGTACTGGAAGTAGTCCGGCGTGTGCGAGTAGGCCAGCGAGAGCCGGGGCGAGATGTACTTGAAGTCGGGGAGATAGACGTCGATCAGGCCGTCCAGCGCGCGGATGGCCTCGACTCTCTCGTAGGAGCCCGTGTTGTAGACGATGGGCAGCGTGAGGCCGCGCTTCTTCGCGTCTTCCAGCGCCTTGATGACGTAGGGAAGATAGTGCGTCGGCGTCACGAGGTTGATGTTGTCCGCGCCGTCATCCTGGAGCTTTAAGAAGATGTCGGCGAGCTTCTCCGGTGTGATCGTGGGGACGTGGGACATGGTCTTCGCGATCGTGTAGTTCTGGCAGTAGACGCAGCCCATGTTGCAGCCGCCGAAGAAGACGGCGCCGGAGCCGTTTCTGCCAGAGATGCAAGGCTCCTCAAAGGCGTAGAGCGCGGCGCGCGCGACCTGGAGTCCCGCGTCCACGTGACAGTATCCCTCCTCGCCGCCGGTGCGGTCCGCCCGGCAGCTGCGGGGGCAGAGTGTACAGTCGCTGAGGTCCATAATATTCTGAAGGCTCATAGATATCTGCTTTCCTCTAAGGCCTGCATTGCGAGACTGCTATTGTCCCGCCTTCGCGCAGGTCTGTAGTATTCTGTAAGACTAAAAAGCGAAAACACGATGGCCGCGTCTTCGCTGCATTCGGAAACCAGGCTTCCTTGCGGCACATGAACACATCTGCTTAGTGCTGCTTCGTTCCCGACCTGACACGGTTCACAGAGATTCATTGCGCAAGACCCGGCTTCCGACTCTGCAGCGAACACGCGGCCATCACTGCGTCGCACGGGGGCAACGTAAGGAAATCATAATCTTTATGGAAAGGAGTGTCAAGTTTCCTCTCCGGTGAGGGGCTCCGTGGGAGGGAGCATGGCCTGCCGCTTCTTCTCTTTGTTCGCTTTTCTGAGCTGCCGGAAAAACGTCTGCAGCAGCGCCGTCGACTCCGCCGCGAGGACGCCGTCCGTGACCTCGACGCGGTGGTTTAGCTGGTCGTTCTGCAGGATGTTGAGCAGCGTCCCGCCGCAGCCGGACTTCGGGCTCGCGGCGCCGATCACCACGCGGTCCATGCGCGCCTGGACGATGGCGCCCGCGCACATCGGGCAGGGCTCCAGCGTGCAGTAGAGCGTGCAGCCCTC
>DJXE01000017.1:14609-25273 GCA_002449595.1 Lachnospiraceae bacterium UBA7012
AGCCGCCAGTCGCCGAGCTTCTTCGACGCCTTGCGGATCGCCGTGATCTCCGCGTGGGAGAGCGTCGATTTGTCGGTGTTGCGGCGGTTGTAGCCGCGCCCGATGACCTTGCCGTCACACACGATGACGCAGCCGATCGGCACTTCGCCGAGCGTGATGGCCTTCTCCGCCTGCTTCAGGGCGGCGCGCATATATTTTCGGTCGATCCGTTCTTCTTCCGTCATGATTGACTATTTCCGCCGTAAGGTTATACTAATTAAATAGGTTGTATCCTATTAGAATACTAAGGATTGTTTGCCCGGACGATACGCATCATATCGTTCAGTACAGTATAGTATACATCATTTGAAAGCCCGGGCGGCTCAGATCGGAGAAAACAGGAATGAAGGTTTCGACGAAAGGACGCTATGCGCTGAGGATGATGCTGGACCTCGCGCTGAATGACCGGGGAGAGTATATTTCGCTGAGGGATATTTCGCTCCGGCAGGGAATCACGGTCAAGTACCTGGAGCAGATCGTGACCGGGCTCACAAGGGCCGGCTTCTTAAAGAGCCAGCGCGGCAACAGCGGCGGGTACCGCCTCGCCCGCAAGCCGGAAGAGTACACGGCAGGTGAGATCCTGCGCGCGGTGGAAGGAGACCTCTCGCCGGTCGCCTGCCTCGTGGGTGACCACAATGACTGCGAGCGCGCGGACAGCTGCTTCGTCCTGTCCTTCTGGACGGGGCTCAGAAAGCTGATCGACGACTACGTCGACGGGTTCACGCTGCAGGATTTTGTGAATGACGTAAGATCGGGGAACAGCGCCGCGGTCTGAGAGAGATACGGACACGATGTCAGATTCGAATTTCACGAAAAACGCGCTCGCGCAGTCCATGAAGAACCTGATGAGAGGGCGGCCGTTCGAGAAGATCAGCGTCTCCGATATCTGCGTGGAGTGCGGCATCAACAGGAAGAGCTTCTATTACCACTTCCGCGACAAGTACGACCTGGTCAACTGGATCTTCTACGTCGGCTTCATCGGGGAGATGGACATGTCCTCCTACCAGACCGGATGGGACTGGGTCGAGGACATCTGCAGATACTTTTACAGGGAAAAGGACTTTTACCGCGTCGCTCTTAAGATCGAAGGCCAGAACTCTTTTCGCGACTACTTCATGGAGATCACGGCGCCGGTCGCGTCGCTGTTCCTTCAGGACGTTCTCCCTTCGAAGGAGGAGGAGAGCTTCTTCGTGACGTTCGTCCTGGACGCGTTCCTCGCGGCACTCGTCCGGTGGCTCTCGGGCGGGTATGACCACGAGATGGACGCGGATGAGTTCACTTCCCGGATGAAGGAGATCCTGCACCGCGTCGGGGACACGATTCCGGAGTGAGCGCGGCGGCCTCACATACGGCTTTATTGCTCAAATAGAAAAGCCCGGAGAACCGGGCTTTTTGCGTGTCATGATTTAGAGGCCTGCGTGATTTCGCAGCCGGAGAACTGCCGTCAGTGCGACGTCCCCGAAGGAAATGCCGGCATGACGTCCTTGAGGGCGGCGGCAAGGCCCTTTTCCAGAGGAAACTGCCTGCCTGCGGAGGCCGAAGGGCGGATGACCTTCCCGTCCGCGCCGATCTCGAGAAGATGCGCGTGATCGACGGCGAGCCTGCTGATCGACATTCCGTCTCCGTAATAGTCGATCAGGAAGAAAGGGTAGTCCTGGTTGAGCCGGCTGTCGTAGGAGCGCTTCGTGCGCTGCGCGATGACGTCGTCCGTCACCTCGTCGGCCGCGATCGTCAGGTGGACCGGGGTCTGGCACGCGAGGATCCGCTCGGTATAGGCCATGCGGTCCTCCTCGGTCTCCTCGCCGCTGTAGACGACGTGCGTCGCGAACGGGATCTTCTGTTCCCTGAGGAGCGCGGACGCCAGGATCGTCTCCGGATCGTCGATCGGGAGGGAGAGGAGCGTGTTGTTCATCGTGCTGAGGAGCTGCACCTGCGCCGCCGTGATGCGGCCGGTCTCGTGGATCCAGAGGAAGGCGCAGTCGCGGTACTTTTCGAACAGGGAGAGCAGCCGGTAATCGCCGGGGACGGTGTCCATCTGGCGGATGTAGTAGCTGTAGATGCCGAGCTCGCTTCCTTCGCGGATGATCTTCTCGATATCTTCCGCGCGCAGGCCGTCTTCCGCGGCCGGGTCGTAGCGCAGCATGACGGAGCAGGACACGCAGAAGCCGTTCTCCTGCTCAAACTCGCGGATCCGGCGGGCACCGTAGGTCCATGTGAGATAGGTCGTGTTGACGCCGAAGACGCGGAGCGTCCGGTGGTCGCTGTTTCGCAGGACGTTCTGCACCATGTCGTAGTAGGCGCTGTTTTCGTTCTGAAGCAGCTCCTGAATGATAGAAAAGCTGTATTCCTGGAATCTTCCGCGGGAAAACTGGCGGCCGATGTCGGCGAGCCGGCGCATGCTCCGGTGCGGGTCCTCCTGCATGTCGCGGATCCCGCGCTCGACGGTGGCGTCGATCATGGCCTTGGTCACGGTGTAAGTATTCAAACAGCCGGTCTCCTTTCATCATCAATATGTTCTGGTTTTCAGTATAGCTTCAGTGCAGCCGCCGGTTAATGAGACAGATTTCCGGTTGTGTCCAAAAAATACAGCCGGATGCGGGATAACGGCGACTAACTATGGTACAATAAACTACCTCCGTGCGGCGCCATGCAGGCTGCCGCGCTGACAGCATTGGATCCCGTCTGCAGCAGGCAGGAATGATCCGGATATAAAATATGGAAAAATTCAGCGTCAGAAGACCCTTTACCGTGCTTGTCGCAGTACTGATCGTGATCATACTCGGCTTTGTCTCGGTCTCCAATATGACGACAGACCTCCTGCCGTCCATGTCCCTGCCTTACATGATCGTCGTGACGCCGTACCCCGGCGCGAGCCCGGAACGGGTGGAGACGGCGGTCAGTGAGCCGATGGAGCGCGCCCTGGGCACGATCTCCCACGTCAAAAATGTTTACTCTGTGAGTTCGGAAAACTACTCCATGACACAGCTGGAATTCGAGGACGGCACCGACATGGACAGCGCCATGGTCAAGGTGTCGAGCGCGGTCGAGCAGACGCGGGCGACGCTGCCCGACGGCTGCGGGACGCCGAGCATCCTCGAGATCAGCATGGACATGGTCGCGACGATGTATCTCGCGGTCGGCCGCGAGGGCTACGACATCTACGAGCTGTCGGACTATGTGAAGAACGACGTCGTGCCGTACTTTGAGCGGCAGGAGGGCGTCGCGGAAGTCTCCACGATCGGCCTTGTGGAGAAGAGTGTCCAGGTCGAGCTGAACGACGCCAAGATCACCGACGTGAACGACAGGATCCTGGCGCTCACGGACGACGGGCTGCGCAAGGCGCTGGAAGAACTGGAAGACGCGAAGGCGCAGGTCGAGCGCGGACAGAATGAACTGGAGTCACAGGAGAAGTCCTTTGGTGAGACGGTCTCCGGCGGCATTATGGACGGGATCGAGCCGGAGGCGGAGGAACTTGCGGTCCAGCTCAAGGACGGCATCGACAAGCTGATCGGGCGCCTCGAGGAGCTGAAGGATATGAGCGGCTCGCTCGGCAGCGTCGGCGACAGCATGGCGGGGAATATCTCCGGCGCGATGCAGGACTTCCAGGACGCGTACGGCACGGCCGTCGTGGACATCGGGAAGATCAAGGCGGATCTCGAGAAGGCCCGGGAGCAGATCGAGAAGATCTACGGCGAGGGCAGCACGCAGGCGGAGGCCGCCAGAAAAGCGATCAACAACGTCTCGGAGAAGGCGGAAGCCGCGAAGCAGGCCACCGGGCAGGTGGAGAAGGACGCGAACGACCCTGCGGTGCAGGAAGCCGTTGAGAAGGCGATCGAGGAAGCGATCGAAGAAGCGGAAAAGATCATCCACGACATCACGGAAGAGACGGAGCCCGGGACGGGCGGCGGCTCGCAGGATGGTTCCGGTACCGGCGGCCAGGATGGCAGCAGTTCCGGCCAGGGCGGCACGACGGATGGCAGCAGCACAGGCGGCCAGGATGGCAGCAGTTCCGGGCAGGGCGGTACTACGGACGGCAGCAGTTCCGGCCAGGGCGGCACGACAGATGGCAGCAGCACCGGCCAGGGTGGTACTACGGACGGCAGCACTCCGAGCGGAAACGGCACGGATACAGGCAATTCGATTGACGGAAGTGGTGCGGGCGGCGCATCGGGCGACGCGAGCCTCGGCGGCGGCACCGGCGATACCGGCTCCGGCGCGGACAGCGCGGACGGCACCGGAGAAGGCACTGCGCCGGACAGCGGTGCAAGTGTGCCCGCGGATGGCGCAGGAGGAGCCGGCACAGACGCGTCCGGAGTCGACGGAACGACGACGGGACAGGCGATCCTGCCCTGGAACGCGGCGATTCAGGTCCGGACTTCGGCGCGCGTGAAGAGCTTCCATGAAATTCTGAGAGAAGTTGATGATGCGACGCCCGCAGAGGGCGGCGGCACCTCCGTCGGCGGTGAAGGCAGCGGGTCCGGCGAAGGCGGCGGCTCCGGCGAACAGAGTTCCGCCAGGGACTCCGAGGAGTTCAAGAGACTCGAGAACGATATCCAGAAGCTCGAGCAGGCCGGCAAGGACCTCGAAAAAGCGCTGGAAGGCGCGGCGACTTCGACGGGCAGCGCGATCGGCTACGCGAGCAGCGACGAACTCGCGGAGCGGATCCAGAGCATGGTGAAGAACCTGCAGGGCGTTTCTTCCACGCTGCAGAATACAAAATCCGTCTCCAGTATCTCCGCGGGCGTGTCCAAACTCATCGCGGTCACGGTCTCCATCGAGGACATGATGGACCGGCTCCGCGCGTCCAACATCAGCGGAGAGATGAACAGCGGCGTCGACAAGATCGAGGAACAGCTCCAGAACCTCCTCAAGGACATGGACCGCTACCCCGAGCTTTTAGGCGGCCTTGAGGAGGGCATGGCGAAGCTCACGCAGGGACAGCTGGACGCGGCCGTCGGCTTTGCGTCCGCGGCGATGGGCCTTTCGTCTGCACAGCAGCAGCTCGAAGTTGCAACGAAGCAGTACGAGCGCGCGCGGGAAGAGGCGCTGAAGAACGCCAACCTCGACCAGCTCGTCAACGCGCAGACGCTGTCCGGGCTGATCTACGCCCAGAACTTTTCAATGCCTGCGGGCTATATCGACGACAAGAACGACCAGTCGTGGCTCCTGAAGATCGGCGACGAGTACGGCAGCGAATTTGAGATCGCGGACGCGCTCCTGTGCGAGATCGAAGACCTCGGCGTGGTCCGGCTCTCGGACGTCGCGGACGTCACCGTCATTGACAACGCCGACGACAGCTACACTGTCTTAGACGGCAGCGACGGCGTCATCCTCGCCGTCTACAAGAGCTCGACGGCCGGCACGAACGAAGTGTCCGCGGCCTGCAACCGCGCGATCGAACAGCTCACGGAGACCCGGGAAGGGACGCACGTCGTCACACTGATGGACCAGGGCGAGTACATCAACATGATCGTGAAGGACATCCTGACCAGCATGGGCCTTGGCGCACTGCTCGCGATCCTGGTCTTAGCGCTTTTCCTCAGGGATATCCGGCCGACGCTGATGGTCGGCATCAGCATCCCGCTCTCGGTGCTGTTCACGGTCCTGCTTATGTATTTCTCAGGCCTGAGCCTGAACATCATGACGCTGTCGGGTCTCTCGCTCGGCATCGGCATGCTCGTCGACAACTCGATCGTCGTCATGGAGAACATCATCCGCCTCCGCCAGCGCGGCGTCAGCACAGCGCGCGCCTGCGTGCAGGGCGCGAAGCAGGTGTCGAACTCCATCATCGCGTCCACGCTGACGACGATCTGCGTCTTCATGCCGATGGTCTTCACGACGGGAACCGTGCGTGAACTCCTGATCCCGATGGCACTCTCGATCACGTACTGCCTGACGGCGTCGCTGATCGTCGCGATGACGGTCATCCCCGCGTCCGCGAGCGTGATCTTAAAGAACGTGAAGCAGAAAAAGGAGAGCCTGTTTGACCGCATGCTGGACCGCTACGGAATGGCGCTCGACTACTGCCTGAAGCACAAAGCGGTTCCGCTCGGCATCGCGATCGGCCTGCTTGCGATCAGCGTCATCTGGCTGATCCGGATGGGCGTGATCATGCTGCCGCCGATGTCGTCCGACTACATCGAGGCGAACGTACAGACGAATGAAGATCTAAGCAAAGAAGAATCCTACGCCCTCATGGATGAGGCGATCGGGCGCATGATGCAGGTCGAGAACCTCGCCGACGTCGGCGCCATGGACCTCTCGAGCGCGGCCGGCCTCATCTCCTCGATGCAGATCAGCGGCGATAATTACGGGAGCTATACGCTCTATATCACGCTGACGGAAGGCGCGTCGAAGAAGGACGTGGAGCGCGTGCAGAAGGAGATCGAAGGCATTCTGGAGCCGATGGACTGCGAGTACTCGGTCTCCACGGGCGGCATGAGCGACCTCTCGTCCTTCATGTCCTCGGGCCTCAGCGCAAATGTATATGGCAATGACCTGGAGAGAGTGACGCAGATCACGGAAGACGTCATGCAGGCGGCGGCCGGGATCGAGGGATTCGAGCACATCTCCAACGGCACGGAGAACGACGAGCAGACGCTGCACCTCGTGATCGACAAGGATAAGGCAATGTCCTACGGGCTCACCGTCGCGCAGATCTACAGCCAGATCGCAGCGAGACTGAACACCGAGGTCGAATCGACGACGATCACGGCGGACGGACTGACGCTCACGGTCTCGATCGTCGACGAGACGGACGTCCTGACCAGGGAAAATCTGCTCGACATGGAATTCACCGCGCAGCAGTCCGGCGCGTCCGGCGTGGGCGGAATGTCGTCCGCGGGCATGAGCGGCATGTCCGCCGGCATGGGCCTCGGAAGCGCGGGCGGCGGAATGAGCCTGTCCGGTTCCTCGGACCTCGGCGGCCTCGCGGAGATGCTCGGGATCGAGACGGAAGAGTCCTCTGAAGAAGAGACGGAAGAGAAGGCAGAAGAAGAGAAAGAAGAGGACGACGGCGTTCACAAGCTGAGCGAGTTTGCGCACCTCGAAGAGACGACGGCGCCGGGAAGCGTGCAGCGCGAAAACCAGAGCCGTTATATGACCGTCACCGCCGACACGAAGGAAGGCTTCAACACGACGCTGCTCACCAGGCAGCTGCAGAAGGAGATCGACAGGATCAACGCGGAGCTTCCCGACGGCTACTCGGTGGAGATCGGCGGCGAGGCGCTGCAGGTCCGCCAGATGGTGGAACAGATGGCGAAGATGCTCGCGCTGGCGTTCGCCTTCATCTACCTCGTGATGGTGTCGCAGTTCCAGAGCCTGCTCTCGCCGTTCATCATCCTGTTCACGATCCCGCTCGCGTTCACGGGCGGCATGATCGGCCTGATCGTGAACCGGCAGCAGCTGTCGCTGCTCGCGCTCATGGGCTTCCTGGTCCTGATGGGAACCGTCGTCAACAACGGCATCGTGTTCGTCGATTACGCGAACCAGCTCCGGATCGGCGGCCTGCGCAGAAGGAACTCGCTCATCGCGACCGGCAAGACGCGTATGCGGCCCATCCTCATGACGACGCTCACGACCGTTCTCGCGATGATGAACCTGATCTTCGGCAGCGGCATGGGCAGCCAGCTCTCCCGCGGCATGGCGATCGTCATCAGCTGGGGACTGATGTATGCGACGCTGATGACGCTTTTCATCGTGCCTGTCGTATACGATATCCTCTATAAGAAACAGCCGATGAACGTCGAGATCGGCAGCGACATCGACGACATCCCGGACGACGCGGCGCAGTTCATGGAGGAGATGGCGCAGCAGGAAGAGAAGCGCGCGGAAGAGACCGGCGATGAGACGGCCGCGTACCGCGAAGAGGCGCCGGAACTGCGTGATGAGATGCCGGAATACCGCGATGAGACGGAGACGGATCCCGCGGACGACGACATGGACGTCTTCGACCTGTGAAATTAGTGCAGGATTTGGCATAAAACCACAAGATATTGCGTCAAACTGCCGATTTTTATGGTAAAATGGACCGCGTAGACATGTCCTTCAGGATACTGTCTGCGCGGTCATGTTATTTCACGAAGCTTAATTTACGTCGGATGGAGGTTCTCTAATGTATATCGACAACAAGATCTGGATCGCAAATGACGGAAACGGCGAGCACATCAACATCCTGCCGAAGATGACGAACCGGCATGGACTGGTGGCCGGCGCGACCGGTACCGGTAAAACCGTGACGCTGAAAGTGCTGGCGGAGACTTTCTCCGACATGGGCGTCCCGGTCTTCATGGCGGATGTCAAGGGTGATATCGCCGGCATCATGAATCCCGGCAAGACGAGCGAGGACATGGAAGAGCGCATCGCGCGCTTCGGGCTCGCGGACAAGGACTTTGACTTCCGCGGCTATCCTGTCAATCTGTGGGATATTTACGGAGAAAAGGGCTGCCAGCTCAGAACCACGATCACGGAGATGGGTCCGCTTCTGCTCTCCCGCATCCTGGACCTGAACGAGCTCCAGAGCAACATCATGAGCATCGCGTTCAAGATCGCGGACGACGAAGGCCTCATCCTCGACGACACCAAGGACCTGAAGGCCCTGATGAACTACATCAATGAGAACAACAAGGCGTTCGCCGAGGAGTACGGCAAGATGAGCCCCGCGTCCATCGGCGCGATCATGCGCGCGATCGTCGCACTCGAGGTGGAAGGCGGCGACAACTTCTTCGGCGAGCCCGCGCTCAATATCAACGACTGGATCACGACGGCGCCGGACGGCAGAGGCATGATCAACATCCTCGATTCCGAGAGCCTGATCAACAACGGAAGGCTGTATTCCACCTTCCTTCTGTGGCTCCTCTCCGAGCTGTTCGAGATGCTGCCGGAAGTCGGCGATCTCGAGAAGCCGAAGATGATCTTCTTCTTCGACGAGGCGCACCTCCTCTTCAAGGGAGCTCCCAAGGCGCTGCTTGAGAAGATCGAGCAGGTCGTCAAGCTCATCCGTTCCAAGGGCGTCGGCGTCTACTTCTGCACGCAGAACCCGAGGGATATCCCGGACGGCGTCCTCGCGCAGCTCTCCAACAAGATCCAGCACGGCCTGCACGCCTACACGCCTTCGGACCAGAAGGCAGTCCGCGCGGCGGCGGATTCCTTCCGTACGAACCCTGCGTTCAACACCTACGAGACGATCCTGCAGCTCGGCACCGGCGAAGCCGTCGTCTCCTTCCTCGACGAGGACGGCATCCCGACGATGGCGCAGAAGGCGTACATCCTTCCTCCGCGCAGCAGCTTCGGCAGCATCACGGACGGCGAGCGCGACAAGTGCGTGAAGGGCAGCAGCCTGTACGGCAAGTACGCGTCCGGCAGCGACCGGGATTCCGCGTATGAGCTCCTTCTGAGAAAAGGCCTCGAGGAAGAAGAGGCGAAGAAGAAGGCGGCGGAAGCTGCGGCAGCGCAGAAGGAAGCAGAGAAGGAAGCGGAGCGCGAAGCCAAAGAGGCGGCGAAAGCGGAAGCGGCGAAGAAGAAACAGGTCGAGTCGGCCGCGAAGAGCGTCGGTTCCTCCGTCGCGGGCACAGTCGGCCGCGAAGTCGGCAAGGCTGTCGGCGGCAACTTCGGCAAGTTCGGCAAGACCCTCGGCGGCAACCTCGGCGCGAGCCTTGGCCGCGGCATTCTGAGCACGCTGTTCAAGCTGAAATAAGATTAAAACAGGGAAATTTGGAGGGATGTAAACCCCTCATGACGAGATGCGGTCAGGCGGCAGAGGAACCTCTGCCGCCTGACCGGTGTTTTAAAGACGTTTTTCATAAAGGCTGAACGGAATCTCCCCGCAGCAGGGATAGAACAAAGGAATATCCCCGCGCCACTCGAAGCCGACGGACTCGTAGAGGCGCCTGCCGGGCATGTTGTAGGGGAGCGTGTCGAGGCGGAGCACGGCGAGGCCTGCGGCGCGGCTGTCTGCGGCGGCTCTCTCAAGGAGCTTCGTCGCGACGCCGCTGCGGTGGCGAAGCGGATCGACGGCGAGAAGATGGATCACGCCGACCTTGTCGTCGGGCGCGTCCACTGCCCAGGGGATCTGCTCGTAGCCAGGGCCCTGCGTCCGGTTGCAGACGACCGCGCCGGCGACGGCAGGCTTTCCGGCTGCGCGGCTCGCCGCGCTTACGGATCCTTCCGTGTTCCCGGAGCCGCCTGCGCTTTCGTTTTCATCGAAGGCTTCGGCAACGTAGAGCGTTCCTGCGGCGGCCGCGTTTCTGATATCGTCGATCGTCGGGTAGACGTTTTTCTCCCAGGTGGGGCGGTACGGACTTTCTGTCATCCGGTCGATGAGATCGTAATAGAGGGACAGGATCGCCTCCGCGTCGGAGACCTCCGCGACCCGGATCCGAATGCTGCCTGAACCGCTGTCTGCCATTGCCTTGCCCTTGTCCTTTCCCATTTTCTCAGTGCTGCTCAGACAGTTTTACTGCGTGTGAAATCTGTTGAAAAGATATTTGAAAATCTGCAAATTTCTTCTTGCCAAACCCAAAACCGTATGATATATTATGTCTTGCGTTGCGGGAGAGAGATCTGAAAAGCCGCGATGTGAGCGCTGTTAGCTCAGTTGGTAGAGCACCTGACTCTTAATCAGGGTG
>DJXE01000113.1 GCA_002449595.1 Lachnospiraceae bacterium UBA7012
GCACGCGCGATCGGCAGGCAGGCCGGCGTGGACGAAGTCGTCGCCGGCGTGCTCCCGGACGGAAAGGAAGCGGTCATCCGGAAGCTCCGCGAAAAGGGAAAGACCGTGATGATCGGCGACGGCATCAACGACGCGCCGGCGCTCACGAGGGCGGACATCGGCATCGCGATCGGCGCAGGTACGGACGTCGCGATCGACGCGGCGGACGTCGTCCTCATGAAGAGCCGCCTCACGGATGCCGCGGCGGCGATCCGGCTCTCCCGCGCGACGCTCAGGAACATCCATGAGAATCTGTTCTGGGCATTTTTCTACAACGTGATCGGCATTCCGCTCGCGGCGGGGTGCTACTACAAGGCATTCGGCCTCCAGCTCAGCCCGATGTTCGGAGCTGCGGCGATGAGCCTCTCGAGCTTCTTCGTCGTCTCGAACGCGCTGCGGCTGAACTTGTTCAACATGTTCGACGCCTCGAAGGACAAGCCGCTGAAGGACGCGCTGCACGAGCCGCTGTTCCCTGAGCGGAAGGAGAGCGCCGGAGAAGAGGCAAGTGGCAAAGCAACTGATATCACCGCAACCGCGGACAGAAAGGAGAATACGATGACAAAGACAATGACGATCGAAGGAATGATGTGCATGCACTGCGAGGCGACCGTGAAGAAGGCCCTCGAGGCGCTGGACGGCGTCGAGAGCGCGGAGGTCAGCCACGAGAAGGGCACGGCTGTCGTGACCATGAGCGCGGACGTCGCGGATGACGTGCTGAAGGAAGCTGTCGAGGCGAAGGACTACGCTGTTAAGGCAATCGCGTGAAGAACATTAGCAGGTGATCTGCGCGGCCGGAGCGGCTGCGCGGGAAGCAGGAACGTTGCGTAATTAAGATGATCACGCGGCGCCCGGCAGCCCTTGCATCTGATTTGTAAATTAAGTATCATAATAAGCGGCCGATACGAAGAGGACGGTTGGAAAAGCCTTTTCCCGGCACAGCAAGAAGAATGAGAATGATGCGGATGCGCATCTGCCCGAAACCGGCGTTTTGGACAGATCCGCGCACGCAAAGAAAGGGGAACCATCGAAATGGCAGAAGCAGTAAAGACACCGGTCACGAGTGATATGATCGTAGGCGATATTCTCAGGGCTCATCCGGAAGCGGCGATCGCGCTGATGAACTGCGGCATGGGCTGCATCCACTGCCCTGCGGCGCTGAGCGAATCTCTCGCGGACGCGTGCATGGTGCACGGCCTGGACGGCGAAGAAGTAGTGAACTACGTCAACGCGGAACTCGGACTGGCATAATGCCTGAGAGCGCAGGAAAAAACACGAAGACAAAGAAGGCGCTGCCCGGAGACGGACAGCGCCTTTATCATGCATTCGGGCCGCTTTTCGACGCGGACTCGGAGATCCTCATCCTGGGGAGCTTCCCATCGGTCAAGTCGCGGGAGCAGATGTTCTACTACGGCCACCCGCAGAACCGCTTCTGGAAGGTCGTGGCGGCGCTGTGCGCGCAGCGGGATGGAATGCCGTCGTGCACAGATGGGAATGTTAGTACGCCGCTGAACGCGGAAGAGCAGGCCTGCCAGCCGCCTCATACGGACGGTGAGATTCGCATACCCCGAACCATAGAAGAGAAGAGAACGCTGCTCCTCGCGCACCACATCGCGCTCTGGGACGTCATCGCGAGCTGCGAGATCACGGGCTCCTCGGACAGCTCCATCAAGAACGCGGAAGTGAACGATCTCTCCGTGATCCTGAATACCGCGCACATCCGCAGGATCGGCGTGAACGGGAGCACGGCCTACCGCCTGTTTGAAAAATATATGAGCCCGCAGCTCGAGGCTTACGGGCTCACTATGAATGACGTTGTAAAACTTCCCTCAACTTCTCCGGCGAATGCCGCGTGGTCCGTGGAGCGGCTCACAGGCAGCTGGAGAACACTCACATCATAATTCCCACCAACAGTCCAATGACGATTCCCAGGATCGCGCCAGCCAGAACCTGAAGCGGAGAGTGCCCGATCAGGACCTTGAGCTGCTCGAAGCTGTCGACCTTCGTCACGCCTTCCGTCATCATTTTGATGTCGTCGATCATCGCGTTGATGACTTCGGCCTGCCTGCCGGTCTCGCGCCGGACGCCCATCGCATCGTACATGACGATGAACGCGAAGAAGAGCGTCATCGGGAAGTAAAACCCGGTTGCGCCGTACTTGACGGCCGTCACCGCGCACAGGGCGCAGACGGTCGCGCTGTGGGAGCTCGGCATGCCGCCGCCCCCGACGAGGCGCTCCTTCCGAAATTCTTTATTCAGCCAGGTGTACAGCAGCGTCTTGAGACCCTGCGCGACCAGCCAGCCGAGCGCCGGAGCAACGGCAATAGGGTTGTGAAAAAGATCTTCAACAAACGTCATGCCTTTACCTGTCCTGCAAGATATCCCTGCTCTTCCATATAGTCATACAGAGCCGTCTGCCAGTCCGCATAGACATGGTCGGTCGTGAGCCGGAACATGTAGTTGTCGAGAATCGAGTAGTGCGGGCGCGGTGCAGACTGCGGGTTCATGGCGGCGTATTCCTCGCTTGTCACGGAAATGACTTCCGTGCTCTTGCCGGCGAGACGGAAGATCTCGCGCGCGAAGACGTCCCAGCTCGTGGAACCTTCGCAGGTGCCATGGAACAGGCCGTAGTTGTCGGTGGGCAGAAGATAGGCGATTGCCTTCGCGAGTTCCTTGGCGCTGGTCGGAGAACCGAACTGGTCAGAGACGACGGTGAGCTTGTCATGCGTCTCGGAGAGCTTCAGCATCGTGCGGACGAAATTCTTGCCCTCGCCGTACAGCCACGCCGTGCGGATCAGGAAATACCTGGAGCACAGCTCGCGGACGAAGTTCTCGCCGGCGAGTTTCGTGATACCGTAGACGCTCTTCGGGCCGGTCGGATCGAACTCGGTGAGAGGACGCTCCGACGTGCCGGGGAAGACGTAATCCGTGGAGATGTGGACGAGCTTCGCGCCGACCGCATTTGCGGCGATCGCCATGTTGCGCGCGCCGATCGCGTTGATCTGGTAGCAGAGGTCGAGCTTCTGCTCCGCGGCGTCGACCGCGGTGAAAGCGGCACAGTTGATGATGGCGTAAGGCTGCACTTCCTTCGCGAGAGCGACGACGTCTTCGACCTTCGTGATGTCGAGGCGCGTCACGCCTTCTTTGTCCACGACGTCCGTGTTGACGAGGTGGTATTCTTCATTTCCTTCAAACAGCCGGTTCAGCGCCGTTCCGAGCTGGCCGGTGCAGCCGGTGATGATGAGATTCTTCATTGTGATTTTTCCCTATTGCCTTTCACGGCAAGCAGCTCCCGGACGAGTTGCCCGGAAGCTGCCAGCGCGTAAGGATCCGCGGACGCAGCCGGGATCATGCTTCTGTGAACTCGTCCTTGCCTACGCTGCAGAGCGGGCAGACCCAGTCTTCCGGAAGATCTTCGAACTTCGTTCCCGCCGCGATGCCGTTATCGGGATCGCCGGCCGCTTCATCGTAGATGTAGCCGCAAACGCCGCAAACATACTTCTTCATGATCATTCCCCTTTCTTATAAGATAAAGATCAAGTAACTATTGTATTCTACCATAATTTAGCCTCGGACGCGACGCTGACAAGGCCCGGAAGACCGGCGCCGGAGCGGCAGCGGAAGAGGATCGAAAACCGTGATTTAATCTTACGGAAGAAGCTCCTCCGGCGTCTCGGCGAAGCTGGTGACGCCGAGCTCCTCAAGGTAGCTGCGCGTCCGGAATCCCCAGGTCACGCACAGGAAGTCCATGCCGCAGGCGCGCGCCGTCTCGAGGTCGACCTCGGAGTCGCCGACGTACACGGAATCCTCGAGAGAGCACCCGAGCTTATGCGCAGCCGCAAGGACCATATCCGGCGCAGGCTTCCTTCGGAAAAGCGGTTCCTGCTCGCCAATCGAGAAATCGAAAAGGCCGGGGAAATACTGCTCAGAGAGCTTCTGCACCGCGGCGTCCGGCTTGTTGGAGACGACGGACGTGCGGATTCCCAAATTGCGAAGATCCCGGACCGCCTCCACGATTCCCGGATAGGGACCGGTCGCGATCTCGCAGTGCGCGTTGTACCAGGGGCGGTACGTCGCGGAAATGCGGTCGATCTCCGCCCTGTCGAGCGTCGCCGTGATCTCGTCCTGTTCCGTTCCGATCGAGTATAACTTGGCGAGCGGAAAGTCCTTTTCCATAAGAGGGGCAGAGGACGTTCTGACAGTCTCCGGCGTAAGGCCGAGAACCTGCTCCGTGAAAAGCACTCTGGCGAGCGCCACGAGCACACCGCTCCCGAAGAAGTGGCGGGTCTCGTCGCCGGTGTACGCACCGAAATGCCCGTGCTCCTTCAGCGCGTGATTGAGTGCGTCGTTGAGGTCGGTGAGGGTGTCGAGCACCGTCCCGTCCATGTCAAAGATATATGCTTTGTAATTTTTCATGAGGCTATTATACCGCAGGGAAGGCGGCGCATGCACCGCACTCGAGAAAAGCAGGAGAGGAGATAACAAAAAGCAGCCGTACCTGCCGCCTCGCCCCGAAGGGACTTGCATAACAGATACGGCTGCTGATAGATCAGTTGGCCTTAATTACGACCCTGGATACTCCTTATGCGAAAGGATTCTCCGTAGGATAGCGGACGCCCGCCGGCTGGTTGTAGCCGATCTCAGCGACGTCGACGCCAATCAGCTTGTAGACTTCATACAGAGCCTTCGCATAGTGGCCGAACATGACCGCGCCGTGGTGCGGATAGCCGCCCTCGATCAGGACGTGGCGATAGAAGCGGCCCATTTCCTTGATCGCGAAGACGCCGATGCCGCCGAAGCTTCTGGGCTCGACCGGAAGGACCTCGCCCTGTGCCATGTAGCCGCGCAGGATGTTGTCAGCGGTGGACTGCAGGCGGAAGAAGGTGATCGGTCCGGGGATGATCGCGCCTTCAAGCGTGCCGTTGGTCACTTCGACAGGCAGGTTCCTTGCCATGATCTTCTGGTACTTCATCTCGTGATATGCGAGCTTGCTGGAGCAGGTGTTGCCGCAGTGGAAGCCCATGAAGGTGTCGGTGAACTTCCAGTCGTAGTCAAACTTGCCCTTGATGGACTCTTCGTACATATCCTTCGGGACGGAGTTGTTGATGTCGAGCAGGGTGACGATGTCATCGCTGACGCAGGTGCCGATGAACTCGGACAGCGTGCCGTAGATATCGACTTCGCAGGAGACCGGGATGCCCTTGCCGGTCAGGCGGCTGTTGACATAGCAGGGAACGAATCCGAACTGTGTCTGGAATGCCGGCCAGCACTTGGTCGTGAGGGCGACGAACTTGCGATAGCCCTTGTGTGCCTCGACCCAGTCGCAGAGAGTCAGCTCATACTGAGCAAGCTTCGCGAGGACTTCCGGCTTCTTGTTGCCGGCGCCGAGTTCTGCAGTCATATCCGCGACGACGTCCGGGATGCGGGGATCGTTCGCGTGGTTGTTGAAGGACTCGAACAGATCGA
>DJXE01000141.1 GCA_002449595.1 Lachnospiraceae bacterium UBA7012
TTACACCTTCTGGGGCAGGGGCGTCAGCCAGGGACATTCCGATGCGATCCGCAGAATTCCGGGCGTGAAAGACGCACGCCAGTACACCGTGCCGGTGGAAGCAGCTCTCGCAGCTGTCAGAGGCGGCGAGCAGCCGGAACTGACCGCACGCCAGATGCACACCAGAGAGTGCTACGTCGTCGCAGAGGAAGGTGCGGACAAGGCGGCGATCGAAGAGACGATCAAGACCATGCCCAACTACTTTGCGGATTATGACACCACTGTTACCTTCATCACGGAAGAAGAGATGAAGGCGGAGCACAGCGGCCTGCCGCACGGCGGCTTCGTTCTGCGCGACGGCCGGATCGGCATCGAGCAGACCGACAAGGCACTCATCGAGTTTGGCCTGAAGCTTGACTCCAACCCCGAGTTCACGAGCTCTGTTCTCGCGACTTACGCGCGTGCGATCGCGCGTCTCGCGAAAGAAGGACAGACCGGCTGCCGCACCGTCTTTGACATCGCGCCCGCGTACCTGTCGCCCAAGTCGGCGGAGGAGCTGCGCGCGCATCTGCTCTGATTCCAAGTACAGAATCACGGCGGGTGGTCGCGGCAAGATTACGGCCGGAAATACCTCATTACTTCAACAAAAATACCGGTGTTCCCATGAGGGGGCGCCGGTATCTTTTTCTATTAAGTTAAACGCACAAGTCCAATCACTTCAGCATCGCATGCTCCCACTCATGCCCGCGATAGCGGATGAAGAAGCAGATCCCGCGGAAGATCCAGTCGATGTACATCGCGATCCAGACGCTCATCAGTCCGAGATGGAAGAAGTGCTCGATGACGTACGCGGAGATGACGCGGAAGATCCACATGGAGAACAAGGAGACCTTCATTGTGTGGACCACGTCGCCGGCGCAGCGCATGGTGTTGCAGACGGCGAACGCCCAGATCCAGAACAGGACCGCCATCACGTAGTAGGTCCGGCCGACGGTGATCGCCAGCGCCTGCGTCGCCTCCGTCAGGGAGAAGGCGCGCACGATCATCGGCGTCGCAAACCAGCAGGCGGTGCACAGCACGATGAGGCAGATCTCCGAGAGAATGCAGAGCTTGCGCGTGTAGTAGCGCACCTGCACGAAATCGCCGGCGCCGACGCAGACGCTGCAGACCGACACGATCGCGAGGTTGATCGCCGCGGAGGGCAGCTGCGCGACCGAGGAGACGATGTTGCACACCTGGTTGGCGGCGATCGCGCTGGTCCCGAAGGTCGAGATCAGCGAGAGAAGCAGGATCTTGCCCAGCTGGAACAGGCTGTTTTCCAGGCCGTTCGGCACGCCGATGAACAGGATGCGCTTCAGGAGGCCGAAATCGGGCTTCCATGTGATATAGCCGCGGAACGTGATCGGGCGCTTGTCGTTCATGAGCAGCGCGAACGCGATCACCGCGGAGACTGTCCTTGAGACTGTTGTGGAGATGGCCGCGCCGGCGACGCCCATATGGAAGACGTAGATCAGCAGCGCGTTGCCGAACAGGTTGATCAGGTTCATCAGGAGGGAGATCAGCATTGTCTCCCGACTCTGGCTCATCGCGCGCAGAAGCCCCGCGCAGCTGCTGTAGATCGCAAGAGGAAAGATCGACACGCCGGTGATGACGAGATAGGTGTTCGCACTCTGCATGACGTCCGGCTCGACTGCGCCGAACACATGGCTCATGATCGGCCCGCGCAGCCCGATCAGGATCACGACGAGCACTGCGGAGAAAAACGCTGAGAACAGGATCAGCTGCCATCCAGCCCGGGAGGCGTGATGCTTGTGCTTCTGCCCGAGATAGTGTCCCGCGACCACCGCGCCGCCGGTGCCGAGCGCCGCCATGAAGTTGATCACTAGGATCGTGATATTGTCCACGAGGGAGACGCCGGAGACCGCCGCCTCGCCGCTGCCGGAGATCATGATCGTGTCCAGCATGCCGACGAAGATCGCGAGAAACTGCTCCACGACGAGCGGCCAGATCAGCTTTCGGAGATCCGCGTTACTGTAAAGATACTGTTTTGGTTCTGCCTGTTCCATCAGGACCCTTCTTTCCGCCTCAGTATGTTTTTCCGGTTTACAAATTACAAGAATACCACTCTTCCGGACAAAAACAATGCGCGGAATGGCCAAAAAAAGCCATTCCGCGAGTGCGTTTTCTTACACAGCTTTACACTACACAGCTTTGCACTACGCTGCTTTGCACTACACAGCTTTGCTCTGTCCGGCGTCGCAGTCCCGGATCAGCGCGAGAAACTTTTCTCCGTATTTTGCCGAATTGACCGCGCCGACGCCGTAGAGATCCCGGAGCGCCTCCACGGAATCCGGCCGGTGCAGGCACATCTCCAGAAGCGTGCGGTTGCTGAAGACGACGTACTGCGGGATCCCCTGCTCCTCCGCGAGGTCCCTCCGCGCAGCGCGCAGCACTTCATACAGTTCCCGGTCGTCCGGCGCCTCGAGCTGCTCCAGGCAGTACTTTGTGGAATAGACCTTTCTGGGCGGCTTTTCTTCCGATTCGATCTCCGGGAGAACGAAGCCGCGGACGTTCGTCTCAAACAGGCCGAGAAACAGGTCGAAATCCTCCGGCTCACCGACCCGCGAGATGTCGTCGCGGAGCATCGCCTCATCGACGATGACGAGTCGCTCGGGGAGAAAGCCGGGCCTGTCGGCCTCCTCTGTTTTTTCATACATGATACATCTGTAGCCAGCTGTCTTATAACTCATATGTGCTCCTTTCCGGCCGCGCGCGTACAAAAAGACGCCGGGCCGATGCCCTGTCATTGTGTGATCTTATGTCACCAAGCTGTACTGTGCCCGATCCGGGCAAGAGTGGTTCAGATGAGTCAGACAGCACGGCCGTGTTCGTAGCCGTGTGTAATCATTCTGAAGTGAGGGAGACCGGATGTCAATCCCCTCATGATCATTAAACCATTGTTTAATCATTCTTTAATGAACCATCAATTTTGC
>DJXE01000018.1 GCA_002449595.1 Lachnospiraceae bacterium UBA7012
TCCCGTTCCTGTTTTACCCGTTCGTCCTCGCGGTCTTCGTCGTCATCTCGATCCTGAGAGAAAAGTAAGGCTGGATATGGAAAGACCCGTTTTCCGGTCGCCGCGGAAGGTTGGCCGGACAGGAAGGACAGATGGAAATCACGGACAGGCAGCTGTTTGACAGATACGTCGAATACAAGAAATCAACGGTAGACAAAGAAAAGATCGATCAGAAGCTCATAGGCGCTTTTCTGAGGAGAAAGCCGCACGCGTCCAAGGCGGACCGGCGAAAGTACAAGGGCTCCAAGGAGTTCCGGGAGAAGCGGCAGGAGCAGATCGAGCGGGCCGAGGCACGGTTTTCGGAAGAAAAGATCCTCGGCGACCGCCTCCTGATGGAAGAATACCGGAAGCTGGAAGAGGCCGCGGAGGGCAGCAGGCAGCTGCTCCCGGTGAAGGACCTGCTGATCCGGGTCCAGACGTGCGAGTTCCACGAGGACCTGGAGCGGTCTGCGGACGCGTTTGCCGAGGAGATCCGCAACGAAGTCCGAAAGAGGGCGCAGCGGGCGATGGGCCGGTATCCGTTCCAGCTGCAGTGGAACCAGCCCCTGAACGAGGACACGATCGAGCTGTTCGTGCGGGACGTGCGGTACGACCCGCTCAGCTTCACGGACCGGATGACCGGCGTGTGCGATATCAATGCCGGCTGGCCGGACCCGGCGGGCAGGACGATCCTCAGCCTCGGATTCCTTAAGAAATGCCCCACGATAGGGCGCATGTACCGGAATTATCCGTTGATCAAAGGAAAGATCAACGATGAACTCAGGCGGGACCGCCGCCTGACTGCGGCCGCTCTCGAGACGCTCTCCGAATACACTGCGGACGCCGTCATCGACGGCGTGCTCTCGCAGCCGCGCTACGAGGAGCTGAAGGCGTCCTACGAGGAGAAGACCCGCATCCACACCAACATCATCAGCGCGATCCCGAAGGACATCATCGACCTGTACCCTGCGACGCGCATGATGAAAAGGCGCTTCGTCCTGCATCTCGGCCCCACCAACTCGGGGAAGACGTACGAGGCCATGCAGGAGCTCCGGAGGGCCGGGGACGGGCTTTATCTCGCGCCGCTCCGCCTCCTCGCGTACGAGCAGTACGAGACGATGAACCGCGACGGCTACAGGTGCAGCATGATCACCGGCGAGGAGATCCGGCGGGAGGAGGGCTCTTTCTTCACCGCGTCCACGATCGAGATGTGCGACTTCGAGAACCACTATTCCTGCGCCGTGATCGACGAGGCACAGATGATCTCGGACGGGTACCGGGGCGGCGCCTGGACGAACGCGCTGCTCGGCGTCATGGCGGACGAAGTCCACGTCTGCGCCTCCGACAATGCGGAGGCTGTCCTGAAGAAGATCATCGCGATGTGCCGCGACACCTGCGAGGTCGTCCGGCACGAGAGGAAGACGACGCTGACGTTCCTGAAGGACGGCATCGCGTTTCCTGACGAAATACAGCCGCACGACGCGTGCATCGCCTTTTCCAGAAAGATGGTCCACGGCCTCGCGGCGGAGCTCCAGTCGCGGCAGCTCAGCTGCAGCGTGATCTACGGCGCGCTGCCGTATGACGTGCGGCACGAGGAGGCGCGAAGATTCGCGGAGGGCGAGACGGACGTGCTCGTCGCGACGGACGCGATCGGAATGGGCATGAATCTGCCGATCCGGCGCGTGGTCTTCTGCGAGGACACGAAGTTCGACGGGGAGGAGAGAAGAGACCTGAACGAGTCCGAGGTGAAGCAGATCGCGGGCAGGGCGGGCCGCTTCGGGATCTACGACCCCGGCTATGCGGTGTGCATCGAGCCGTACGAGCTCAGGCACACGTTTTTTGAAGATCCGGTTCCGATCGAAAAGGCTTTTCTCTCATTCCCGAGATCGCTGATCGGGATCGAGGGCAGGCTGTCCGCGACGATCGGCGAGTGGCAGTCGATGCGGATCGGCGACGGGATCCTCCTGGAGTCGACCGACGTCATGCAGATGCTCGCGGCCAAAGCGGAGCAGCTCACGGACGACAAGCTGCTGATCTATGAACTCTGCACGATCCCCTTCGACGAGGACGACGAAGACCTGATGCTGACGTGGGAAGCGCTGGCCGCGGACGTCGTCGACGGGAGAGAGCTGCGGATCCCGGTACTGTTGGACGGCGCGGAGGACGGCACCGACCTCGAATCTCTGGAGGCATCTTCCAGGCTGTGCGACCTCCTGTACAATTTCGACCGGAAATTCAACGACGGGAAGTACAACGACGAGATCGCGAAGATCCGGACGACCGTCTCGAAGAAGATCATGGACATCCTCTCCAGGCAGAAGCTCCTCGGAAGGACGTGCCCGGAATGCGGAAGAAAGATGCGGTGGGACCACCCGTACCGGATCTGCGAGCGGTGCTTTAACGCGCGGCGCAGGCGGCGGGCCTCGCGAAGAGAAAGAAGAGAGTAATGGGCAGAAAAAGGGCGGCGGCCCATTTGATCCATACGATCGTGCTGATCCGGCACGCTAAGACGGATATGACGTGGAATGCGCGGTACGATTCTGCCGGCTTTGACGCGGCCTGTGAGGCGTACGCTGGGAGCCGCATCCTTCCGGACACGATTCCGGAGGATCTTCGGGGGAAAAGCGTTCCGGACCGGTTCGAGGTGATGGCAGGCACCGCGCAAAGGGCGGTCCAGACAGCCCGCGCGCTGTACGCCGTCCCGGAGGACGGGCTTCGCACGACGGCGCTTCTGGACGAGGTCCCGATGCACTCGTTCATGGATACGGACCGGCAGCTTCCGCTGTGGCTGTGGTTCTTTATGGCCAGGGCACAGTGGCTTTTCGGGTCACGGCGGCAACCGGAGACCAGGAAGATGACGAGGGAGAGGATCGGCAGGCTGGTCGCGCTGCTTGAAGCAGAGGAAAAGAGCAGCTTCCTCCTGATCTCTCACGGATTTTATATGCGGGAACTGATGGCTGAGATGCGCCGGCGCGGGTTCAACATCCTGCGGCGGGGCGTCATCGCGGTCGGGCACCTGGAGCGGGTCCGCATCACGCCGCGGGACCTGCACTGCGGCGGCTGCAGCCACAACTGCATGCTGACAAATCCCGGCTGCGACGTCGGAAGGGACAAGGCGAGAAGGCTGGGGTTCCAGCCGTCCCGGGAACTGCGGTGAGACAGAAAGAACAGACGGATAAGGAGGTCACAGATGGCGGAAAAACCGGATTACACTGATTTTGACTGGACTTTCCTGATCAAAGACAGGGAGGCGAAATGGAAGGTCATGATGGACCTTGTAGACGAGAGGGGATGGAAGAAGATCCCGCTCCGGACGTCGGGCGGGTTCACCTCGCAGCTCATTCTCCTGCCGCGGCAGGAAGAAAAGCGCGGGATCTTCATCGTCTGCGCGGGCGGCGGCTTCCGCTTCAAGTCCTCGAACGAGGCGCTGCCTGTCGCTGAATTCTTTCATGGAAAAGGGCTTAACGCCGCGATCCTGGATTATCACGTCGACAGGGACGGAGGCGGCGATGAAGTCCTGATCGAAGCTGGAGAAGACGGGCTCGAGGCGGTGCGGCAGCTGCGCGCGCACGCGGACGAACTCGGGATCCTGGGCGACCATATCGCGATCGGCGGGTTCTCCGCCGGCGGCATGACGAGCGGCTACGCGGCGACGCACTTTGACGCGGGGGATCCCGCGCGCGGGATCGCGTCCTCGCGCCCGGACGCGGCGCTGATCCTGTACGGATCGATGAGCCGGGCCGGCGCTCTTCCGAACGTCGGCACCTATGACCCTGCGGAGCAGAGGCGCCGTGCGGCGCTCGACATCGCGGGCAGCATCAGTGAGGATACGCCGCCGATGTTCCTTTTCCAGACACACAAAGACGATCCGCGCCATGCGCTGCAGCTCGCCTTCGCGCTCGCGTCCCGCGGCGTGCCTTTCGAGATCCACACGTTTGAACAGGGCGACCACGGCTGGGGCCTCTACGACGGAGGCGACCAGGATTCGCCGCTGGTCCCGCACACGAAGCTCTGGGGTGAGATCGCTGCGGACTGGCTCGTGATGCGCGGATTCTGAGGAGGGGTGACGGAGATGCCGTTAAAAGACGTGTGACGCTGCCCGATTATTTTATAACTGTTTATAATTCGATAAGGAATCGGTCACAGGAAAGACACAAAGCGGCAGTATTCTTTACCCAACATAGCAAGTGAGATGAAATGCTATTGGACATAAATCCCCCTCCACCTAATCCCGGAACTGCAAAGTCAGTTCCGGGATTGTTATGTCCAAAAACCCGCTGATTATGCGAGAATTCCAAACTTACAGGCTGGACCGTATGCTGAAATCAGGTTGTATAAGCATTTTGCGATAAATATTCTTTATCGCAGACAATAAATAAGAGCAAATTTACATATCATATGATCCTGGTATAGATTGGAACTAAGAAATCAAGGAGGAAAATGATCTGATCTAATGATAAATGTCGGTTAAGCCATTGTGTCCGGGAGCTTATCTTATAAATCCCGGTTTTTTAATGCCTTTTTTAGTTCAACGAAGAAACAGAATAATAATCGAGAAAGATGTTGTATGTTCATGTTTATAAGAAACTTAAGGAGATAGGATTTATGTTTGTGACGATAGACATGCAGGGCTACCGCCTGGGAAGTATGAATGCAACGATCAAATAAATCAGAAAATACTCCGGGAGACAAAACAAAAATGGCAAAGAAAGAGAACAAGTATAAGGGATATGGTATCTCAACACAGGCGATTCATACGGGAACTGATTACGATGAGGGGACCGGTGCTGTAAGGCGACCGCTTCATATGGCAAACAGTTACAAGCTGCCTGATGATCTGTCTCAGGTTAACTACTCCTCGACGGATCTTTTGA
>DJXE01000188.1:0-4693 GCA_002449595.1 Lachnospiraceae bacterium UBA7012
CTGCCGACCAACGAAGTGACGAACGAGATCATCCCGCCGCCGAAGAAGTCCGTCACGGACCAGAGCGGCAAGGACGTTGACAAGATGGACGTGGAATTCGAGGAAGAATTGACTTACCACGTCACGGTCAAAAATACGGCGGACACGGAGAAGACATTTACATTGACGGATGCCGTTCCCGCGCACACGGAGCTGGTCTCGGCGGGCGATGGCGGCGAGGTCAAGGACGGCAGCATCACCTGGACGCTGCAGCTCGCGGCCGGCGCAGAGAAGACGGTTTCATTTGTCGTGAAGACAAAGGATAAAAACTGCCGGATCGAGAACAAGGCGAAGCAGACGGTCGACGATCTCTCGATGGACAGCAATACCGTTGTGAATTTTGTGCAGCCGGATCCAATCAAGACAGTAAGTCTGTCTGATGTAAAGGGAAAGGAAAATGCGACCGTCGAAGCACCAGCCAACCCCACGGCCGCAGCAGGCCAGGATTGCAATGAGAAGATCTTTTTCAGGACAGAAGACAATACTGTCATATATACAATTACTTGGAGAAACATCACCGACACCCCCACAGAATTCACCCTCCGGGACGAGATCCCGAAAGGAATGGAGATCCTCTCAGTCTCGGACGGCGGCACCACGGAAAGAAACACCGTCATCTGGACCGGCACCGCGGAGAGCGGCGAGGAGATCGTGCGGGCTGTGACGGTGCGGATGCCAGATGGGGCGAAGGCGAGCGTTTTCCGCAATCGTGCCGGACTCAGCAGTTCCCGAACCCGCCGCGAGACGAACGACGTCGTCACGTACCTGACGGACCCGCCTTCGAAAAAGGTCGTGGACAGCAGCGGCGCGGACGTCGACGGGCAGGTGATCGACTACGGGACGCCGTACGAGTACCGCATTACGATCCACAATCCGCGGGAGGAGAAGACGGTCTTTACGGTGACGGACCGCGTGCCGGACGAGCTGACGATCCTGGGCGTCATCGGGCACGCGCACTTAGGCGGGCAGACGGTCACGTGGACCGAGGAGCTGGCGCCGGACGAGGCGCGGCCGCTGGTCATCCGGTTCGAGGCGAAGAAGAGCGCGCAGGACGCGCGCGTCGACAACACGGCGCACGTGAGCACGCCGCAGTACGAGCGCGACACTGAGACCGTCACGAATTACGTGATGGTGGACCCGGTCAAGAAGGTCCTGTCGAAGGAGAAGGAGGATGTGCACGGATTTTTGCGCAAGGCGGGCGACATTCTCACCTACGTGATCGTCGTGAAGAACCCGGCGGACACGGAGCAGGAGGTCACAGTGACGGATCCGCTGCCGCGCGGGACGGACTTTATCTCCGCGGATCATGATGGTGCCGGCAAGAAAAACACTGTCACCTGGAATCTCGTCCTTTCCCCCGAGGAGACGGTCGAGCTGACGGCGACGGTGCGGATCAAGGAAGGCACAGAAGGCGAGATCCTCAAAAACAAGGCGCAGGTCCGCTTCCGGTCGACGGGGAAGGACACGAACGAAGTCGAGAATCCGGTGATGCCGGACCCGATCAAGAAAGTTCTGGACAAGTCCGGAAACGACATCGACGGGCACCCGATCGACCTCGGCCAGATCATCACATATTCCATCACGCAGGAAAACCCGGCGAACGACGAGAAGACCTTCGTGATCACGGACGAGGTCCCGCAGCACATGAAGTGGGACCGCATCCTGGACGGCGGCAAGGAGAGCGGCGGCACGATCACCTGGGAAGTCACGATTCCCGCGCATGGACGGAAGACGGTGAGTTTTACGGCGAGCGCGCTGAAAAAGGCTTTCCAATACGAAAACCAGGCTGTGGTCACCGCGGACGGTGTCCGGAAGACGACAAACACCGTGATCAACGCCGTGCCGGAAGATCCGGTCAAATCCGTTGCGCTGAAAGACGGGACGGACGCCGATGGGAAGACGGTGTTTGCGGGTTCGGAGCTTGTTTACAGCGTCACGGTGAATAATCCGTTTGGGTATGAGAAGGAATTTACTGTGACGGATAAGCTTCCTGAGCACACGGAGTACGTCGGGAGTGACAACGGCGGGAAGCTTCAGGACGGCGCAGTCGTCTGGAAACTGAAGATGAAAAAGAACGAGACGCGCACGATCCACGTCACCGTCAAAGTGAAGGATGACACGGAGAACGAGAAGCTTGTCAATCGTGCGACGCAGTCAGCGGATTCCTGGAAGAAGGAGACGAATGAGGTTGTGGCGTATGTACCTTTTCATCCGAAGAAAGAAGTTCTGAATGAGCGAGGGGAAAGCTGCAACGAAAGCATCGTGAAGCCGGGCGACGTGCTGACTTACCGGATCACGGTCTACAATCCGAAGGAGGCCGGGACCGCGCACTATGTGATCCGCGACTTTTATCCGTCGGACAAGGTGCAGTTTCTGTACGCCTCGGACCGCGGGAAGGAGTCTGACGACGGCGGCAGGCGGAAGGTGCGCTGGGAGGTCGACGTGGCGCCGGGCAAGGAGCGGGAAGTTTCGTTCCGGGTCCGCGTGCGCGACCAGAAGGAGCCGATCGCGAACTGCGCAGAGGCGGAGCTTGGCGGGCACACGGTGCAGACCGGCACGGTGGTCAATTACCTGCTCACGGCGTCGGATGCGGAGAAGTTCGTGTACTACAGCGGGAAGGAGTGGAACAAGCAGGAGGTCGAGACCGGGCTGCTGCTGGAGTACCGCATCCGGGTCCACAATCCGTCGGCAAACGAGCGAACGCTGCGCGTCACGGACGTGCTTGACACCCACCTCGAGTACAAGGACAGCTCACACGGCGGAAGATACGAAAACGGAAGTGTCGTCTGGGACGTGAAGCTCGCGGGGAACACCGACCTGTTCGTCACGGTGACGGCGAAGGTGCGGGAGAACACGCCTGGCGGAACAGTCATCCGCAACCGCGCAAAAGTGAGCATCGACGGAAAGGAAATCACCACGAACGAAGTGGAGAATCCTGTCAAAAAAACAGATCCCCCGGCCGCAGCGCGCGTGATCAACGCGATGAAGACGGGGGACAATGGAAAAGTGCTTTTCGCGGGCATCCTCATGGCGCTCTCCGGAATGGGGATCGCGCTGTGGGTGCTGCGGAGGAAGGTCAGGGGGTGAGGCCGAATTCCTCGGGGAGGAATCTCGGGCATACGTTTTCCTTGGTTGCGATGACGGATGAAGCGAGGCGTGTGCCGATGACGCATGATTCCGCAAGTGACTTATGGTAGGTAAGGCCGGTGGCGACGCCTGCGAAAAAGGCGTCGCCCGCGCCGGTCGTGTCGATCACGTCGACCTTCTGCGCGGGGCAGATGCCGCTCTCGCCGTCGGCTTCGGCGTAGACGCTGCCGCGGCTGCCGAGTGTCACGACCATTTTGGGAATTCTTGCCTGGCGGATCCTCTGTGCCAGAAGTTCCCGGATCATTTCCGGTTCCATACCCTCATAGTTTTCTGAAAACAGTAGGCCGGCTTCCTGTTCGTTGCAGACGACACAGCCGGTCTTTTTGAACAGGTCGCGCCGTTCCATGGCGATGGACATATTGGATACGACGGCGTAAACAGTTTTTCCATACTTCTCTGCGAAGTGGAAGACTTCCTTGATGACAGGGAGCTCGATATCGATCTCGAGCAGGATGCTGTCCGCGTCCCGGAAGATCTCGTCGCCGTGCTCCTTGAGGACCGATTCGAGAGGGGCGAGGTCGGGCCTTTTCGAGATGGAAGAGACGACGTCGCCGTTGTTGTCGAACACCGCGAGCCAGGTACCGAGCCCGTCGGGCGTGCGGATGATGTAGTCGGTTCGCACTTTGTGGCGCTTCAGCTTCTCGATGACGTCCGTGCTCATGCCGCTCTCGTCGAGCACGCTGACGAACGTCGGCTGCAGCTCGAGGTTGGCGATGTCCTCGGCGATGTTGCGGCTTACGCCGCCGTGCACCTGGATCACCCGGCCGGCGTTCCTGCCGGCGGGGATGTACTGCGTGAACGGATAGCCTTTGATATCGACCATGACGGCGCCGATGATGACGATGCTCATAAACGGTCCTCCCTGTTACCAGGTGATGAGTGTAGGTTGGGGTGTGCGGAGTTTATCTGCGGATGCGCAGAGCTCTTCTGATTAATTGTCGATCGGAAGAAGATCGCTGAAGTCTTCGGCGTACTTGTTATAGAGGTCTTTCAGTGTGACGGCTTCGTCGAAGTGCAGCGTCTCGTCGATCTTCTTCTGGAAGGCTGTGGGGTCGCCGTTTTTCACGAATTCGGCGAGATCGGGGATGAGCTCCGGGTGGTTGGAAGCGATATTCTTCAGCTTCTCTCTGTCTTCGGGGCTGACGGAATTCACGATATCCTTCGCCACGTCGCCGGACACGCCCGCGTTCTTCAGGGCTTCTTCGACCGCGTTGTCCACGGCCTTATCCACGGTTTTGTCCACCTGGTCGTCCACGAACTGCACGGCTTCATTCTTCGCCTTTCCGGCGAGTCCGCCCACAGTGTCCGACGCCTTGCGGAACAGTCCCTTGGAAAGAATGCCGAGGCCCAGGGCGCCGAGGCCGAGAATAACTACAAGTGCTATGAAAAATGTTTTGAAGATCTTCATGTTGGTTCTCCTTTGCAAAACTGGATATCTGTTCAGAACACCGGTCCCAAACAGATATGCATCCCGTCCATTCCTTTTTCCCTTGCGAAGAGGGCGGGG
>DJXE01000188.1:4805-7101 GCA_002449595.1 Lachnospiraceae bacterium UBA7012
GAGCTTATACGTCTATATATGCATTATACATCGGGGACCCACGGTATCCCATAAACAACTCATGAAATAACACTTAAGAAAGAAGGAGTATGCAAATTCAAAGTGCCCGTGGTTTGCGATCTATAGTATGATTAGCGGGATAGAACATGTTTAACGGGTGCTGTATTCGGCGAAACCGCATTCACGGATTACGCCTCAGCGAGGAATGTTGATATGACTGAGAGATTGAAGAAACAATTGGATTTTGCACTTGAAATTGACAAAGAAAAGAATATTTTCCGTCAGACGCATCTCTCCGGACATGGGAGGAATGAGAACGACGCGGAGCACGCGTGGCACATGGCAATCATGGCGTACCTTCTGCGCGAATATGCCAACGAGGAGGTCGACATCTCGAAGGTCATGCTGATGTGCCTCATTCATGACATCGTCGAGATCGATGCCGGAGATACTTACGCATATGACGCTGAGGGCCTGAAGACGCAGAAAGCGCGGGAAGATGCGGCAAAAGAAAGAATTTTCTCCCTGCTGCCGGATGACCAGAAAGCTGAACTCACGGCATTATTCGACGAGTTTGACGGCGGCCAGACAGCGGAGTCGAAGTTTGCTCGCGCGATCGATAACATGCAGCCGCTGATCCTGAACCACAGCAACGACGGCAGTGACTGGAGCGAGCACGGCGTGACAGCAGAGCAAGTGTACACGAGGCAGGGAAGGACGAAAGAAGGATCGGAAGTCCTTTACGCTGAGACAGACAGGATCATTCGTGAGCACATGCAAAAGGGACATTTGAAGTGAGTGCAAAGGAACCCTTGAAAGACCGGGATATCCGCGAACCGCTCTTTCTGTTCTTGGAAGAAGAGTATGGTAAGGTCCGGTTCATAGAGGAGAAGACGATGGGTCGGTCGCGTGCGGACGTCCTGATGGTCACGGATGATGCGCTCTGCGGAATCGAGATCAAGAGCGATGCCGACACTTATCAGCGTCTCGCCAGCCAGGTCAAGGATTACGACCGCTTCTGCGACCGGAACTACGTCGCGGTGGGCTCCAGCCATGCGATGCATATTGAGGAACATGTGCCGCCGCACTGGGGAATCATTACGATCGATGAGACAGACGGCGCTGCAGACTTCTACATTCTAAGGCCGCCAGCAGAGAATCCGCACTGCAACGATGCGCTGAAGATCCGCCTTCTTTGGCGGCGGGAACTCAACCATCTGCTCGAGATCAACGGACTGCCGGCTTACCGCTGGGAGAGCAAGCCTTTCGTAGAGAAGAAACTGATTGAGAAAGTACCGAGCGAACTCCTCCGGCAGCAGATCTGCGCTGAACTGTTCGAGCGGGACTACAACACGATCGAAGAAGAGATCCAGACTTACCGCAAAGAACACCGCCGCCCGCGGAAGAGAAGGCGGAAGGTGCTAAAATGAGAACGATAGATGAGTGACGACAGTTGTACAGCAGAAAAAGGAGGAGAGACAATGATTATTCTGACAGTGACTTACAAATGTAAAAGTGGCATGCGCGAGCAGTTCTACGAGGCGATCCGATCCGAGGGAATCGGGGAAGCTTCTGAAGCAGAAGAAGGAAATGTCCGGTACGAGTACTCCTATTCAGCGAAAGGTGACGACAGACTTCTTCTGACAGAATACTGGCGCGATGAAGAAGCACTCGCCATTCACCGGGACATGCCCCATTTCAAGCGCCTCGGCGAATTGAAGCAGGCATATGTGGAAGATACGGAGATCGTCCGCTCGGAGACTCCCGCTGAATGAGGCAGAATTAGCAAGAAATCATGGAAGTCTGCAAGAGATTAGTAAGTAACTTGTGAGAGATCCGAACATTAGATAGATGTGCCGGCAAGGCATTAAAGGAGAGAGATGAAGAAACAGGAAAAGACGAATGTGATGAGACTGCTCGATCAGCGCAAGATTTCATATGAACCGCATTTCTACGGTGACACGGGTGCTGTCAGCGGGACAGAAGTTGCCGCGGCACTCGGTGAAGACCCGTCTCAGGTATACAAGACACTTGTTACAGTGGGCAAGAGCGGGGAACACTTCGTCTTTGTCATTCCAGTGGAGCAGGAACTTGATCTGCGCAAGGCAGCTTCGGCAGCAGGAGAGAAGAATATCGAGATGATTAAGTCCAAAGAACTTCTTCCTCTGACCGGATACATCCATGGCGGTTGCTCACCGGTCGGCATGAAGAAACAGTTCGCAACATTCCTGGACAGTACTGCGGAAGGAAAGCCTGTCATCTTCGTGAGCGGCGGCAAGATCGGCTGCCAGATCGA
>DJXE01000074.1 GCA_002449595.1 Lachnospiraceae bacterium UBA7012
CGTTCGTCACTTCGTTGGTCGGCAGCTCCTGCCCCGCGATCTGCACCTTTGCAGCGTTGCGGATGCTGCCTTCGCCGGTGGCTTTTGCCGTGAAGGACACTGTCTTTGTGCTCTTTGCCGGGACGGAGACGTTCGACCACGTGACCATCGAATCCTTCGCGGCGCCTCCATTGTCCGCGCTCACAAACGTCACCCCTGCCGGAATCTGATCCGTGACGGTCAACGTCTTCGCGAAGTCGCTCGCATTGGTGACGTTGATCTTGTAAGTGATGGCGCTCCCCTGTCCGACGAGTTTCCCGTTGATATCGCTTCCTTTGCTGTCCACCACCTGCTTGGTGGGGTTCGGCGAGTACACGACCTTGATCTTGTGGTCGGCCTGGATATTGGTAAAACTATAGGTGGACGGGTACCCCGCCTGGTCGATTTCCTTTTCATCGACTGAGATGCTCGTCAGGAAGTGGCCTTCCTTCGGGCTGTAGTCGATCTTCTTGTCCGTGCCGACCTTGACCTTGGTGTCGCTCGGCGTGATCGTGCCGTTCACGACCTCCGTCGTGACCTTCCGGAACGGGATCTCGGTCGTCGTCTCGTTGCTCTTCTTCGTTTCGGTCTTCCCGTTTCTTGTCACTTCGACGCTCGCCTGATTCTTCCACGGGCCGGAATTGCCCGCCGAAGGATCATACTTGCAAAAGATCTGCATCGTGTACTCCTGGTTGTAGAAGGAACCCGCGCTCGTGTCGAGCGCCGTCGCCGTCACCGTCTGCCCGGACGTCTTCACATTGAACTTGCCGGTCGCGTTGCCGCCCGCCTCATTCAGGATCTTCACACTCGTGATCTTCAGCCCGGTCGGGACCGTGTCCTTCATCACGAAGGCGCTATAGTAATACGCCTCGTCTCTCTCGTACGGCACCTCCTGCGAAATATCGAAGTGAAAAGTCTCTGTATCAGTGATCGTGTTGCTTGTCACCTCTGTCTCATCGGCATCCGTCACTGTCTTCACGGGCGTCGGGACGTCGTACGGTCCGAATGCGATCGCCGAAAACGCCATGTAATGCTTCGGCCCGTCGTACCACTCGCCGTTGCGGACTGCCTCCTTCGCGTCGTCCGTCCACTTCCACGCGACGATGTTGTCGTCCATCCCCATTCCCGGGAAGAGCGATTCATACTGCTGCGAAGAATATGCGACAGAGAAGCTCCCCGTATCCCGGAAAAGCACTCTCGCCTCCGCCTTGACAGCCTCCTCGATTGGGGTCGTCGGATAGTCAGTGTCGCTTCCGGCGAAAAGGTACTTCCAGTCCGGATAAGCGCTGTTCGTCCCGTACCAGACCTCAGAAGTGTTGGTGACCTGGATCTTTGCGATGCTGCCGGAGTTCGCTTTGACCGCAAATTTCTGGTAGTAGTCGATGTCGAGGAGCGTCGCGCTCATGGTGACCTTCAGCGGGACTTCCTTCCCGTTCTCCTTCGTGTAAAGGTCATACCTGATCACGTACGGATAGTTCTGGAACCAGCAGCCGAACGACGCCCCGCTCGTCCCGAAGAAAATCGTCGGCGTCTCGCCGGACTTGTAAGTGATCGTTCCCTTCACGTCGACGACTTTTCCGTGGTAACGGCCAGCGTTATAGATCCAGAAGCCGCAGTTCCCCGACTGGGAGTCGCTGGAGACGTACGCCGTAAACCTCTTGTCGCTCTCCTTATAGACTTCCCCGCTCTTGAAGCCGAACGGCTCGATCGTCGTCGCGGAGTTCGGCCGCAGTGAAAATGCGTACGCGGAATCCGCTGTGCTGCCGAGCTTTACGACCTCGACGGCGCTGCTGTTCACGGCCTTCTCCGTGTGCACGGAGCCTGCTGCCTTCAGGGCGGGCGCTGCCTTCAGCTTTCTGCCAAGAAGGATCTCTTCCTCCTCGAGTTCCTCTGATTCTTCGCTTTCCTGGGAGCTCTCGGCTTCCGCTGAGCCGTCTGTCGCCTCAGAGCTGTCTGTCGCCTTTGACTCTTCTGTTTTTTCAGCGGCCTCGGCTTCCTTTGACTTTTCGGTTTCGGTAGTCGCATCCGAAGTTGATGTTTCCACGTCAGCGGTCGTTTCCTGCTTCGTTTCCGGTGTACCCGCTGTCTCCGGCGAGTCCGACACTTCTGATATGCTGCCGTCCCCAGTCTCCCCGGATGTTCCCGCACTATCTGTGATTGCAGATGCTTCATCTGTTTCCGCAGTTGACGGCGTCGTTTCGCCTGGCTGCGGATCCTGCGGCTCTTCGATCACAGCTGCTTCCTGTTCTGTTCCCGTGCCTGCTTCCGTGCCAGCGGCGCTGCCATCCTGCACCGGTTCCTCCTGAACGGTGCTGACTTCCGGCGCGCCTGTTTCCGCGGCGGTGTTTCCAGCAGCGTTGTCTTCTGCTGCACTGGCTTCCGCCGGCTGCACAGCCATCAGGAGTTCTTGGCCTGGATTGGTGTCGGTTCCGCTTTTCTCCGGCGTCTCTTCTCCCGGTGCAGCCTCCGTGGACGCCTCCGCGGCGCCTGGCATCTCCGTCGCGAGATCCTGATATATGTTTTTTCCTCCATACGCATAACCCTCCGCACACGGTGCCATTGCCATCCATAAGGACAGGCACAGGCACAGTGCCGTCCTTGCCGCAGTCTTCCATACTTTTTTGCACATGATGATTCCTCTCTTTTTTTTACGAATTGGCTGATTCCAAAGTGCTCTTCGCTGTGGGAAGCACCGGGTGGCTGAGAGAGATCAGATCTGGGATGGATGAGTGGGCGTGCGGTCTTGAACGGAAATTCGAATATGTCGGTTTGGGATAATAATCGAGAGATCAGAATTAGAAGACAGTAGGCTGTCAGAAATATAAGAAATATATATCCGCTCGTTTAGAGGATAGAAATAGTCTGATAAAAATAATAAATAATGGTTCAAGACGCAGTGTAAAATCGAATTAATCAGAATGAGAACAGAAATAGATCTTTGCAAGATTCGGTCTCAGTCATCGGGTGCTTCGGGATTGTTCGGATTTGCCTCCTTTCTCACTGGCAGACAGTGATCGTCGATCTGATAACGCTGATTTGGTGGGTGACCTCCCGAGCGGAAGGCCGGACTGCTTTCGCAGTAAAGATATTATATGCATCCGCGGCGGGCAAAATCAATCCAGAATCTTTGTTCGGAGGACGGCATGATCTGCTCGTTCGACCTGGTCAGAAAAAGCCGCATCACCAGGATACGGCTTTACATTCTGTTTGTTGTCCGTCAGGCTTAGTAAATTTATATCTTCAAGCTCAGTTTACTGTCTTCAGGATACTTCGGTATTATCTGGTAATGCTCCGGAACTGTTCCGATGCCGCTCACTGAACCGCGGCAACGTCCCTCGCCGCGACGATGGCAGCGCCTGTGCCGGCAGCGTCCTCCAGAAGCACGTCGCCGATCTTGACCGGAGCCTTCGCCTCGATCCCGGCGATTGCTTTCATGACTTCCATCATCATTTCTTTCGGGACGTCCGTCTTCGTCTTCACCGGAACGACAGCCAGCTCGCCGCCGATGACCTTCGCGGTGCTCGTCACTGTCCTCACCGGATGCGTGACTTCATTGGCAGCATACTCGGCGCCGCGGGGACAAGTATTTCCCGTGATGTCCTTGACCTGCCCGTCTTCAAGCGTCACCGTGATCTGGCACCCCATGGGGCACCGGATGCAAGTCAGCTCTCTCTTTTCCATGCTCATTTCGCTTCCTCCGCGCCAACATTCTTGCTCTCACCGCCACTGCGCCACGGCAGTTACGGTTCAAATTCACATTTCCCTTACCAGGACCGTAATATTAAGCTTCTGAAAAAGCCTCTCCCGGAAGATCTACGGTCTAATTCTTCTATCCAGAAATATGGACCGTAATCCCGCTCAGTCTGCCTCGACTCGGATCGTGATCTCGGACAGGCCAGCCTGGGCCTCGAGGTCTTCGCGGGTCAGAGTCACCTGTTCCATCTCGCCGGGAGTCAGGATCCGCTTCTTGATGGACTTCACAGGCACGCCGTCGTAGTCGACCACGATCTTCGCGCCGCGGAAGACGTCTCCGACGCGGAAGCGAACGACTTGCTTGTCCAGCATGTGGCCGGGGCGGATCGTCTGCGGAACAGTGTAGCGAACGCCATCCTTCGCGATCATGCGGATCTCGCGCTCGCCTGCGCCAGAAGCACCATCAGCGCCCGCTGCACCCGCATCAGAAGCTCCACCAGCGCCCGCGGCGCCAGCATCTTTTTCCCTCACATACTCCGCCGCGCGCGCGCCGGCTGCCGCAGCTTCTTCCGAGACGTAGTCCACGAGGTCATGCACATGCAGCACGTTGCCGCAGGCGAAGATGCCGGGGATGTTCGTCTCGAAGGACTCGTTGACGACAGGGCCGGACGTCACCGGCGAAAGGGCGACGCCGCTCATCTCGGA
>DJXE01000105.1:0-9464 GCA_002449595.1 Lachnospiraceae bacterium UBA7012
GCATAGCCGAACATCATGCCCTGGTCGCCGGCGCCGATCGCCTCGATCTGCTCCTCGGACATGCCGGCCTCTCCTCTCGCCTCGAGCGCCGTATCAACGCCCATCGCGATGTCGGGGGACTGGTGGTCCAGCGCGACGAGGACGGCGCAGGTGTTGCCGTCAAAGCCCTTTGCCGAATCGTCATACCCGATCTCCAGGATCGTCTTGCGGACGATCTTCTGGTAGTCGATCTGTGCCGCCGTTGTGATCTCGCCGGTGATCATGACGAAACCTGTGCAGGACACCGCCTCGCACGCGACACGGCTCATGGGATCGACCGCGACGCAGGCGTCGAGGATCGCGTCCGAGATCGCGTCGCAGATCTTGTCGGGATGCCCTTCCGTTACTGATTCCGATGTAAAGATGTGTTTCTCCAAAATAGCCTCCTTAGTACTGAAAAAAACAAAAGTTTTCCTAATGCACTGAAAAATCCGTCCGGATATGCCCGAACGGATTCCAATTATCGATCAAATGAAGACCCTTATTGTTCGATCCGCCGCAGGCATAATTACCAAACGGTCCTCGCTCAGGTTGGCACCTTCCCCCGGTCTCCCGAGAGGGTTGCCGCAGCTTCACAGGTCCTATGTACCTCCACTGCTCTGAATAAGAGAGATGTTCAGTATTCAATTTTCTTTCGTGATGATATCCCTATCGAATCATTCTGTCAATACGCCATGATTCGGATAGCGTACCACAAATTCAGCGAAGTGTTACGCTCACCGCATGTCCGGTCCCTGCGCCTGCGTGTTCCTGATCCGGTCTGCATGCATTGTGATGAGCTTCTTGTAAAACGCCGCATAAGCCGCATACTCATACGCCTTGACCCAGAATCCGGCGATCCCCATCGAGATGAGGCTCATCAGTCCGAGCGGGATAAAGCTCAGCGCAAGCTTGACGAATTCCATGACGTGTCCCTGCAGCAGCCGGCTGCTCGCACGCAGCACCTCCGGCACGGACAGGTCCGGGAAATCAAGCATCATGTAATACACGATGGAAAAGCGGATCGACACAGCGATGAGCAGAAGAAAGCCGATCGTCTGCATGATGATCACCGGCGGCATGCTGCTGAGAACTGACCGCGCGATCTCCGCCGTCTCCTGCGCGCTGGTGTTCCCGGAAGCGAGGACGAGCATCTCGTCCGCCGAGAAGAAGAGCCAGTACTGGATCGGGAAGAGACAGATCGTCTGGATCACCGCGTAGAGCGTCCTCACCTGGACGATGCGGTTCGTGTTCTCGCGAAAGCCGCGGAACATGTCCGCCCCCGTCGGCGTCCCTCCGAAGACGAGCGCGAGGTACATGGAACGGATGCCCGTGTCCAGCACGCCGAGCAGGATCAGGATGATGAACGACAGGGAGATGCTCAGGATGAACAGCGAAATGCCGCCCTCCGGCAGCACAGCCGTCACGACGGACTGCAGCACGCCCCCGATCGATTCATATAAGACGTTGGTGAAGACCAGGAGGCTCAGCGGGGCCAGGATCGCTTTTCTCGCCTCTGCCTTGATCTGTGCGGTCTGTACCTTGGCCTGCATCAAAGAAATCCTCCCTGCAGATACTCTTCCAGTGACGTTCCATAAGTGGAGCGGAAGATGTTGTCGAACTGCTTATACTGCGCCGGGTCGGTAAGGATCTGGAATCCCTGCCTGAGCACGATGGCCATGACGGCCGTGTGCACGACGATCGCGATCACGCCGAGCAGGATCGCGAGCCTCGCCCGGTCGGTCAGAGTGCTCTCCCCGCCCCTTGAGATCATCGCCAGCACGATCGCGACGGACGCGAAGACCAGCGGGAAAAAGACAGGAAGGATCAGGCAGCTTCCGATCGCCGCGATCCCGAGCACCATCGCGCTCGAGGCGAGGCGCTGCCGCTGCATCTCTTCCGGGTTGTACATGCCCTGTCCTCCGACGCTGCCGCGGATATCCCGGTAGCGCGGATCCTCTTCCGGATTCCAGCCGTTTCTCTGCTCTTGCTGTTCCATGGTTCGTTTCTTCCTGTTTCTGAAAAGCCTTACCGCCCCCGCCTCACAGCGGTCGCGCCCGGCATGTATCATTTCCGCAGAAGCTGCGCTGCGATCACCGCCGTCCCCGCGAAAATTGAGAAGTCGGCTATATTATACACCGTCCGCTTGCCTCTTCGCCTCCTGGCAGGTGTGATGGCCGGCAGGCTGACAAAGTCGACCACATATCCCTCGCGGATGCGGTCAATGCTGTTGCTCACGCCGCCCGCCGCGACGAGCACTAGCCCCGTCTCCAGGAGGCTCTCCGCCTGCTGCGGATCGAGCGCCGTCCCTGCCAGCGCGGCCAGGCACGCCGCCGCAGCCGCCGCGGAACCCGCCTGTACGACCTTCGGGTGGTCATCCAGCCGGTTCAGCGCGAACCCGCGGTTCTGGATATATTGAATATACTTGCCCCTGCGCTCGCCGGGCCTCATGCTCCGCCGGACGATCTCCTTGCTGATCCGGTCAGCGGCGAAAATGCCCGCGCCGAGCGCGCAGTTCACAAGCTGCCTGTCCATCTCACACCGCCTGCGGCTCCGCGTCCGAGAGCTCCTCCGGCAGCCCGGCCGGCTTCGCTTCCTGCGTCTCCGGTCCCGGCAATGCCTTCACCGGCTCCGCGTCGCTGCGGATCCCGATCCGCGGTCCACCCGTTCCTTCCACGTATTCCTTCGTGATCGTCACGGTCCCGATGTTGTCGTCCTTCGGGATCTCGTACATGATGTCGAGCATGAATTCCTCGATGACGGAGCGCAGACCGCGCGCGCCGGTATCCTTTTCCAGCGCCTTCTTCGCGATCGCGCGCAGCGCGTCCTCGTCGAACTGCAGGTCCACTTCGTCAAGCGAGAGCAGCTTCTGGTACTGCTTCAGGATCGCGTTCTGCGGCTCCTTCAGGATCTTGACGAGCATGTCCTCGTCCAGGCCCTTCATGGTGCAGACGACCGGCAGTCTTCCGATGAACTCGGGGATAAAGCCGAACTTCCGCAGATCCTCGTTCGTCACGCGCGAGAGGATGTCCTGCTCTTTGTCAAACTTGTCCTTCAGTTCCGCCTGGAAACCGATGGAGCTGCGCTTCGTGAGCCGCTCCTTGATGATGTTCTCAAGCTCGGGGAACGCACCGCCGCAGATGAAAAGGATATTCCGCGTGTTCACGGTCGTCATCGGCACCATCGCGTTCTTGCTGCTCGCGCCGACCGGCACTTCCACGTCAGCCCCTTCGAGGAGCTTCAACATGCCCTGCTGCACGGACTCGCCGTTGACGTCGCGGGAATGGAATTCCTTCTTCTTCGCGATCTTGTCGATCTCGTCAATAAAGACGATGCCTCTCTCCGTCTTCTCGAGGTCGTTGTCCGCCGCGGCGAGCAGCTTCGAGATCACGCTCTCGATGTCGTCGCCGATGTAGCCGGCCTCCGTGAGGGAGGTCGCGTCCGCGATCGCGAGCGGCACGTCGAGAAGGCGCGCCAGCGTGCGCACCAGATAGGTCTTGCCGCAACCCGTCGGGCCGATCAGGAGAATGTTGGACTTCTCGATCTCGATGTCGTCCATGGTCCCTGTCCGGACGCGCTTGTAGTGGTTGTAGGCGGCGACGGAGATGACCTTCTTCGCGTGCTCCTGCCCGATCACATATTTATCCAGCTCCTCGCGGATGCGGTGCGGCGCGGGCATATTGTCAATGGAGAACACCGGCCTGACGCTGCTCTCCTTCTTCTTTCTCTGCGGGGGGCGCTGCCGGAATCCGCCCATGCCTCCGAAGATATCTCCGAGGTTCACGAAACTGATCGACGGGCCTTTCCCGTTCTTTCCGTCCTTCTTGTCTCCGTCTTCGCGGTTTTCGCCGTCCTCGTCGGAGATGACGCCGGGCGTGACGACCTGTCCCTCCGCGCTGCGCGCGCTGCCGGACTGGTCACTGCTGCCGGTTCCGCCCGTCTGGTCCTCTGAGGTGCCCTGCGGGTTCATGAGGTGCTCGACCATCTCCATCCCCTCCTTCAGGGCGGAAGGATCCGGCGGATTCCCGAGCAGAGTCCCGAAGTCGAGGCGGCTCGCCGCGTCCATCATCTTCTGCATACACGAAGAACAGACCGGGAACCCGTTCGGAAGATGGACCATCTTCCCCGTCTCGGACTCCGGCCTTCTGCACACGAAGCAATATTCATTGTTATTACGGTCGTTGTTTTCTGCCATTTATCTTTTTCTCCAAATCGGATGATTGTCTTTCGTTCTCCTGTATGATAACAGAACGCCGCACTGTTGCGCATAAAATTTGTATTAAACATGAAGGGACACCGCCGCGTACGGCGATGCCCCTCCTCATGCCCGATCTCACCGATCTTGTGAAATTTATCAGAATCCGAAGTGGAACTGGAACCCGTGCTGTCCCTCACCCGGGAACTCTTCCGGCTGCTCCTGTACTTCTTCTTCCTGTTCCTGCTCTTCCTGCTCTTCCTGCTCGATGCCGAGGGATTCCTTCGTGCCGAGCGTGACCTTGACATCGACGTCTTCATATTCTCTGCCGGACGTCGCCCTCTTGACCTGCAGCGTCACTTCCGTGCCCGCCTTGTAGTAGGTCAGCTGCTTCTGCAGTCCTTCCATCTCAGAGATCGTGGAGCCATTGATACCAACGATGATATCGCCTTCCTGCAGATCCGACGACGCTGCGCCGCCATCCTCAATGATCTGTGCCACATACACGCCGGCCGGCATGTCGTATGCTCTCGCGACGTCGCTCGTGACGGTGACGCCCTTGATGCCGATCGTGCCCTGCTCCGCCTCGTCGACGGCGATCTTGGTCTGCTGGTTCACCAGGTTCTCCATGATCGGGATCGCCCTGGAGATCGGAATCGCATATCCCATGCCCTCGACCGCGGTGCCGCCGAGCTTGTTGGAGTTGATGCCGATGACCTGTCCGTTGATGTTCAGCAGCGCGCCGCCGGAGTTACCCTGGTTAATTGCCGCATCTGTCTGGATAAAGGTATAATCCGTGCCGTCCTTCGACTGGAACTGTCTGTCAAGTGCGCTGATGATGCCGGACGTGACGGACTGTCCGTAACCGAGTGCGTTGCCGATTGCGATGGCGGGTTCGCCGATCTTCAGTGTGTCGGAATCGCCCAGCTCCGCGACTGCAATCGCGTCCAGGGTCTCCTCATCGAGGGAATCCAGGCTGACTGCGATGACCGCCAGGTCGTTCGGGCTGTCGGTACCCTTCAGGTGCGCATCCGCCTCAGTATCATCGATGAACTTGACGCTCAGGGAATCTTCTCCCTCGACCACGTGGTTGTTGGTCACGATGAGCAGCTCATCATCCGTCTTGCCGATGATGATGCCGGAGCCTGCCGCCGTGTTTTCCTGCGTGTAGATCTGGCCCCAGAACTGGACTCTTTCCGTGAAGTTGTTGTAGACGGAGACGATGGAAGGCATCGCCTTCTCGACGACTTTCGTGACATCCGTCACGACTGCGAGAGATTCGCCCTTCGAGAGCTGGACGGTCGAGCTCTGGTCGATGGCCTTGTCCGCGTTCTTCTCGGTCTTGCTCTCTTCCTTATCCTCTTTGGTCTCTGCTTCTTCAGCAGCATCTTCCTTTTCTTCCACGTCGTCCGCTTCCTTCAGCGTGCCGGCGGAAGCTGTCCTCGTGACGCTCGCCGAGACGGAATTTCTTCCCATGCTGTAGGCGCCGACGCCTGCGCCGATCGCGATGATCGCCGCGAGGGCGACCGCAAGGGCGATCTTTCCAGTGTGATTTTTCTTGGGAGGCGTCTGCGGCGGGACTGCCTGATACTGTGTGCGGTAGTTCTGGTAATCGTAGCTGCCGTACGTGCTGCCCTGCCTGTTCTCGTATGCCGCTCCGGAAGCTGCCGTGTTCTGCTGGCTCTCATATGTCGCTCCGGAAGCCGCCGCGCTCTGCTGGCTCTCAGCATTCGCCGCGCCTGCTGCCGCACCCTGCTGCGTCCCTTCGGACTGCGCCGCGCTCTCCTGCTGCGGCTGTGCGCTGCCGGTGCTGTTCATCTCCGGAATGTTGTTTTCATTGGTGTAATTATCTTCAAACATCACTGAACTCCTTTCTCATCTGTATCGCGGGACGTTCACCTGTCGTGTTCATCCTTACGTTAGATACTATAAGAGGGAATTGTGACGGATCTGTGTTCTGATTGTGCAAAAAATGTGTTATTCTTCGCGGCGGCATCTCCGCACGCGCAGATATGCGGCAAGAACTGTGAGTGCGGCGGCGGTGAGAACGCCGGCGGAATCGATCATGATATCGCCGAAGCGTCCCGCCCTGCCGGGCACGAAGAGCTGGTGGATCTCATCGGAAGCAGCGTAGAGAACGCCCGCGATGGCAGCGGCGGCTGCGCAGGCGAAGGCGCGGGCTGCGCGTTTTGCGGCCGCGTTCTTTCCGGAAGAGAAAATAGAAGTTCGGAGGAAAGGTCCTTTTCCCTTGTCCTCAAGTAGGCCCACCGGGCCCGAGTACAGGAGGCGGAAAAGAATGAAATACTCAAGGAAGTGCGCCGTCTTGCGCAGGATGTGGTCGATCCGCCCGACGAAGGCGAGCTGCTCCGCGAACGGCCGTGCCGAGAAGCCGCTGACGAAGGTCCGGCCGATCAGCATGCCGACGGAATAGCTGTCGTTCGTCGACAGGTCCGACGGCCGCGCCGACATGTAGAAGATAAATCCCATCCAAAGGAAACAGAGGACCGTGACGACGGTCCTCCGCATCGATCTTTTTCCATTTTGCCTCTTGTCAGTAGTCATCATCTTCCTCGATGATCCGGATCTCGAGATAGTCAAACCCGATCTCCTCGACGAAGCTGTCCTGATAGAAGCGGCAGCGGCTGTGTCTCTGGAAATCGCGCACCGTGCTGTCGAGCCAGATCGGCTTCGCCAGGTCGAACCTGACGCACCCTTCCTCCAGCGCGTGCAGCACCTTGTGCGTCCGCGTGTCCGCTGTGCCATCTTCCACCACCGTGTCCTTCAGCAGGTGGCCGTCTTTCCACATTCTGATCCAGAGCCTGAACATTAGAGCTCGATCCCGTTCATCTTGCAGAGTTCGCGCGCGGACTCGACGGAGTCGACGCCGGTCTTGTTCTTGATTGGCGCGAATTCCTTTTCCCTCACAACTTCAAACGGCAGGCAGCTGTCGAGCTGCACGATCATGTCGAGCACGAGCTGCTCGTACTTGTAGCCGTTGGGTTCTTCCGGAACGACCGGATTGCCGTCCGCGTCGATGTGCGGGATCTTCTTGTTCACCACGTGCAGCGGGAAATCGCCGCCCATGATCCGGTGCATGTCGTCCACGCGGAACAGGTAGTTCAGGATGACCCCGAAGTTGTAGGCCGGGTCGCCCTTCTCGTTCGTCTCCGCCTTGAGCTCCGGCGTCATGTCATAGTATTCCACGATCGAGGGCTTTCCGTCCTCGAGGCACATCGCGCCGACCTTCTCGTCCGGCGAGACCTTGCGCACGACTTTCGCGCCCGACGCCTTGCCCTCCGCGAGGACCGCGCCGAGGAAGACGGGATCGCCGATGCGCTGCAGGACGTTGTCGACCGCGAAGACGTTGAGCCACTCAGTGCCGTCCTTTTCCAGCTGCGCGCCGAGGCCTGCACGAATCAGCGACAGGAACCAGCCGCCGTTGCCGTTCGGGGAGGTCGCGATCCTGCCCGCGGACTCCATGTAGACCTTGCCCTCGTAGTCCGACGCGGGCGCCATCTCCTGCCGGAAAAAGTGCACCTGCTCCGGATCATAGCCGAAGAAATCATGTTCTTTCATGAATCCGACCGTCGCGTCGTGGTTCTTTTCGCTCGTCATGATATAGAAAGGGATCATCCGGCCGGCCTCGTCCGTGACTTCCATCACGTTCTCGATGAGGCGCTGCATGATGTAGACGTGCTTCGTGATCCCGATGTCATACATGCACTTCGGGTTGTCGGAGCCGAGGCGCGTGCCCATGCCGCCCGCGAGCAGCACTGCTGCCAGCTTGCCTTCGCGGATCGCCTGCAGGCCCTTTGCCCGGAATTCATCTTCTCTCTCTTTGATCTCGGAGAGTTCCATCGTGCCGATCGCGGAGATCTTCCCCCTCTTGATCTCCCGGCCGATGTTCTCCGTGACGGAAAAGTCGGTCTGCGCGACCTGTGCGAGAAGTGCTTCCTTCTCCTGATCGCTCAGAGTATCGTAGTGGTTCAGGACGTGTTCCTGACCGCATGCCTTAAGTTTGGCTAAAGCCTCGTTGTAGTTCATTGCATTCCCCCTGAGATTATCTTGCTGCGCCTTCCGGATGCCCGGAAGGTTTCCCCTCTCTCTTTTGTTTATCTTCTGCCGCCTTCGGGTTCTTCCGCGCGGTTCTTGTAGGCGTTGATCAGGTCCTGATCGTCTTCGAAGTAGTTGATCCGCATCGAGCGCTTGACGTCGTCCAGCGTCGAGGCGGCTTTCTGCTCGGCCTTCTCTGTGCCCTTCTTCAGCACTTCGTAGACGTAGTCGAGGTTCTGCTCGTACTCTTTTCTTCTCTCGCGGATCGGCGCGAGCGTGTCCTGCATGACCTTGTTCAGGAACTTCTTGATCTTCACGTCGCCGAGGCCGCCTCTTCTGTAGTGGTCCTTCAGCTCGTCGAGGTTCTCGTAATCCGGCAGGAACTCGGTGAAGTGCTCGGGCTTGCTGAACGCGTCGAGATACGTGAAGACGGTGTTGCCCTCTACCTTGCCCGGGTCCTCGATCCTCAGGTGGCCAGGGTCCGTGAACATGCTCATGATCTTTTTCTGTACAGACTTCTCGTCGTCGGACAGATAGATGCAGTTGCCGAGGGACTTGCTCATCTTCGCGTGGCCGTCGGTGCCGGGGAGCCTCAGGCTCGCCTCGTTCTCCGGCAGCATGATCTCGGGCTCTACGAGCGTGTCGCCGTAGATCCGGTTGAAGCTGCGGACGATCTCTCTCGTCTGCTCAAGCATCGGCTCCTGGTCCTCGCCGACCGGGACGGTCGTCGCCTTGAAGGCCGTGATGTCCGCCGCCTGGCTGATGGGATAGGTGAAGAAGCCGACCGGGATGCTGCCCTCGAAGCCGCGCATCTGGATCTCGGATTTCACAGTGGGGTTGCGCTGCAGGCGCGCCACGGTGACCAGGTTCGCGTAGTAGAACGTGAGCTCCGTCAGCTCCGGGATCTGGGACTGGATCAGGATATTGCTCTTCTCCGGATCGATCCCCGCCGCGAGGTAATCCAGCGCGACCTGCATGATGTTCTCACGCACTTTGCCCGGATTGTCGAAGTTGTCCGTCAGCGCCTGCGCATCCGCGATCATGATGTAGATCTCGTCAAATCCGCCGCTCTCCTGCAGCTCGACGCGCCGCCGCAGCGACCCTACATAATGTCCGATGTGCAGGCGGCCGGTCGGGCGGTCGCCGGTGAGGATGATCTTGCTCATTGTGGTGTTCTCCTTGCTTACGATTCTTTATT
>DJXE01000105.1:9573-36400 GCA_002449595.1 Lachnospiraceae bacterium UBA7012
GCCTCATTTTACATAATCCGTCCGTCCTTGTCCACGAACGTCCAGCCCTTCCAGAGGTCCCGCATCTGCTCCGGATCGGGGATCTGCGTGTTCTTGTGCCGAAGGGGACGGATCAGGATCCGGTCCTCCCGCGCGTTCAGCCGCCCTCCCCAGAAACTGAAGGTGGAATTCGCGGCGATCACCGCGCGGCAGCAGCTCATCAGCTGCATGTCGAGCAGGCTGTCCCTTCCTGTGTTGCAGTCGCAGAATGTGACTTTCTGTCCCTTCGTCCCGAACCGGCAGGTTCGCGCGAAGGCAGGGTCGTCTGAGAATACAAAAAAGTGGATCCGGGAGACGAAGTGTGCTGCGTCCTCGGCTGTATCAGATGCATCGTTTCCATCTGCGCCGGCTGCCGCGGAAGAGGCATCCGCATCGGATGCACCGACCGCTGCGTTCTCAGCCGCTTCTTTCAGTTCAAGGTCTTCCAGGTACTGCACAGCACTCTCGTAATACTCAGGCGTGCAGATCCCGCCAAGAAGTTCGGCGTTCCCGCTGTCGAGGTAGTCCCCGCGGCGAATGTGGATCGCGACGGAGAAGACGCCGGGCGCGAGCATTTCTTTCATGATCTCGCGGTTCCAGGCATTGATCTCCGGATCTTCGCTCTCCGGAAATGTGAAGTCCTGCCGAAGCTGCGGCAGAATATCCTCATAATATTTATTGCACGCGAAATATCCCTGCAGATATCCGTCCGTCATCTCAAGGATCCCGGGATGAAACATCTCCGACTCCTCGAAGACAGCAGGCATCTTTCCAGCCCCTGCTCCGAGCTTGCCCGCAAGTTTTCTCGCAAGCTTTCCAATCGTGCTTCCCGTAAACTTCCGCTTCTCTTCTTCCGTGCAGAACGGCAGCTTAAGATCCCGGAATCTCAGCAGTTCGAGCTCCCGCGGCATCTTCGCACGCGCCTGCTCCTCCTCAGAGAACCAGGAGCGGTCATATTTCACTTTCCTTCCGAGCGACTGCAGCTTCCGGCCCAGCGCATACTGCTGCATCTGGTTGCCCAACCCGCCCGCGATGCGTATGATAATCATTTTTATTCCTCGCTGAGGCAAAATCCACGAATGTGGTTTTGCCGAATGCGGCACCCGGTGCGTCAGCACCGATGGTGCAGTTTGAAAGTACTGCATCGGCAGGACTTTCAAACTTTGCCCTCCTGTGCTGCGGCATATCGTGCGAGCGCCGCGAGCGCTGCGCCCTGGCCCCAGGGATTGTGTCCGTAGTTCTGCGGATGGACGCCGAAGTCGATGCACTCCCCGAGGGAGCCCGTCACGACACCGTCATTGATCTGCGGCAGAATGCCTATCAAAATTCGGCCGGCCGCTTCGCGGAACAGATCAGCATCTGTGTTGTCCAAGCCTGCGGCATTTTGCTGTTTCACTTCTATGCCGGAAGACGCACTGTTCTGTTCAAAATTCAGGATGCTCCACGCGATCATTCCGGAGGCGGAGGTGTCGGCGGGATCGCCGGCCGGCAGGTGCCACGGAATGAGGCCATCGTCTCTCTGATACTGCAGGACTTTCTGAATGAGTTCTTCCGTCTGGCCATCGAGGCTGCCGCACTCCGACATCCCCATGAGGAGCCACGCCGCAGCGCGTCCCCAGCCTGCAAGTCCCTTCTGCTTTCCGGAAGCGAGATCGAATCCATGCATCGGGAGGCCTGTCGCCGCATCCGTCGCACAGCGGAGATAATCTGTTACCTGGCGCCGCGCATCATCCGCGCATTCTTCCGCATATGCGACATTCGCTATTTCCGTATCCGCTGCGGGCGCTGTCTCCGCAGGTCCGGTTTCATTTATTTTTTCTTTTGAAGACACATCAACGTCTCCCGGCCTGTGATCCGCCGGAAGCGCCGCAAGACATTTCGCATATCTCGCGAGAAACAGCGCCGCCATGCCCGCTCCGTCCGCAGCGATGTTCTGCACCGGCTTTCCGGGCTGGTAGACGATCATGCGCTCCTCGTTCCGCTCTGTCCTGGAGAGATACTCCGCGACCTTGTGCGCACCTTCGAGGTATCTGTCGTCCGCTGTCTGCTCATACAAACGAACGAGGACGTAGCCCGCGAGCGCATCATCCGGGTAGACGACCACACCGCCGCGGCTGAGCCAGCGGTCAAAGAAGTCCTTCACCGCCTGTATCTCGCCCGCTTCCAGAAGTCCGAGCAGCAGCATTCCCTGCGGCCAGAACAGCTCATCCTTTGTGCGCATCGGCCTGCGGAGAAGTTTCTTCACGGCATCCTTCGCGCGCCGGACGGGGTCCTCCCTCATGAGGTCCTTGAGGTCCGCCTTCGCAGTGCGCACGAGCGCGTCCCGCAGGCGACTATATTCATTTATGATCTGTGCTGTCTCTGGATGGTCCGCCATCGCTTCCCGCACTCCGTTTCTTCTATATCTTTTCCGCCGGCTTGGTGCCGGAACAAAAGCCGTGCGCGCGCCTTCCGGCGCCGGCGCCATTACTTTTTCAGCTTCCTTCTCACAAGCCCCTCCAGATACTCAAATGCCTCCGTCTTCCGGAACAGCAGCAGGAAGACGCCGTTGAAGATCACCGTGATGATGACCGCCATCAAAAGGAACGTCCCGATGTTCAGGTTCGCGATGACGCTCCTCGAGATCAGGAGGTTCACGCCGATCGCAGCCGCCGTGACCAACGCATATTTCGCCGTATCTATGAAGTAGGGCAAAGCGCTTTTCTCAAAACAGACACGGTAAATGATCACCGGCTTCGTAACGTTTGCGATGAGGCCCGAGACCACGGTGCCCACATAGATGCCGGCGAGGCCGATCTTCTGCACGAGTGCGATCGAGAGAATGAGGTTGACAATGCCCTGGATGATCGCGAGGTACTTGTCTTCCTCGAAGACGCCCGCCGCGGTCTTGAAGTTCGAGAGGACGATCCGGTCGCCTTTGAAGTAGAGGTCGATCAGAATCAGGATGAGCGCGCCCTGCGGCAGGACCCACCGGTCGCCGAAGAACAGGCGGATCAGCGGCGTCAGCAGAACGAAGAAGCCGGTCACCGCGAACCCGTAGATCCAGGAGGCGAAGAAGCGGTACACGCTGAACATGCTGTACTGGCGCTCTTTGGACTCCGTCGCGATGAGGTTGCCGAAGCCGGAGATCAGCGAGTTGAAGATGATGCCGACGAAGTTGGTCACGGTGTTCATGACCAGCATGTAGTTGTCCACGAGGCCCGCCACCGAGACCTCGATAAATGCCGAGATGATGAGCGCGTCGGTCTGCAGGCGCGCGACGTCGCCGACCTTGTGAAGGACGAGCGCCCGGGTCTTGCGCCAGATCTCGCCGGTCTCTTCTTTGGAGAGGGGTTGTACATTTTTTTCCTTAAGATATGGATATCTGCGGTCCAGATAGCGCGAGACGAAGATCTTCTGCACGAGCTGCACCACCGCGTCCGTGAGAAGGTAGAGGACGAAATTCTTTGTGAGAATGAGCATCACGATCTGCAGTCCGCTGACGACGAGCTTCGTGATCGTGTTGATGTTCGTCTGGATGTAATTGCGCTGCTCCGCGTTGCACAGGCTGTACTTGTACGCGACGAAGTACGTGCTCACCGTGTTGAACAGGAAGATGAAGTAGTACAGTTCAAGTTCTCTGACGGAGACGCCCGGATTCTTGACGAGGTACCTCAGGAACGGCGCGAGGCAAGTGCCGATGACCGCGACGACGCCGCCGATCGCAAGGTACGCCTTCCGGTACATCTGCATGTAGGACTTGACCTTCTCGATGTCGCCTCTCGCGACAGGCGCGTACAGCGCGAAATTCAGCGCCGTGCCGATGCCGAGCTCCGCCATCGACAGGATCGAGAGCACGTTCGTGTAAGTGCTGTTGATGCCGAGAAGATTATCCGCGAGATACAGGATAAAGATCTTGCGCAGCACAAAAGAGACCAGCGCTGTCGCAAACTGGCCGATGTAGCCGAACGTAATGTTTTTTGCTGCGGATCTGACTCTGCCCATGTTCAGTATTCTATCACATCCTGTTTTTTGGCGTTTGCTCCAAATGATGCTATCATGTTTATGTAATAAGAACCTGCGGCGAAAAGGCGTACCACCCCCTCTCATCGCCGTCGGAACCCAAGGAGGCACAGGTTTCATGATCATTACCAGAGCGCCCTTCCGGGTGAGCTTCTGCGGCGGCGGAAGCGACATCCCCGCTTTCTATGAAAAGCACGGCGGCTGCGTCCTCAGCACTTCCATCCGCAAGTATATGTATCTGAACGCGCACGACAATTTCTTCCGCGATCAGATCATCCTGAAATATTCCAAGACAGAGATCGTGAACGATCCCGCGAAGATCGAGCACCGGATCTTCCGGCAGGTCCTGACCGATTACCAGATCAACGGCATCGGTCTCACCAGCATCGCGGACATTCCTTCCGGCACGGGACTCGGCTCCTCGAGCGCGTTCACCGTCGCGCTCCTGCAGCTGCTCCACGTCTATCGCGGCGAGGAGATCTCCCGCTACGATCTCGCGCAGGAGGCCTGCGACGTCGAGATCCGCCGCCTCCACGAGCCGATCGGCAAACAGGACCAGTTCGCAGCGGCGTTCGGCGGCCTGAACTTCTATGAATTCCTGCCGGACGGCTCCGTGAAAGTCGAGCCGGTGGAGCTGCCGGAGGACCGGCGGCGCCTTCTGGAGAAAAACCTCAGGCTGTACTACCTCGGCGGCGAGCACAGCGCGCCCGCCATTCTGGACGAACAGTCGCGCAACGCCGCCTCCGACGCGGACAAAGCGGCTGCACAGATGACCATGTGCGACCTGGCGCGGACGCTTCGGGACGAGTTCCAGAAGGGCAACGTCGACGCGGCCGGCGATCTCCTCCATGAGAACTGGATGCTGAAAAAGTCTCTCGCCTCCGGCATCACGACTTCCTCGATCGATGCGGTGTACGAGCGCGCGCGGCGCGGCGGCGCGACCGGCGGAAAACTGCTCGGCGCCGGCGGTGCGGGCTTCATGCTCTTCTACGTTCCGGAAGAAGAACATGAGCGCATGACCCGGGAGATGGAGGGCATCCGCGAAGTTGAGTTTGAGATGGACAATACCGGGTCGCAGATCCTTTTTATTGATCGGTAATTGGGAGAATCGCAGATTTGAAAGCAGTCATCATGGCCGGCGGGAAAGGCACCCGCATCGCCGAAGTCGCGAAAGATATTCCGAAGCCTATGATCCCCGTGCTCGGGAAGCCGGTACTGGAGTACCAGATCCGCTCGCTGACCGCGGGCGGCGTGCAGGACATCACGCTCGTCATCGGGCACCTCGGGGACGCGATCCGGAATTATTTCGGGGACGGCGCGGCCTTCGGCGCCCGGATCCGGTACATTGCGGAAGAGAAGCCGCTGGGCACGGCCGGAGCGCTTTTCTATCTGAAAGAAGAATTGAAGGAAGACTTCCTGCTGCTGTTCGGCGACCTGATGCTGGACGTCGACTGGGAGCGCTTCATGGCGTTCCATAAGGAGCGCGGCGCGAAGGTCACGCTGTTCGCGCATCCGAATACGCATCCCGCGGACAGCGATCTCATCGTGACGGACGCGGATGACCGCGTTCTCCGGATCGAGCCCAAGAATGCCGAGCGCGATTTCTGGTACCACAACCTGACCAACGCGGGGATCTACTGCGTGAGTCCCGAGGCGCTGCGCGCCATCGAAGCGCCGGAAAAGGTGGACCTCGAGCGCGGCATCATTGTGCCGCTGATCAGCGAGGGCGGCGTGTTCGCATACCATTCCACGGAATATGTGCGGGATATGGGCACGCCCGACCGGCTGGAGCGCGTCGTGTCCGACACCCGGGAAGGCATCGTGAGCGGAAGGAGCCTTCGGAATCCGCAGCGCGCTGTATTTCTGGACAGGGACGGCACTCTGAATGAGCTGCGCGGCTTCCTTCGCCATGCGGAAGAGCTCGAGCTGATCCCCGGCGCGGCGGAAGCGGTGCGGGAGCTGAACCGCTCGCCTTATCTCGTCATCGTCGTGACGAACCAGCCGGTCCTCGCGCGCGGCGAGTGCAGCTTCGAGGAGATGGACCGGATCCACCGGAAGCTCGAGACGCTGCTCGGAAAAGAAGGCGCCTATCTGGACGCCCTGTACCTCTGCCCGCATCACCCCGACAAGGGATTCCCCGGCGAAGTGCCTGAGCTCAAGATCCGCTGCAACTGCAGAAAACCGCAGCCCGGCATGCTGCTGCAGGCCGCGGAGCGGTATCATATCTCTCTTGAAGATTCCTGGATGATCGGGGATTCCACCGCAGACGTGCAGGTCGGCGTAAATGCCGGAACGCGCACGATCCTCCTCGGAACCGGAGAAGGCGGCGCGGACGGAAAATATGCCGCGGAGCCTACGCTGCGGGCGGATGATTTAGGGGCCGCTGTGCAGGCGATTTTGAGCCCCGCCTTATGAAGAAGTCTGAACTAAGAACCGGCTCTTCCCTGTGAGAAGAGCCGGTCCTGTTTTTACGAGAAGTATTTATGGAAATGATAGAGCCCCAGGTAGAGCTTCGGGAAGTTCTTGAATAGTCTGCACTTCAGCCTGTAGCCTGGCGACAGCAGCGAAAAGCCCTTCCGCCCTCTCTCCGAGCCGTCGAGCTCCCTGCAGATCGCGTCGTGGCATACGCGGATGCAGTCCTGGTTTTCTTTCTTCTTTGCGCGGTCGAGCTCCGCGAGCTTGCCGGCCGTCAGCATGATCGCCATGAGAAGGCCTCTCGTCGCGGACGGAGCAGTCGCCGCGTCGATCTTCTCTGCCTCCGCGCGCACTTTTTCCCAGCAGCCGATCTGCGTCATATATCGTCTGGAGAAGGGACGCAGCATCGCGCCGCCCGGATTCGTGAAGTATCCGTATCCCTTGTAATCCGTCTCGGCGATCACGGCGCCGCGGCCGAGGAGTTTGACCAGAAACAGCAGGTCCTCGCCGACCAGCGTCTCCTCGTCAAAGTCGAGGTCTCCCACCGCTTCTCTCCGATAGAGCTTGCTCCAGCAGCGGCTGTTGTTCTTTCCGAAGACCTGCTCCCGAAGATAGGCTTCCGGCGTATATTTCACGGCTGGATGCTGAGACAGCAAAGCCTTCACTGTGGGTGAAGCATCCGCGTCTCCGGCGCCTTCCACGCCAGAACCCGTCACTTCACTCCTTGAAATGCTTGACCCGTCTGCTCCCATCTCTTCAGACTTTGAGGCGCCTTCCGCATCAGGCCCCGTCTCTTCCGTCCACGAATAAAAAGAGCAGCCGGCGACGTCCGCCTTCGTCTCCTGCAGCACCGCGTGCAGCACTTCGAGCAGCTCCGGTCGCACATAATCATCGGCGTCCACGAACGCAAAGTATTTGCCCGTCACCAGGCTGAGCCCCGCATTGCGCGTGACGCAGATGTCGCGGTCCCCCGTGTTGACGGTAACAATATTCCCGTACTTCTCCTGCAGTGCGCGGATCACGTCGCCCGTGTTATCCTTCGAGCCGTCGTCCACGATGATGACTTCGACGTCAGGATAAGTCTGCGCCTCTATGGAATTCACGCAGCGCTCCAGCTGCTTTCCCGCGTTGTAAGCGGGAACGATCACGCTGATCTTCTCTGCCATACTTTATTATTTCCTGAATCAACTGCCGAAACCTTGCCCGGCACCTTGTAATTTAATCCCGGTGACCGACTCCTCTTCCCGGCAGCCTCCAACTCTAATCTCAATCGGCGGTCACTCGCTGATCAGCTCCGCCAGAATCTTCGCCGTCTCACCCGCTCTCTCCACGTAGCCCGGCATCATCTCTTCCAGGTGCCCGCGGATCCCGGCCTCGTTGTCCCTGAGCCACCGGAACGCCTCGGCGATCTTCTCCGGCTCCATCTTCTGCACCTGCAGGACGAGCTTTTCCTGATCCATCTCCGGGAAAAGATCTTTGGCAATGCCTCTCGCCTTGACCGAGTAACCGACGACGAGCGTCGGCACGCAGGACGAGTACGCCGCGATCGTGGAGTGGGTCCGCGCGCCGATGAAGAACCGGCACCGCGCGATATAACCCTTCAGGACCGAGGCCGGCGCGTCCTCCAGCATGACCATGCGGTCCGCGTAGCCTTCTTTTATAAAGTGCTCGTACAGCTGCCTGCACGGCACGCGGTCGTCGTTGCCGTTCCAGATAACGTGCGGGATGAATGCGATCTGCAGATCCGTCTCCGTGAGGATCGTGCGGATCAGCGCCCGGTACGCCTCCATCGTGACGCCCGGCCGCGCCTCGCTCTCCTGCGCGATCGGGCTCAGGTTGATTCCGACCGTGCGCCCATCCGCGAAGCCTTCCGGAAGCGGCGCATATTCCGTCTCCAGCGTGAACGCCGGGTCAGGGACTAAGAAGATTTTGGGGGCATTTGCTTTTCCGGAAAAGGTTTCCTGCAAAGCCTCATATGTGATGCTCTCTCTGGCCGCGATTGCCCGGTACCTGCCGAGGTCTTCCGTGAGGTCCGGCCGCCGCACCAGCTCCGGCTCGATCGAGCAGCCGAGAAGGACCGTGCGGATCCCCTTCGCGTTCAGCACGCGGTTGGAGAGAATGAGGTCGCTCTGCATGGAATCGTAGCAGTAGTTGTCCCCGCCGATCGAGACTGCGAGCGACGCGGGAAGCTTCAGCGCCTCCCGGAACCGGTAGCGCAGGAAGCTCTCGCGGTCTCCCGTGATCTTCCGGTATGCGTAATACGCGACGTGCGCGATCTTGTGCGTGTCGAAGCTCCGCTCCTGCAGGATCGTGCAGAGCTGCGGAAGGCTGTACCGGTCGTCCTCGCCTTTTCGGTAGGAGATCAGGTATTTGTCTTCTTTGCCGCCCGGCAGCATCCTGCAGATCGTCGCCGCGATCGCCTCGCAGCCGTGGTTGCCGCTGCCCGCGTGCATATAGAGAATGACGGGGTTATCGTTTTTCATATATTCTGAATTCCTCATTTTCCGCTGATCAGCGGACATGCATCGTTAAATATCGTCGGCCTGGCTTCCGGCAAGTATCTTTCAATTCCGCCTCACTTGCCTCTCAATGGATGGCATGTCTCTTACCTGCCGCCCGCCTGCTTCTTCGCGTGCGCCCTGAACACCGCCCGCACCGCGCGGATCCGGAGCCCGGACGGACGCCGCATCACAAACAGGCAGAGGCGGTTTGCGGGATCTTCCACCGTGCCGCGGTAGCGCTCCGCGAGCCCTCGCGTGTCCTCCGTGAGGCAGATCTCCCTGACGCGGCGGACGCAGTCCTGAGCGGACGGGTCTCCCCGCAGGATGATCTTCACGGCGAGCGCGAGCTGCATCAGGTGCTCCTCTTCCTCCATCGCGGGGTCCAGTCCCTTGTCCGCAATGATCTTGTGAACGATCTGTCGGAGGAGCTTCGCATTCTCATACATCCCGGAGTCGAAGCCGTGCGCCATCGACTCCGGGAGAAAAATGTAGTGGTACAAACAGGCGTCTTCCAGGATCACGACCCGCTCCGCGTCCGCGAGCGCGGGCACCGTCACGGTCAGGTCTTCCGCCATGCGGATCCTGGGGTCCGCGTAGTGCATGTTGTTTTCGATCAGTTCGCGGGAAAAGAGCTTCATGCACCTCGAATAAGTCACCGGTCTCTTCTCGCGGCCGAGCACGCCGGCGAGGATCTTTTCCCTGAGATCTTCTCCTTCATAGATTCCGGGCGGGAGTCCGTGCAGGAGTTTCTCCGGCGCGGCGCCACGGCGGTCGATCCAGCCTTCGCTGCAGACGATCTGTCCCTTTGTATACGTCCCGTCGGAAGGATCCTTCTTCATCCCGGCGAGCAGGCGCTCCGCCATATCCTTTTCGATCCAGTCGTCGCTGTCGACGTACATGAGAAACGGCGCAGTACTTATTTTTGTCCCTGCCGTCCAGGCGGAGATCAGGCCGCCGTTCTCCTTGTGGATCACGCGGATCCTCTCATCCTCCGCGGCAAACTTGTCACAGAGTGCGCCGGAGGAATCCTTCGCGCCGTCGTCGACGAGGATGATCTCAAGATCCGAAAACGTCTGCGCACGGATGCTGTCGACGCAGGCGGGAAGATCCTTTTCACAGTTATAGACGGGAACAATGACAGCAATGAGCGGCGTCATGACATCGCCTCCTCATAGATTTTCTCGAGCTGTGCGATGTGCGCGTCGAGGCTGAATCTCTCGCGCACGATGGCGAGGCTCTCGTCCGACATCTTCTCCCACAGCGCCCGGTCGCGGAGGAGTGCAAGCAGTGCTTCCGCCATTTTCTCCGTGTCGCCGACTGCGGTGAGCGTCCCGTTTCCGCCGTCCGAGACGACGTCCGGAATGCCGCCGACGTTCGTAGAGACGACCGGCAGGCCGTAGCCCATGGCGTCCAGCGCCGACACCGGCATTGCTTCCATGTGGGAGGGCAGGAAGAAGACCGCGCTGTCCCAGAGTGCCTGTGTCTTTTCCTCTCCGACGATCCAGCCGGGAAGGACGAGGTTCTTCCGGAGATCCTCCGGCGTCCTTTCGCGGACTCCCTCCAGGTCGCCGGATCCCGCGAGGTAGAACACCGCCTCCGGGAATTCCCTGCAGACGCGGTCCATGACCGCAGGGATCTCATAGACGCCCTTCGCCTCGTCGATCTTGCCGAGGAACAGGATCTGCTTCTTCGCAAACCGCTTATCCCGCGCCGCGGGCTGCGCCGTCTCTTCGTGAAGGATGCTGTAGTTCGGCACCGTCACGACCTTCGTATCTTTCGCTATATTCTGTATGATCTTCTGCCAGTGCGGCGTCAGCGTGATGATGCAGGCGCACTTGCCGTAGATCTTCTGCACGAGTTTCTGCTTCCGAGTCCCCGCGTTGTTGTAGAATTCATCCATCGCCGAGCCGTGGATGTGGTTCACCACCGGGATCCCGGCCCGCTCCGCCATCAGGATGAACGGCATCTTCCGGTAGAAACTGGGGCCGAACGAAGAATGGATGTGGATGAGGTCCGGCTTTACCTTCCTTAAGACCTTCCGGAACTGCCGGTACGCCGCGAGCGCCTTTAAGAGCTTTTGCCACTTGCTGCCGTCGCGGTACGATTCCACGTAAATGACGTCAAAGTCCGTCTCCAGCCGGCTGCCGTAGTAGCCGGAGGTGACGGACGCGATGCCGCCCTGGACGTCCCTTTGCGGCACGATCATACAGATCTTTTTCTTTCCGTGATGTGTAACTGTCATATGGCTCACTTCGCGCCGCTTCCGCCGAAGACCGCGCCGACCGTCTGGAGCAGGATCTTGAAGTCAAGCGTCAGGCTCCAGTTGTCGATGTACTGCAGATCCAGTTTCACGACCTCGTCGAAGTCGGTGATATCCGAGCGCCCGCTGACCTGCCAGAGACCGGTGATGCCCGGCTTCATCGAGAGCCGCCTGCGGTAGTGCTCGTCGTACTGCTCAAATTCGTCCTCCGTCGGCGGCCTTGTGCCGACAAGGCTCATGTCTCCCTTCAGGACGTTCCAGAACTGGGGGAACTCGTCCAGGCTGGTCTTCCGGATGAAATGTCCCACCTTCGTGATTCGCGGGTCGTCCTCCACCTTGAACATGAGGCCGCTCATCTCGTTGTCCTTCTGGAGCTGCGCTTTTCTCGCCTCCGCGTCCTGATACATCGACCGGAACTTGTACAGGCGGAAGCGCCTTCCATTCTTACCGACTCTGATCTGGGAGAAAATAACCGGTCCCGGCGAATCCAGGCGGATGGCCGGCGCAAGGAATATGTAGATCACCGCCGTGAAGATCAGCCCGACGATCGCGCCCGCGATGTCGATCAGGCGCTTGATCATCATGCGCTTGTAGCTGCTCCGGAACATGGAGTACGTGATGACCGTGTAATTGCCGAAGTTGCCCACGCGGCTCGTCGCCTCCCCGATGTCGGGCAGTTCCAGGTTGTAGTGGCACGCGACGCCCATCTGCTCGAAACCATCCACGAGGCGCTGGAGATCCTTTTTCTCCATATGGGGTGCGCGGATGAAGACTTCGTCGAACGGGAGCTGTGTCAGCTTCTCCGTGAGGTCGTACACGTTCTCGTAGACCGGGACGCCGTTGATCTCGCGCATGCCGCCCGGCGTTCCGGAAGCATCCGCCGCGCTGCTATCTGATGGCGAAGCTGAAGTCTCCCCGCCGTCAGCGAACGCGACGCCGACCACGCGGTAGCTCATCTCCATGAGGTCGAGAAGCCCGACGAGCGTCTGAGACATCTCCGCGCGCTCCGCGATGACGAACAGCTTCGTCGTCAGGGAGTCCGCGGACAGGACGCGCCGCAGGATCTTCTTGAACAGCAGCCGGTATCCCAGCATCAGCACGAAGTTGATCCAGAAGAAGTTGATGATGACGCTTCGCGAGAGGATGTATGCCCAGCGCGCGAAGAACACGAACATGATGCCGGCAAGCAGCATCAGGACGTTGAATTTCAGCACCGCGACCATCTCGCGGTAACTCCCTCTGATCAGGAAATCCCGGTTCCACTCGACAAAGAAACTGTAGATCGTACAGAAAAGAAGAAAGACCACGCAGACAAGGAAATGCAGCCGCCGGTCGCCGTAGTCATTCCTTCCGGCGAAGCGGATGTGCGTCGCGATGAGGTAGGCCGCCGCGATACACAGCATGTCCACGAACCAGAGCCCGTAGGTCTGGATGATCTTCGTCTGTTGGTTCATTGTATAAGCTCTCTCTCTTCGCCGCAGATGCGCGGGAGCTGCATCGCCGCGACAAGCAGCAGGTAATTGCGCATCAGGTAAACGGACACCAGATGCGCCTCAAAAACAGTGTAAACGCAGCAGCACAGAATAAAGATGAACGCCGCCGCATCCCGGTCCCACCGGACCTGCCGCAGGATCAGGAATACCAGCACGATCACCGCCGCCGCGGGGATCACGCCGTACCAGTAGAACAGGCGCACCCAGCCGAGGTCGAACATCGCCTCGTTTCCGCGCCTGCCGAACAGCCCCCAGGTCCAGAACGTCCCTTCTAAATAAGTCGTGTCCCACAGGGAAGCTACCCTTCCCGTCAGTATACCATCCAGCCGCCGGATAATCGAGACGTCGCCCCCGAAGACCGCCGTAATCAGGGAAAAGCATATGCCGCCAGCAATCAAGGCTTCTCCCGCGATCATCGCTGTGTTCAGGCCCTTTTGTGCTGCTTTTGCCCGGCTCAACGCCGTCAGCAGGATCGCCGCCGACCCTGTGAAGAGCCCGCTGTCCGATCCGGTCAGCAGATACAGCAGGACGTTGCCTGCGAACAGTCCCGCGAGCGCCAGCTTCGGCATCGTCTCACCGTACAGATACAGCGCGAGAAGCAAAAGCATGCAAGCCATGCAGTGCAGCGCGTTCGGATGCCCGAGTCCCAGGCAGTACCGCACTTCCATCCCGTGGCCGAAGTCGGCTGTGATCGAGACTTTTCCGAAGATACCGAGCACAGAGAGCAGGACGAGAGCGATGCAAGCTGCGAGCTGTCCCCAGAGGACAAATCGCAGGATCTTTTTGACGTCCAGTCCGCGGCACGCCGCGATCAGTGCGACTGCGCGCAGGTATTCGTTGTGTCCGCCGAGGCGCCAGGAAAGGACGCCGAGGAGGAGCATAACTGCGATTGCTGGAAGCTCCTTCTTCTGATAACGCACCGTCAGCATGCGAAGGAGCGACGCCGCGAAGGTCGCCTTGAAGATGAGGCTCTCATACGGGATGCTCCCGATGCTTTTTTCCGCCACGACGACCACCGCCTCGATGGCGAGTGCCGCGAGGAACAGGGCGGTGGCTGCGGGGCCGAGCTTTTCCCGGAATGTCTGGAAAAACGAGGCCTTCCCTTCCATATTCAGCTTGTTGGCTGATGCGGGTGATGTCATTTATCTATCTCACCATTCTCATCCAAGCGTATCATCCGATCTGTGAAGATATCCGGACACGCGTATCCGTTGATGAAGCGGGACGGCGCGACGATCTCCTTATCCTCCGCGCCGGAGAGCCACGCGCCCCACCAGCTGAAGCTGCTGTTCGCGATGATGTGGTGGCGGCAGAGCGAGATCAGGTACATGTCTTCCCAGCCGCCCTGTTCGCCGTTCGCGTCCATGACGTCCACGAAGAGGCCTTCTTCCTCTCCGAACAGTGTTCCGATATTCTCCTTCACCCACGCAGGGTCATTGGAAAAGACGAAGAACCGGCAGCTGCCGAACTTCTGCAGCATGTACCGGGCTGCGCCCCTGTAATAAGCTTCCGTGCAGATGCCGCCGTAGACGTCCGCCGCGTTCAGGTAGTCGCCACGGCGCACATGGACGCTGACGGGGACGGGCGCTTCCAGAATCCTTGCCGCCGCTTCCCTCGACCTGCTGCCGAGCCGGTCCGCCGGGAACTGAAACGCCGCGCGGACCTCCTCCTTCACAGAGGCAAAATATGCTTCCGACTGCCAGCATCCGACCAGATAAGCCTCCGTGAGCTCCATGACCTTCGGATCAAAGAGGTACGGCTCGCCCTCATGGTACAGCTTCGTCTTTCTGCCGGTCAGTTTCCTGCGGACCCGCGAGAACAGATCCATGTAGGAATCCGTGATCGCCGTGATCTCCTCCGCACCCGCGCGCACATAGTCGATCCCGAAGACGTCCCGGAGGAGCGGCGACCGAAGCTTTTCCTGCGGACCGTATCCTGTGACGTCGTCGATCTTCACGTCGCGTCCCGTATGCATGAGTGCGAGGCAGAGGGCGTACTGGAACATCTGGTTGCCGAGCCCTCCGCTGAGCTGGAGTATGATCATTCTGTTTCCCTGTATCTGTGAATTCCTTCAGCGCATCAGGAGATCTTCCCGACTTCTTCAGTTCCCGCCGCGCCGCAGCGCGTGGAGCTTCCGCTTGAACGGGATGATGATCCCGTCGTTCAGGTCCATGAACCGCCCGTACAGCTTCTCCGACCGCAGATAGAGGTCCATCTTTTTCTTCTCGTTCGGGTTGGCGACCGGGCACCGGTAGGCGGCGTCCATGTTCGGCCGCTCGCGCATCACGATCTCCCGGAGCGCGCGGAGCTTCTCCCCTGCTGCCGGATCCTTGCTCCGCATCGTCTTCGTCACATAGATGAGAAGGCGCTTGTATAAAAAGTAGTTCTGCGTGTCCGCGAGATCCTGCCGCCCGATCCCCTTCAGGAACGCCGCCCGGTCCAGGTAGATCGGGATCTGGTCCGTGAGGATCCTTGTGCTGATGCTCTCGCGCCCGTCGTTCATATAACTGCCGCTGCGGTCGCAGACGTAATTGTGGGACGCGTGGTCGAGGTAGATCACGCTGTCCATCTTCGTCAGCAGCTGCGTCGTGTAGTAGATATCCTCGTACCACCGGTGTTCGTCGAACCGGATGTCGCCGATCCGGTCCCTCCGGTAGAGCTTGTTCCAGCCGGCGTTCTGTATCTGGATGTCGTCGTTTTCCCGGATGTACTGCGTGAGCGCCTCGCCGCCCGTGAGCAGCAGTGCCCGCTCCTTCGACAGATCGACGATATGGTCCGTGTAGATCTGCCGGTACCTGCAGACCGCCATGTCGGCGCCGAATTCCTGCAGCGCGCGCATCATGCGCTCGTACATGTCCTCGTCCGCCCAGTCGTCGCCGTCCATGAAGGCGATGAATTCGCCCGTCGACTCGCGGATCCCGGTGTTGCGCACAGACGCGAGCCCGCCGTTCTCCTTGTGGATGACGCGGACTCTCGGGTCCCTTGCAGCGTACGCGTCGCAGAGCGCGGGGCAGCCGTCCGGCGAGCCGTCGTCCACGAGAATGATCTCGAGGTTGCGGTATGTCTGGTTCAGCAGCGATTCCACGCAGCGCGGAAGCAGGTCCTCGATCTTATAGATCGCGACGCTGACGGAGATCTTCCATTTCTGTTCTTCCTCCGGGATCTTCGCCGGAGCATACGGTGTGATCCAGTCCATCATATCCGTTTAACGCCCGAGGCAGGCCTTCGGGCACTCCTGCTTCACCCATGCCTGGAACATCAGCAGGTACCAGATCTGGATGCGCCAGATGCCGCGCTCGGTAAAGTCGGTCCAGATCCTGTGCACGACGTCCGCGTCGAGATAGCCCTGCGCCTTGATGGCCGCGGGATCCAGCAGTTCCTCCGCCCATGCGCGCAGTTCAGGCTCCTTTAACCATTTGCTGATCGGGATGGAAAAGCCCTTCTTCGGCCGATCCACAAGTTCCCGCGGGACGTGCCTGTACAGGATGTCCCGGAGGATCCTTTTCCCGTGCTTCCCGTCGCGCGAGGCCTCGCCCGCGCCCGACCGCAGATAGTCGATCGGCAGGGTCCATGCGAATTCCACGATGTCCTTGTCGAGCAGCGGAACTCTCGTCTCCAGCGACACCGCCATCGCGGTGCGGTCCACCTTCACCAGGATGTCGTCCGGGTGGTACATCTTCATATCCATCAGCATGACGTCCCGGTTCACCTCTCCGAGGACGTCCTGTCCGGTCAGCGTGTAAGCGTAAGGCAAAGCATTTCCCACCAGCGCGATCTTCGCTGTCAGCGGGTCCGTCTCGTGGGAGAGCCGGTAGATCTCCTCCGGTCCCGCCGCGCCGAGGAGCTTGCCCTTGATGCGGTAGATATCCTTTTTCACAAGAGGGCTGTGCAGCACGATGCCGGAAGCCGGCTTCCGGAGCGGCGCGGGGATCCTGCTGAGCTTGCCCCAGATCCGCTCGACGGACGCATAAGAAGTATAGCCGCAGAAAAGCTCATCCCCCGCATCTCCCGACAGCGACACCGTGACGTGCTGTCTCGTCATGCGGCTCACCAGGTAGGTCGGGATCTGCGAGCTGTCGGCGAACGGCTCCGCGAACATCTTCGGCAGGAGCGGGATCACCGCCTTCGCGTCCTGGTCCGTGATGTACATCTCCGTGTGCTGCGTGCCGAGGTGCTGCGCGATCTGCGCGGCGACCTCCGCCTCGTTGTATTTCGGGTCCTCCATGCCGATCGTGAAGCTCCGGACGCTGCCGGGGCTCTCCGCCTGCATGAGGGAGACGATCGTCGAGCTGTCGATGCCGGCGGACAGGAAGGCGCCGACCGGCACGTCCGCGACCATCTGGTCCCGGATCGAGGCGCGCATCAGGCGCTCCAGTTCCTGGGAAGCCTCTTCGAAGGAGCCCTTGAACGGATTCTTCGTCCCGCGCAGGGCCGCTTCTTCCACCGACCAGTAGGTCTCCTCGGAGATCTCCGCCTCCGTAAACGGGGCGCGGATCGTCAGGATCCTGCCCGGCGTGAGCTTCCGGATGCCCTTGTAGATCGTGTAGGGCGCAGGGATGTATCCGTGCGTGAAATAGATCGGAAGGACGCCCTGCTCCACCGGCAGATCAAATCCGTCGAGGCACGCGATGCAGCCTAGATCCGAGGCGAAGGCAAACGCCTTTCCTCCCGAGGATCCCGGGACAAAGCCGTAGTAGAGGGGCTTTTCACCGATGCGATCCCGGAAGAGCTGGAGCTTCTTCTCCTCGCGGTCATACAGCGCGACCGCGAACATGCCCTTCATGAACTGCAGGGCTTCTGCCGTCCCGTACGCCTCGAACGCCTCCAGCATCACTTCGGAATCCGAAGTACCGCGGAATGCGGTCACCTTCTTCTCATCGAGAAGTCTCTGCCGCAGTTCGCGGTGGTTGTAGATCTCGCCGTTGTAGACCATCGCGAAGCGGCCGGAGTGCGACAGCATCGGCTGTGCGCCGGTCTCGGACAGGTCCACGATCGCGAGCCGCCGGTGGCCGAGGACGACTTCCCCGTCGTCACTCTTCCACGTCCCGCCGGCGTCCGGCCCGCGGTGCAGCATGCGTTCTTTCATGCGTTCGATATTCTCTTCCGATCTCTCTCCGAATCGGATCAGTCCGGCGATTCCGCACATATATGATCTCCTGTGGTTTATTCCTCAGTTACAACAGGGGCAAAGTCCCCCGTCCGGATACGCTCCTGCACGAGCGCTTCGTTCTCATCCCGGTAGGCGAGCCAGTTCTCGTAAGCCGCGTCATAGGACGCGTACGCGGCGTCCCCTCTGCGGTCCGGCAGATCGTAATTCTCCTTCAGCCACTCCTCCACGAAGGCGGTCACTTTCTCCGCGCCGCACACGTTGACGTGCGTCCCGTAGTCGGAGAAGTCGTCCCCGGTGAGCCCCATCTCTTCGTAGTGATCGTTCAGGTCGAGGAAGCCGAATCCCTGCTCCGTGACCAGCCGCTCGATGCTGTTGTACTTCTGCGCGTCCTGCTGCGTGATCTCGTAAGGGGACACGATGAACAGCGCGTCCTGTCCGTTCTCCTTCAGGAAGGCCATGAGCTCCTCGAGATGCCCCTGCTGGATGTCCTCCAGCGGCTCCTCCCCGGTCTCCGCCGAGAAATCTGTCAGCTCGGCCGGTCCCAGCTCATTCGACCCGAAGAAGCCCTTCAGCGGCTCCGGATACGCGAAAAAGACCGTCCGCAGCTGGCTCCGCAGGAACAGCGACTTCCAGTTGGAATGGTACTTCAGAATGTCGAAATAATAGGCGGTCTCGTCCACGTCCTGGATCCAGTTCGTCTCCCGGACTTCGTCGGTGACGAGGCCGTTGATCGCGCGGATCCGGTTCACGGAATAGCGCAGGTTGTCGGTCACGCCGCGCGTGTAGGCCATGTTCTGGATCATGTCCCACTCCCTGCCGATGTACATCCGCACCTCGAAGATCATGAGCTCCGGCTTCTGCCGCCGCAGGGCCTCCCGTGCGAGGTAGATCTGCGCCGCAGGGCGCTGCAGGTTCGTGGAGAGCGGGTATCCCGCGATGCCCTTCTCGCCGTACATCTGCGGGAAGGAATAGTACGGAAACACGGAGCTGGAACCGATCGCGATCACGTCAATCGTGTTTTTCTTCTCCGCGTAGAATCCCACGAACCGGTCCTTGACCGATCCGCTCGTCCGCAGGCAGTATGTGAGCCCGGTCAGCACGACCAGGAAGATCGCGCAGAACGCGGCGATTTTAAGCCACTGTTTCTTAGTCATTTGTATCCTTATATCTCTGGAAAAAGATCCTGACTCCGGATCCTCGTTATTCCTTCATGCGTTTCAGGAAAAGGATCCCGACTCCGGATCCTCACTTTCCCTTCCTGCCGTCTGCGGCTTCCGACAGGCACTGTTCCCAGGCCTGCAGCGCTTTGTCCGGCGCGTAGATCTCCTGCACGCCGCGGGCATTTCTGCCCATCTCCTCCGCCTTCTGCCGGTCGGTGAGCATCCGCACGATTGCTTCCCCGAGTCGCTCCTCATCCCGCACGGGAACGAGCAGTCCATTCACGCCATCTTTAATGAGCTGCGCCGGTCCGCCGCTGGGGCAGTCCGTCGAGATGCACGGGAGCCCGAGCGACATCGCTTCGAGCAGCGCGTTCGGCATTCCCTCCGTGTCCGACGGGAGCACGAACAGCGACGCGCTGCGGATCCTGTCCTGCACGCGATCCACCGGGCCGGGGAGGGAGATCCGCTCTTCCATTCCCCGCTCTTTGACGAGCGTCCGCAGCTGCTCCAGGTCCGGGCCCTGCCCGAAGATCTCGAGGCGGCAGTCCGGGATGCGGTCCGCGACGTTGCAGAACGCGTCGATCAGGAGTCTCTGGTTCTTGTTGGCGTCGATCCGCCCGACGGTCACGATCCTGCCGTCCCTCTCTCCCTCAAACGGGGGCATGAGAAACTGCGGCTCGATCGGGTTGGGCAGAATGATCGCTTTTTTGCTTATGTTCTCCGGGAAGAAGTTCCTGCTTCTCTCGGTCTGCAGCACGATGCGCGCCGCGCCGCCGAAGGTCCGGAATGCGGCCTTCTTCAGGGAAGGGTCCTCGTATTCCAGGGCCGGGTCTCCCCGCACGCCGCAGACGACCGGGATGTGCAGTCCTTTTGCCGTGAGGACCGCCATCACGTTGTTCTTGCCGATAAAGGAGAGGATGACGTCGGGCTTTTCTTCCTTCCAGATTCCTCTCAGCTTGCGGAACCTGCGCGCGAGATTCACGATCCGCCCGGCGATGCTGCTGCCCGCCGTCTCTTCCGGCGTGAGGTCCGAGATCCTCCGGCGGATGCGCCCGTCCAGCGCGTACTCGTCGCCGTCCACCCGCTGCGTCACGAGGACGACTTCGCAGCCCCCCGCGAGAAGGTGGTGCGCGATCTGCGACATCACGCGTTCCGCGCCGCCCTTATGAAGTGAGCTGATAAATAGTGCAGCTTTCCGCATAAAATGATCAGTTCCGCTTTCTGTGTGTGACTACATGTATCTATTGTACCATTGCTGGAACACAAAGAACGCCCAGCAGATCCTCGAGTAGTTCGCGCCTGTCCCCGCGCCGGCGTCTCCGGTCCGCAGGTAATTCTCCACAAAGCCCGCGGCGTAGTCCGCGTCAAACAGCCCCTGCGCGCGCAGCATGTCCCGCGACGCAAAGTCCGTCAGCTGCTCACGGAGCGGTCCGCGCAGCCACTTGTCAAGAGGGACGCTGAAACCCTTTTTCGGCCGGTCTAAGAGCTGTCGCGGAATGTAATCATACGCGACGTCCTTCAGGATCGTCTTGCCTTCGCCGCCCTTGTATTTGAACGCGTGCGGGATCCGGAAGGAGTACTCCATGACGTCCTTGTCCAGGATCGGGCACCGCGCCTCCAGCGAGTAAAACATGGACGCCCGGTCCACCTTGCAGAGGATGTCGCCGGGGAGGTAGTGGTCCATGTCGAGGAGCATCCGCGTCACCTGCCAATCCTTCGCGCCGTAGCTGCGCTCGGACGGATAATTGACCGGAAGCTGTTTTATTCCATCACCTTGCAGCGGAAACCGCTCCGCGAACGCCGCGTAGCTTCCCGCGCCGAACTGGGTCTTCGTCTCCCTGTCGCGGTTCGCCGAGATGACGCGCAGCCGCAGCGGATACTTGTCTTCCAGTTTTCCGCCGCCCGCGGGGATCTGCCCGATGAGGTGGGCTGCCGCCCCGAGCGCGTCGAGCCGCTGTGCCTGCTGCACGCGGCGGTAAATGCCGTAGCCGCAGAAGAACTCATCGCCGCCATCGCCCGAGAGCGCGACGGTGACGTCCTTTCTCGCGAGCATCGAGACCAGCATCGTCGGGATCTGCGAGGAGTCCGCGAAGGGCTCGTCGAAGCAGTCCGCGAGGGAGTCCGCAAGATCCAGCATCTCCTGCTCCCCGATGACGAGCTCCGTGTGATCCGTGCCCAGATGGCGCGCGACTTCCCGCGCATAGCCGGACTCGTCGTACTGCGCCTCCTCAAATCCGATGGAAAAGGTCTTCAGCGGCCGATCCAGGATGGACTGCGCGACAGCTGAGACGAGCGAGGAGTCGTAGCCTCCCGACAGGAAGCTTCCCAGCGGGACGTCCGCGATCATCCGCTCACGGACCGCCTTCGTGAGGCAGGCCTTCAGCCCTTCTTTTGCCTCCGCGTAATCTTTGATCTCATTCGCGCATCCCGCGGTCCAGGCGTCGCGAATGCTCCAGTACTTCCGCACGGAGAGATCGCCGGTCCCGTCCTTCGCTCTCCGGAAGGTGAGCACCGCGCCGGGCTCCAGTTTATAAACGTCCTCAAACACCGTCTCCGGCGCGTCGATGTACTGCTGGTACAGATACCGCGAGAGAACGTCCCTGCGCACGCGCCGCGGGAATCCCGGGCAGCGCATGATCGGGCGCAGCTCGGAAGCGAACACGAGATTCGTCCCATCAAACCAGTAATAGAGCGGCTTCTTGCCGATCCGGTCGCGCGCGATCGTGATCCGGTTTTCCGCCCTGTCGTAAACGGCGAACGCGAACATACCGCCCAGGCGGTCGACCGCGCTCTCGCCCCATTTTTCAAACGCCGCGAGAATGATCTCCGTGTCGGAGCGGCTCCGGAACGGATAGCCTTCCAGCTCCTTCCTGAGCTCCCCGAAGTTGTAGATCTCCCCGTTGAAAACGACGGAGAGCCTCCCGTCCGCGGAGTGCATCGGCTGGTGTCCCAGCGGCGAGAGGTCGATGATCGCGAGCCTTCGCTGCGCGAGGCCGACGCTGTCCCCAGCGCCCGCGTCATAGATCTCGACGCCGGCGTCGTCCGGCCCGCGGCGGATCATCTCGTCGTTCATGACGCGGAGCTGCTCCTCCGTGATCTGTTTATTTGTAAAGAAACCGCAGATGCCGCACATTCTTTCTGCTGCTCTCCCTGTTTAATCCTCGTCCGGCCCGATCGTCCGCTCAAACTCGTCTCTATACTGCGCGAAGTCCTTGCACTCCTTGTCGACCGAGTCCAGGAGTTCCTCGTACTTCTCGTTCAGAAGCGTCCGGAAGTTGTTGCGGTTGTCGTACCCTTCCTTCGTCCACGCGAACGGGTGCGTCAGGATCTGGACCTTCTTGTTGCCGAGGATCGTCTCCTCGTTCGGATAGCCGTAGCGCCAGATGTGGTTCGCGTCCGACATGTACTTCACCTCGAGCTTCGAGTCCGGCTGCGCCTTCGGGTCGAACGTGAAGAAGTCGTCCTGGTACGCGTTCAGGATGCCGTCGAACTTGAAGTTCGCCGCCAGCGCGTCCGGCGACGGCCTGTGGATCGAAAACGCGTGGATCTCAAACCCGAGCATCGTGCTGAGCATATCGATCTCCTGCAGGATCTCCCCGCGCACCGCCTCCATGTCGGTCATGCCGTTCAGCGCGAAGTGCAGCCCGATGTGCTGCCCGCGCTCGTGCATCTCCTTCAGGATGTCCCGGTTCTTTCTGGAGAGGATGTTGTAAGAATTATTCGTCCACTGGAAAAAGTAATGCGACCTGAAATCCATGCTTTCCTCTACCCGGGAGAGCGCGAGTGCCCTCTCGACGGAGTACTCCACGTCGTGACGCATGATGACGAAAGAATCCCTGCCGAGCGCCTCCTGATAGGTCGCCTGCCTGCCGGATTCCTTGATGATCCGGATGATCTCTCTGTAATCGTCAAATGAAAACATCTTTATTCCTCTTTCATTTCTTACTGCTTATTCTTTCCAGGTAATCCCGCCACTGTTCAAAGACCGCCTGCTCATTCGCCCTCTCCGCGATCTTCGCGGCGCTCTTCGCAAGCTCCCTCGCGAGTTCCGGATTCTCGATCAGCCGGCAGATCGCGGCCGCAAACGCCTCCGGATTGCGGATCGGCGTGAGGATCCCGTTCGCGGTCTCCAGATCGCCGTTGCCCTTCGGCCATTCCTTGCCCCCGCGGGCCCTGCGGCCTGCGTTCACGGAATCTCCCTTCGAGCTGTAATTGGAATAGGAACTTCTGTACTGATAAGCCGTCTCCGGGACGTCTCCGTCCATGTGCGCGCTTCGAATGATCTCCGCGGGACCTCCGCAAGGACAGTCCGTCGCGACGACCGGCATGCCGAGCGCCATCGCCTCCATGAGCGAGTTCGGAAGGCCCTCCCAGTCGGAAGAAAATGCATAGATGCTTCCCTTCGGCAGATCCTCCTCGAGGTGCTCGCTGCCGCCCATCAGGAAGACAAAGCCCTTCGCACCAGCCTCCTCGATCTTCTTCTCCAGGATCTCCTTCGTGCCGTCACCGGAGTCATTTCCGTAGATCCGCAGCACGTAGTCGGGGTGCTTCTCATGCACCATGAAAAACGCGTCCAGCAGCATCGGCTGATTCTTGAAGTCCACGAGCCGCGCGGAGTGAACGACCGCTTTTTCCTTCTCCTCCGGCACCTTCGCGTTCAGATATTTCGGATTGATCGGGTTCAGGATCACTGCCGAATTATCCTGCAGCCGCGGCGCAAAGAACGCCTTCTGCTCCGCCGTCTGGAAGACAGCGCCTGCCGCCCTCGGGAAAAGCAGCGGGATCCGGATCTTGTCAGAGAACCTGTCGTAGTGCCCCGTCGGATCCGTCCGGACGCAGATGACGACCGGCACGCCCGTCCCCGCCTGCGCGCTGAGCGCGCGGTAGTTGGAGCCATGTCCGAACGCGACGAGCACGTCCGGCTTCTTCTCCTCCAGGAACTCTCTCAGGTACTGCTTCCGCAGCAGCGCCTTCTTGATGCGCCCCTTCTCTTCGTCCTCTTCCTTCAGGCCGACGCTCACCCTCTGCACGCGCTCATCGAGCGGATACTCATTCTTTCCGTACCACTCGGTCGCGATATAGACTTCATACCCTTCCTTCGCGAACGCGTTCGCGAGGTTCGACACGACGCGCTCCGCGCCGCCCTGGTCTAATGTGTTGATATGAAAAGCAATTGATTTCATGATTTAAAGAATTCCAAGCAGTTGTTAATATACGCCTCTTCTGAGAAATCCGCCGCGCGAATCTTCCCCTTTGCTGAGAGATCTGTGGCGAGCGCCGGATCCTTCAAGATCTTGAGGATCTCGTCCGCGAGCCTGACGTCTTCTTCCGGAATGCTGCCGGCGTCCAGATCCTTGTGGTCTGAGAACACGGGCAGAAGCACTCCCGCATCTCCATCCTTCGTGTGGATGATCTCCGCCGGACCTGTCATGCAGTCCGAGGCGATCGCAGGAACGCCGAGCGCCATGGCTTCCACGAGCGCGTTCGGAAAGCCTTCCATGCTCGACGTCAGCGCATAGGCGGACGCTTTCTTCAGCAGCGGAAACGGCTTTTTCATCACTCCGGTGAAAAACACATGCTCTCCGATCCCGAGTTCCTGCGCGAGTTTCCTGTATTCGTCGAAGGTTCCGTCTCCCATGATGATGAGGCCCGGAGTACGCTCGGCCGCAACGCCTTCGCCGGAATCCTTGCCCGGGACACGCTCAACTGCGTCTTTGCCGGAATCCTCACCCGTCAGTGCACCGCTCACGATCGAGAATGCCTTGATCAGATGCCAGAATCCTTTTACGTCGTCCTCTCTGCCCATGCTCATGACGAGCTGTCCGTGCTTCGAGAGAAATTGTGTAAGGCCTTCCTTCTCATCCCACGGCGGAGTTTCGCCGGAACCGGCCGCATCCTCCGGGATCCGCACCGGATTGTACAGGGTAAACGTCCTGTCACATCCGTAATCTTCCCGGATCTGTTTCTCCATCTCGCGGCTGCAGCAGGCGATGAGATCCGCCTTTCTGCAGAACATACGGATCTTCTCCGGGTTGTCGAAATCCTGGTAGCTGCGCAGCCCACAGATCACCTTGTCATTCGCCCGGGCGTTGCAGTTCACGAGGTTGGCTGTCTGTCCGAAGCTGTAAGTGACGTCCGTGCCGAGGCGCTTCTTCAGCGCTTTCAGCGCGCGGATCCGCCGAAGCAGATTGACCGCCTTTCCAATTTTCCCCTGCTTCACGGGCAGGTTCAGGTTCACGATGGAAAGGCCCGTGACGTCATAAGCGATGTCCGCATCGTCGAAGATCGCCGTCGTGACGTCAAAGTATGGCGACAGCAGCCGCGCCGTCGCGACGCAGATCCGCTCGAACCCTCCCTGATGCAGCATCGGGGAGACGAGGAGGAGCTTCTTCTTATTCTGTTTTGTACCCAGCTCCGCCATTAAGCCTCCGTCCGCATCGCAGCCCTTCGCCGCACTGATGTATGCACGAGAGCCGGTGCCTGAATCCATCATTTGATATCGAGGTAAAACTGCCGCATCTGCGCAGCCTGTGTGTGAATGTCGTAGCCCGCCGCGCCGAGCAGTTCTATGTACTCCCCGGAGCGCAAAGCCCTGTCATCATTCGATGCTGCATTCCCGGCAGCACTTCTCTCCCTGATTCCGCAGATCTCGTCCGCCCAGGCGCTCTCATCGCCGCTGCCGACCGGCAGCTGTTTTGTGTCCGGCGTGAGACAGACTTCCTTCGTCACCCGGTCCGAGACGAGGCACGGCAGGCCCGACGCCTGCGCCTCAACGACCGTTCCCGGAAGCCCTTCATACAGCGACGGCAGGCAGAAAAGGTCCATCGCCTGGTACATCCCGGCTGTCCTCTCCCGGCTGCACTGTCCCGCGAAGAAAGCCTTGTCTGCAAGGCCTGCCTCCGAGAGCTGCCGCTTCACGTCTTCTTCCAGCTTTCCGCTGCCCACGAGCAGCAGCGCGAAATTCGTGCCTGTACCTGCAGAGTTTCCGGTTCCATGCGCAGCGCCAGTTTCGCCTGCGGAACCGGTGCTCTTTGCCGCATTCTGTGCGGAATCAGATTCCCTTGTACCGCCACAAAGTGCTTTCAGCACCCCCGCGAGAAACGCGTGATTCTTCATCGGGTCAAACCGCCCGACGTGCCCGATCACAAAGGCATCTTCCGGGATGCCAAGCTCCGCGCGGATCTGCTTCCTGTCCTCCGCCGAAAACCGGAACGCCTCCGTATCGATCGCATTCGGCACGACCCGGATCCGCCCGTCCCGCTCCGCTTTCTTTCCATAGACCGCGACGCCCGCGTCCATCGCGCAGGTCAGGAGGATGTCCGCCTTCTTCGGAAGGTCCCTTCGCATCCACTTCGTCGCGAGTCCCTTGAGGCCGGCGGACACGCCGCCGCTTCTCACATGCGCGATCGTGTGGGGAATTCCGCTTTTCTTCGCGATCGGAAGATAGATCGCGGCGAGGCTCGTCATGTGTCCCTCGACCGCCACCCAGCCGCCGTGCTCCGCGAAGAACTGCTCCACCGCCTTGCGATAGAGTCCGGCCGTCTTCAGCCGGTACCTTGGCAATGCGTAGATCCGCCCGCCGAGCGAGCGCACCTCTTCGTCGTAGTAGTCCGGCTTCCGCGCCGCCATCAGTGCCTCAGACGTAGGGACCGCTGCGCCGTTTTCACCATCCGGCCGCGCATCCGTATGAACAAGAAAATCAAACTGCACCTGTTCCCGGTCGATCGTCCGGTACAGGTCCATGATCCTGCTCTCCGCGCCGCCCATGTTCAGGACGCCGAGCACATGGAGTATCCGTATGGGGCGCTTTTCCGTCACGCCGCTGTTTTTTCTTTCTGTGATCTCACTCACGATCTGCTCTTCTGTTC
>DJXE01000105.1:36578-48738 GCA_002449595.1 Lachnospiraceae bacterium UBA7012
CTGCGCTTCATATCCGCCATCAGCTTCTCCTTCATCCTGCCGAAGCCGGAGCGCGGCTCCGCCGGCGTATTCAGATAGTCGAGGAAGGAGATCATTTGCTGCGAGGAAAAGATCTTTTCATAATTATCAAATTCACTGTCCGACATCGTGTTCGCGTGCACGACGAGCGTCGTGATTCCCTCTCCTCCGCGGAGAGAGTCCTTCTTGCGGAACGAGATCGGGTAGAACGTCATGCCGTCCCAGAGATAAGGCTGCTTTCCAAAGCCGTCCGTGATCCGGGCGAATCCGTTCTCCTTGAGCGCGCGGATCGTATTCCGGTCGTAGCTGTGCGCCGGCGCCATGAAGATGTCGGTCGCGATGCCGTTCGCCGTGAGGACCTGCCTGCCTCTGCGGATAAGCTCACTCTGCTTCTCATAGGAGAGGCCCGCGAACTCCGAGAGGTGGTTCAGCGGGAAGAGGCCGCCGCTCTTCGACGTGTAGACGTGGTGGCAGCCGTGCATCGCGATGGACCAGCCTTCGGCGCGGAGCGCTTTGACCACGTCAAAGAAGTCCGCCCGCGGCGGGCAGACGTTCAGGGACGGGTCCCTGTTGTCCGGCACGACGCCGATCAGCGGCTTCACATTGTATCTCGTACAGAGCGCCCGGAACCGGTCAAATTTCTCCCAGTCCATTCCGGGCGCGATGTCATCCATTCGAATTGCGATCTTCATACTTACCGCCTGCTCATTCAAGGACCATGCCGGGTCTGAGTTCCGGGCCCTCATAGCGATGGATCAGGATGGAGCCGTCAACCGTCCGTATGACAGGCTTCCCGTCGAAGACGTCAATGACTTCTCCCGGCGCATAGGCCGAGAAGTCGATCATCTCGTCAAAAGGTTTTGCCTCCCAGATCACGACTTTCTCCTGCGGGAGGTCTGACGGAGCGCCGGCCGGGGAGTCTTCCGTGATTGCCTGGGAAACACTTTTCACATAACAGAACGCGCCGGGGAACGGCGCTGCGACGCCGCGGATCAGGTTGTAGATCTCGCGCGTGCGGGCGTGGAAGTCGATCTTTCCGTCCTTCGCGGTGCGCTTCTCGTACCAGGAGTCGAAGTCCTTCGACGATGTGCGGACCGGGATCTGCCCGCCGCTCTCCTTCGCTGCGGCATAAGCGGCGATGAGGCTGCGGATAAGGTTTTTCGAGCAGATCATGTTCTTGTACTGCGCCGTGCGGATGTCGTCGTGCGGGCTGATCTGGAACATCTGCGTCTTAAAGACGTTCGGGCTGTCCGCGTGCTCGTCGTAGCGGAACAGGTTCAGGTTGAAGCGGGTGTCGCCGAGGATCATCGACCAGTTGAGCGGCGACCGCCCTCTGCCGAAAGGAAGGTACCCGGCGTTTCCGTGGAAGCCGTAAACGCCGTACTGAAAGGCGTCGAGCACCTGCTTCGGGATGAGCCTCTGCCAGCCCATGGAGATGCCGAGGTCGAAGGTGTTCTCTTCGAAGAACCGCAGCGTCCGCTCATCCTTCAGCCCATAGCTCTCCGCCTCGAAGACTTCGATGCCGTACTTTTCGCGGAGAACGGACAGGCCTTTGAATCCTGATACCTCGTTGTGTTCGAGCACCTTCGGCGCGATGGTCACGACGAGGTCCACCGGGCAGAGCTCCCTGCGGATGAACTCGATGATGTTCTCCGACGTATCCTTCACGCCGAAGACGGTGACGCTGTAGTGAGCCATGTTTTTATCTCAGTCCTTTCCGCGGCGCGGGGCCGCAGCTGGTGGACAAGTGGTAATATCGCCGCCGCGCGAGGCTGTGAGAGGCTTCGCGCGGCATGGCGGTTACAGGTTTTCTTTGTAACTGGTGAGCGCGTGTTCAGGGAGATTACAGATTCTCCTTATACCAGTCGATTGCAAGCTTGATTCCGGCACGGAAATCGTAGGAAGGATCGTAGCCGAGGTTCTTCCTGGCCTTCGAGATGTCCGCGTTGGAGTCGCGGATATCGCCCTTTCTCGGCGGTCCGTAGATCGGCTCGAGGTCGGTTCCGAGCGCCTCGCACAGCGCGTTGTACACGTCGATCAGATACTCTCTGCCGCCGGCGCCGATGTTGTAAGCCGTACCTGCTGCTTCAGAAGGTGCGAGGCACGCGCGCATGTTCGCCTCGATGACGTTGTCGATGTAAGTGAAGTCGCGGCTCTGCCTGCCGTCCCCGTTGATCGTGCACTGCTCGCCGTTCATGAGGAGCTTCAGGAACTTCGGGATGACGGCCGCGTACGCGCCGTTCGGGTCCTGTCTGCGTCCGAAGACGTTGAAGTAGCGAAGGCCGTAGGTGTCGAGGCCGTAGAGCTTCTTGTAGAGCTTGCCGTACTCTTCGTCCGTCCGCTTCGTGAGCGCGTAGGGAGAGAGCAGCTCGCCCTCGCCGCCTTCCTGCTTCGGCAGCACGGTGGAATCGCCGTACACCGAGGAACTCGACGCATAGACGAACTTCTTTACGCCGTTCTGCCTGGAAGCTTCCATCATGTTGAGCGTGCCGCGAATGTTGATCTCCTCGTAGAGAAGCGGCATCTCGATGCTGCGCGGGACACTGCCCCACGCCGCCTCGTTCATGACGAAATCCACACCTTTCGTCGCCGCCATGCAGGCGTCGAGGTCGCGGATGTCCTCCTTGAGGAACGTAAACTTCGGGTTGTCGATGAACGGCTCGATATTCTCATAGTGCCCTGTCGACAGATTGTCCAGGCAGCGCACCGTCACGCCTTTGTCCAGCAGTGCCTCGCACAGGCCGGAGCCAATGAAACCGGCGCCGCCGGTCACGAGGAACACGCTGTCCTCGCTGAATTTCAGGTCCTGAAATCCCATATATGATCCTTTCTGCCAAAACTGCCGCCCCGCACAGTGCCGCCTTGCGCGGCCGGGGTGGCTGTTTATGCTACGCTATATTTCAACATATTGTACCAATCCTGACGGGATAGCACAAGTTTCGAGGGCCGGAGGCCGCCGTTGCCGCAGCTTCTTTGCCCGCGGCGCCTCACTTTTTCTTGCGTACGGAAAATCCAAATTTCCCCACTTTTTCACCCAGCGCGAAGTACTCACCGTGGCTGTACGCGATGAGGTCCGCTTTCGCGAGGTCGAACTTCCCCTTCTCATCCATGTACTGCTCATCGACGCTGACGCCGGTCACCTCACCGAGAAACAGATCATGCACGCCGAAGTTCTCGACGCGGATCACCTTGCAGGCGATGTTCACCGGGCTCTCCTCGATGCCCGGCGCGCTGATGCCCGGCACTTCCACCTTGTGCAGTCCGAGATGCGCGAACTTGTCGATGTCCTTTCCCGACTTCACGCCGCAAAAATCCGTCGCGAACGCGAGCTTCCGCGTCGTCAGGTTCAGCACGAACTCCCCGGTCTCCCGAATAATATGGTTCGAAAAGCGCTCCGGCCGGATCGAGACGGACGCCATCACCGGGTCGCTCGAGATCGTGCCGGTCCACGCCGCCGTCATGATGTTCGCCTTTCCGTCCGCATCCGCACAGCTCACTATCACCACCGGACTCGGATAAAGAATGTTCGCCGGCTTCCAGAACTGTCTCGCCATGTGTTGTTCCTCCTATTCAAGCACGATAAAACCCGCCTGCAGTCCGCGCTGTCCGTTCGTCGCGCGATGGGACCACAGAAGATCCGGGTTGCACTGCGTGCAGATGTCAGTCACGTCGATGTGCTCCGGCTTTACGCCTGCTTCTTCCAGAATGATCCGGTTGGAGAGGTGAAGATCAAGCTGGTACTTCTTTTCTCCCTGGACGTTCTTCTCATCCATGATCTCCGCCTCATGCCCCGGCAGCGCAGCGGCAAACGCCTCCGCGACGTCCCCGCTCACTTCATAGCAAGCGCGGCAGATAGAAGGCCCGATCGCGCAGCGCACGTCCGCCGGGTCCGTCCCGTACTGCTCCTTCATGATTCGGATCACTTTTTCAGCAATTCGTGCGGCCGTTCCGCGCCAGCCCGCGTGGCAAGTCCCGATCGCCTTGTGCACGGGATCCGCGAAGAGAATCGGCACACAGTCCGCCGTGAAGACCGACAGCGCGATCCCGGGAACATTCGTGACAAGCCCGTCAACGTCCGTGTATCCGTAGTCCCTCGTCAGTCCTCTTCCCGCATCTTCTTCCGTCACAATGTGAATATGGTCGGTGTGCGTCTGCCGCGTCAGCACGAAATGATCCTTCGGCACACCGAGCGCAGCCGACACTCTCGTGAAATTCTCCGCGACGTTCGCCGGGTCATCGCCCCGTGACGTCGTCAGATTCAGGCTCCTGAAGATTCCGCTGCTCACGCCGCCTTCCCGCGTTGTGAAGAAATGCCGGATCTCCTGCAGTTCCTCCAGCTTCGGCGCCACAAGCACCGGGAGCGCCGTCCCGTCTTCATTCTTTAATTCTTTTGTCCGCAGCACAGGGCCGTGCCCCATGCGCTTCCACTCAATCTTTACCATCTTCTCTCGTTCCCAATTCGTCAAAATCAGGCTTGATTTTCACTCTCTCTTGAAATATCTCGCCTTTGTGTCAATAGGCTTTCAAAAACAGGCTTCTTTTTCACCCTCTATTGAAATTTCTCGTCCTTGTGTCAATAGGCTTTCAAAAACAGCCTTCTTTTTCACTCTCTATTGAAATTTCTCGTCTTTGTGTCAATAGGCTTTCAAAAACAGCCTTCCTTTTCACCCTCTATTGAAATTGCTCGTCCTTGTGTCAATAGGCTTTCAAAACCGAGCCTTATTTTCACCCTCTATTGATATTTCTTGCCCTTGTGTCAATAGGCTTTCAAAAATAGCCTTCTTTTTCACCCTCTATTGAAATATCTCGTCTTTGTGTCAATAGGCTTTCAAAAACAGCCTTCTTTTTCACCCTTTCTTGAAAGTGGTGTACTGATCATTCTTGTCTGCCACGGAAAAGCCACAGGCTGCGAAAATTCTCTCAGAGGCAGTGTTTCCCCGAAGCACTTCAGCCGTCAACGTCTGCACGTCGGGGAAGATTTCCTTCACTTTTTCTTCCGCGAGGCGAATGATCCAGAAGCCAAGGCCGCGGCCGCGCAATTCCGGCGAGACGGCATAGCTGATCTCCGCGGACACGTGTCCACTTTCATCTTTAGAGCGGTCCAGCCGGAGCTGTCCCGCCGGCTGTGCCTCAGCCGCCTGCAGGGCGTCCTCGGAATTTACAGTCTCGCCAGGCTCCATCTTGTACATCAGGATCAGCTGCACCCGGTCCGGATCTTCCATCATGCGGGAAAACCACGCGAGATGTTCCTCCCACGGAATTTCCTCTTTGTGAAAAGAGTTTTCCCTCGTCACAGGGTCATTGCGAAGCCTGAATAAGAATCCGGCGTCCTCGGTCGTATTCTCCGCTCTTCTGAGATACAATTCACTTTGATCTTCTATTCTTGCCGATAATTCCATGCTTTACTCCGAGTTTTCCGCCTCAGACTCTGACCCCAAGCGCCTCATACTCCACATCGCCAAACCCGACGTTGCGATGAATATGCATCCTGACGCCATGCTCCATCACGTCAAAGATCATCTCATCCTCAAACGGCGTCTCGGTGTAGCAGAGATACAGGTAGAGCTTTCCGCCTGACACGAAGGCCTTCGCAGCCGCGTTCTCGAAAAGCCGTGGGGCGTGCGACCAGTCCTTTTCTCCGCGGAGCTCTTCGGAAGCGTTCGCGAAGCGAACCGGCGTCCATGCCGTATCGGAGAGCGGAACGCTGGTTGCGACTCCCTCCGCCGTTAGCACAATGTGGTCGTCTCCCGCCGCGATCGAGACTTCCTCGACCCCGAAAGGATTCTGCTGCATCGCGAACGTCCCCGCCATTTCCGCTGTCGGGACCGGCGGCTGAAGTTCCGCGCCTTGCTCTTCGAGGGCTGTCGTCATCCTGCGACCCGAAAGGGCTTCGCGCAGCACCTCGTCTTTCGCAGCATCCGAAGGCAGCGTCTCCTCGTCCGTGACGGCGGGGAGGACGTTTTCCCAGAGGGAGGTCATGATGCGGTGCATCTGCTGCAGGCCGCTGTTCGCGACGAAGATCATGTCGCGCGAAGGCATGATGATGCAGTACTGGCCGAACGCGCCGTCGCCGCGGTAGATGTCGTCCGGCTCGCACTTCCAGAACTGGTAGCCGTACCCGGACTTCCAGTCCATGGTGTCGGAGATGCTCGCGGAGTTGTCCGACCAGGGCGTCCGCGCCGCGCGGACCCAGTCCTTGCTGAGGAGCTGTTTTCCTTCCCACATGCCCTCCTGCAGGTAGAACTGCCCGAGCTTCATGAGGTCGTCCAGCCGCACGTTCAGGCCGAAGCCGCCCGTCGCGACGCCGGTCCGCGACTGCTCCCACCACATGTCGTCGCTCATGCCGAGCGGCGTGAGGAACTTCTCATACAGGTAGTCGAGGAGCTTCTTCCCGGTGACTTTCTGCACGATCGCGGCGAGCATGTAGGTCGCGCAGGTGTTGTACAGGAAGTGCGTTCCGGGCTCCTTTTCCACGTAACTCTGGATGAAAAGCTTTTCCCACGGTTCATCACCTTCTGCCGCATGAAATACAAACGGTTCCGTCACATGTCCCGTGTTCATGGTCAGAAGATGCTTGACGCGCATCTTTTTCATGTTTTCGCAGGGCTCGCAGGTGAGGTACTCCTGGAAGTAGTCCGTCACCGGATCTTCCACGCTCATGAGCCCGTCCTGCACCGCAAAGCCAACCGCCGTCGACGTGAAGCTCTTGCTGAGCGAGTACAGCATGTGTTTGTCCTGCGCAGTGTAAGGATCGTAGAAAGCTTCCGCGATCACCTTTCCGTGCCGCAGCAGCTTAAACGAATGAATGTGCAGGTGCTTCTGTTCCAGGTCCTTTACAAATGCGGCGATCCCTTCCGAGCGGACGCCGGTGTCTTCCGGTCTGACTCTTTCCCACATGATCCTGTCCTCCCATGTCTGCAGTAACTGTTGTTCGCCGGTGCGGCTTCCTTACCATTATATGATACCTATGGAAGAAGTGCGATTGTGCGCGCAGCGATCACGAACTTGTCGGCATGGCTCATTGCTGCGCATAACGAACCATGCCCCGAAGCAGCCTCCGCCGCTCCAGGGCACGTGATTCCTGTCGTATAAAGCTTTTCTTACTTAAAAATCAAAGTCTCCAGTAATCGAACTCCGGCGCCTTGTAGTCGTCCCTGCCAAACATGCCCTTCAGGTCGACGAAGACCTTCGTCTCGTGCGCGGGATTGAAGAAGGCCGCGATGTCCGCCGGCGTAAAGTGCTCGAACTCCCTGTGCTTGACCGCGATGATCAGGGCGTCGAGGTCCTTCAGGTCTTCCATGCCCTGGAATTCGATGCCGTAGAGGTGCTTCGCTTCTTCCGCGTCCGCCGCGGGATCCACGACGATCGGCGTGATGCCGTACTCGCCGAGCTCGTTGTAGATGTCGATGACCTTGGTGTTGCGCGTGTCGGGGCAGTTCTCCTTGAACGTGAAGCCGAGGATCGCCACCTTGGCGTGGCGGACCGGGATGTCGTTCGCGATCATCTCCTTGACGAGGGACTCCGCGACGTACTTGCCCATGTCGTCATTGATGCGGCGGCCTGACAGGATGATCTGCGAGTGGTAGCCGAGCTGCTCCGCCTTGTAGGTGAGGTAGTACGGGTCGACGCCGATGCAGTGTCCGCCGACGAGGCCGGGCGCGAAGTTCAGGAAGTTCCACTTCGTTCCCGCCGCCGTGAGGACGGCCTTCGTGTCGATCCCCATCCGGTGGAAAATGATCGACAGCTCGTTCATGAACGCGATGTTGATGTCGCGCTGGCTGTTTTCGATGACCTTTGCGGCTTCCGCGACCTTGATCGACTCCGCGCGGTGCACGCCGGCCTCGACGACCAGCTCATACACTTTCGCGATGGTGTCCAGCGTTTCCGCGTCCATGCCGGAGACGATCTTGGTGATGGTCTCGAGGCGGTGGACCTTGTCGCCGGGGTTGATCCTCTCCGGGGAGTAGCCGATCTTGAAGTCGATGCCGCACTTCAGGCCGGACTCCTTCTCGATGATCGGCACGCAGATGTCTTCTGTGACGCCCGGATAGACCGTCGACTCGAAGACGACGATACTGCCCTTCGCGATGTTCTGGCCCAGGATCCGGCTCGCGCCCTCCACGGGCGTCAGGTCCGGCGTGTGGTCGTCGTTGACCGGCGTCGGGACCGCGACGATGTAGAACTTCGCGTCCTTCAGGCGCGCAGGATCCGCCGTGAATTCCACGCTGGTGGCGCGGATCGCCTCGTCGCCGACCTCCTTCGTGGGGTCGATGCCGCTGCGGTACTTCTCGATCTTTGCGGCGTTCAGGTCAAACCCGATGACGTCGATCTTCTTCGCAAACGCGACCGCGATTGGCATGCCGACGTAACCGAGTCCGATCAGCGCGAGTTTTTCTTCTTTGTTTACCAGTTGTTCGTACAGTCCCATTCTATCCTCCATCTGTCTTGATTGCAGCCCTCGAACCTTTTCTTAAACTTATTATATCAGGTGTCCCCGTCAGTGCTGCGGCGCCTTGCGGATCGCGGCATTGATCTCTTCCAGATAATCCTGCGTCACTCTCTTCCGGTCAAACTCTCTCTGCATCTTCTCCCTGGCGCTCCTGCCCATCGCCGCCCGGGATGCCGGGTCGAGCGCGAGGAACTTCTGCAGCGCTTCGATGAGCGACTTCGCCGATCCCGGCGCGCAGCCAAAGCCCGTGATGCCCTCATCGAAGATCTCGCGGCAGCCGCTGATCCTCGTCGCGATGACGGGCCGCCCGGTCGCGGACGCCTCCATCAGCACGTTGGACATCCCCTCGTGGTACGTCGGGAGGACGACGGCCGATGCCTTTTTGTAGAAGCCGTGCATCTGTGTCTGGAAGCCGAGCTGGCGGATCCAGCCTTCCTTCTCCGCCGCATCCAGCTTGTCCTGCCAGTCCTCGTCGCAGTAGCCGATGAGGTCGAACTCGACCTGATCGCTGTGCAGGGCTTTCGCAGCCTCGAGGAACTCGCCGATCCCCTTTTCCCGCATCATGCGTCCGACGTACAGAAAGCGGGTCACCGGCCCCTGCGGATAAGGCTCAAACGAGTGGGTCGCGAGGTTGACGCCGGAGCCCGTCACGAGGCGGGACCGGCCGCTCACCATGCCGCTGCGCCGGAACAGTTCCCGGTTCTCGACATTCTGGAACATGACGCAGGAGGCCTTCCTCAGTCCCTGCCGGTAAAGCGTTGACGCGACGCTCGTGAGCAGTCCGCCCTTTTCAAACGCGCTGCCGAGCCCGGTCACCGTCGCGATGTACGGGATCCGCGCAGCCGCGCAGGCCATGCCGCCGTAGACGTTCGGCTTGATCGTGTACGTCAGCACGAGATCCGGCTTGTACTTCCGAAGCAGCTTCCGGTAGCGCGCAAGGAGGGCGAGATCCTTCACGGGGTTCGTGCCCCGGCGGCTCAGCTGCGTGCGAACGACTTCGCACCCTTCCTCCTCCAGCTCCTTCGTCTTGACCTCGTCCGGGAGGGACACGACGACCTTGTGCTCCTGTAAAAGTGCCTGCACAAGCTCGTTCCGGAAATCGTACAATCCCGCAGACGAGTTCGCGAGGATCATAACTGTGCTCACGCTTCCCTCCGGATCATCACTTCATTGTATTTCATCATCACGACGCCGTCCTCGTAGTCGAAGGCCGCGGGCGGATTCACCTCTCCGCGCAGGTTCCGCAGCAGCATCGAGGGCACGTCCACCCCGCACGCGTACGCATGGGGATAGCCGCCGCCGAACCGCGGATTCACCTCGGAGAAGTACCACTTGTCGCCGTCCTTGAACAGGTCGATGTCGATCTCTCCGCGGAACCCCGCCGCCTCGACAAACGGAACGATCAGGTCAAACAGCGCCTGGTCGTGGACCGACACCGCCTTGTCCGTCTCGCCCGCGCGCATCTTGAGCTTCTTCTTCAGGAAGATCGCCGCGCACTTCCCGCTGATCATGTCCACGTACACGTCCGCGCCGTATTCCTGCCCGTTCATGAACTCCTGGATCATCAGCCCGTCCTGCTTCGCGAAAAGCACATCCAGCTCGCGATGGTTTTCCGCAACATGGATGTCGAGGGATGCGCTCCCGCCCTCCGGCTTCACGAAAACAGGGAAATCCACGCCTTCCTGCGCGTGGTCCATGTCAAATTCCGTCGGGTGAAGGTAGTACTTCGCCGTCGCGAGGCCGTGCTTCTTGAACAGCTCCGCGCACCTCGCCTTGTGCAGGCAGGTCTCCACCAGATCATAAGGCGAGATCATCGGCTCGCAGCCGAGTTCCCGCAGCTCGTCCGCATGCTTCGCGATCAGCGACAGCTCCGGATCGATCAGGGAAAAGCATCCCCGAATGTCATATTTCTTCACAATCCCAAAGATCGTCTGCATGTAATCGGGGGCGTCGATGCGCGGCACGATCTCGCAGGCATCCGCCTCGTAAATGGCCGGCGCGTAAGGGGAGCAGTCTGTCGCGACGACGATTCCTTCGCCGTGCATTGCCTCCCTGCAGTATTCAACTACTTTATTGCGCGTTCCCGCGCTGAGGATGAGCAGGTTTGTCATGCTGGTTCCTTCTTTTGCATCTTCTCGCGGCGGATCTGGGCGAGGTTGCCCTCTGCCGCATTCGTGTCTTCCGCGACGGTGTCGCTGTGCCCGAGGACCGTCTTGATCGTCATGATAATTACTTTGCAGTCCATTGCGAACGACAGGTTCTCGACGTACTGCGCATCCAGTTCGAGCCGGCGGTCCCAGTTCACAAGATTCCTGCCGCTCGCCTGCGCGAGGCCGGTGAGACCGGGGCGCACGGTGTGGCGGAGCTGTTCCCGCTCCGTGTAATACGGCAGATACTCGATGAGAAGCGGTCTGGGCCCGATGAAGGACATGTCGCCCTTCAGAATGTTCCACAGTTCCGGCAGCTCGTCGATGGAAGTCCTGCGCAGCGTCTTTCCGAGCGGCGTCAGCCGGTCTTTGTCCGGCAGGAGCTTGCCGTCCGCGCCTCTCTCATCCGTCATCGTCCGGAACTTGCAGAGCCCGAAGATCTTCTCCTGATATCCCGGCCTGTTCTGGTGAAAGATCACCGGCGAGCCGAGCTTCACTCTCACAAGAATCGCCGTGACAAGGAGCACCGGGCTGAGCACCACCAGCATCCCCGCCGCAAATATGATATCAAGAAGTCGCTTGATATATTTTCCGTAGATGCCCTGGGTCATACGCTTTTTGCTTATTACTTGAAGCAGTCCTTGATTGCCTCAATAATGATGTCCTGCTGCTCGGGTGTCATCTTGTTGTCGCTCGGCAGGCACAGGCCTCTCGCGAAGATGTCCATGCCGGCGTCCGGCACGGTTCCCATGTCGATGTAGGCGTTGCTTCCTGCGCGGCCGCTGCCCGCTGCCGTGATGAACGGATTCATGCGGTAGACCGGCTGCATGTGCATCGGCTTCCAGATCGGCCTGCCCTCCGCGTTCAGTGCCGCGATCGATTCCAGGATCTCAGTCGGACAGCTTTTCCCTGATTCGGGGTTGTAGAGCGCGTCCTTCTCACCGCGCACCTGGCGGCACATGGCCTCCGGATCGATGATCATGCAGGAGAGCCAGTAGTTGGGAACCGAGTGCGCCGCGTCGAACGGGTTCATCCGGACCGGAAGTCCCTTCAGGCCTTCCTTGTATCTCTCGTAGATTGCCTTCTTCTGCGCGATGTGCTCTTCGAGGTAAGGCAGCTGGCCGCGGATCACGCCCGCGATGATGTTGCTCATCCGGTAGTTGTAGCCGAGCTCTTCGTGCTGGTACCAGGCAGCGTTCTCGCGGCTCTGCGTCGACCACTTGCGGATCCGGTCGCTGTCCGCCTTCGAGTCGGTCAGGAGCATTCCGCCGCTCGAGCCGGTGATGATCTTGTTGCCGTTGAAGCTCAGGATGCTGATGTCGCCGAACATGCCGGTCTGTACGCCGCGGTACGTCGCACCCAGGGACTCAGCCGCGTCTTCCACGATCAGCGCGCCGTGCCGGTTGCAGATCTCGCGGATCTCGCCGATCTTTCCGGGCGTTCCGTAGAGGTGCGCGATGACGACCAGCTTCACTTCGGGATAGATCTCGAAAGCCTTTTCCAGCGCTGTGGGATCCATGTTCCAGGTGTCGTATTCCGTGTCGAT
>DJXE01000138.1 GCA_002449595.1 Lachnospiraceae bacterium UBA7012
GCGAGAGCGAGCGCACCGCGCGCTATATCGGCATCAAGGTGGAAAAGATCATCACCCGCACTCTCATCCTTTCCGGCGCGGTCTGCGGTCTGGTCGGCCTCCTGCTCGTCGCTTCGACGAACCACACGATCACCACGACGATCACGGACGGGCGCGGCTTCACCGCCGTCATGGTCGCCTGGCTCGCAAAGTTCGACCCGCTCATGATGATCCTGAGCAGCGGCCTGCTGATCGTCCTCAAGAAGGGTGCGAGCGAGATCTCGACGGCCTACACGCTGAACCAGTCGTTCGGCGACATCCTGACCGGCATCATCCTGTTCTTCATCATCGGCTGCGAGTTCTTCATCATGTACAGCGTCCACTTCCGCAAGTCGTCGGACAAGAAAAACAAGTGAGGTTCTTAAGATATGTTTGACGTAGTTTCCTTTATTCCGAGAGCGATCGTTCAGGCCATCCCGCTTCTCTACGGGAGCACGGGCGAGATCATCACGCAGAAATCCGGCAACCTGAACCTCGGTATCCCCGGCGTCATGTATGTCGGCGCGATCAGCGGCGTCATCGCTTCCTTCATCTACGAGAATCAGGCCGGGGGCAATGTGAACGGATTCCTTGTGATCTTCCTGCCGCTCCTCGCCTGCCTCCTCGGCTCGTTCCTCATGGGACTTTTATACTGCTTCCTGACCGTGACGCTGCGCGCGAACCAGAACGTGACCGGCCTCGCGATGACGACCTTCGGCATCGGCTTCGGCAACTTCTTCGGCGGCTCCCTCATCAAGCTGACCGGCTCGGACGTTCCCTCGATCGCGCTCTCCACGACCAGCGCCTACTTCAGCAAGTCGCTCCCGTTCGCGGGCAGCCTCGGCTGGTTCGGCAAGATCTTCCTCTCCTACGGCTTTCTGGCGTACCTCGCTGTCATCATCGCGCTGATCGCCGCCTACGTCCTGAAGCGCACGCGCACCGGCCTGGAGCTGCGCGCCGTCGGCGAGAGCCCGGCGACCGCGGATGCCGCCGGCATAGGCATCACGAAGTATAAATACGCGGCGACCTGCATCGGCTGCATGATCGCCGGTCTCGGCGGCCTCTACTACGTCATGGACTACGCCTGCGGCGTCTGGTCCAACAACGCGTTCGGCGACAGAGGCTGGCTCGCGATCGCGCTCGTCATCTTCACGATCTGGCGCCCTGACGTCAGCATCTTCGCCTCGATCCTGTTCGGCGGCCTCTACATCCTGTATCTCTACATCCCGACCGGAACGAATCTCTCCGTCAAGGAGCTCTACAAGATGCTGCCCTACCTCGTGACGATCATCGTCCTCATCATCACCAGCATGCGCAAGAAGCGGGAAAACCAGCCGCCTGCGAGCCTGGGAATGTCCTACTTCCGCGAGGACCGGTAACCGTTCCTCAGGGACGCCGTTCCGATATCTTTCTTGTAATTCAAAAGTTCCCCGGGTCAGGCTTTCGCCGGATCCGGGGAACTGTCTGTCTAACCTTCAGCAGGCATTATCAGCAGGCATTATCACCCGATTCCCACAATGCCCTTCAAGCTCTCCGGATCGACCGGGAAGCAGCAGGCATTCAGGCGCGCCTCGTTCACGGCGAGCGCATTGTACGTCCTCATCAATGTCTCCTCCGGCACGGTCACCGAGGGATAAACGGTCTTCAGAAACGCCTCGAAGTCCGCGAGGTCAGTAAAGCCCGCCGCCTCGAAGATTGGCTCGCAGCGCACTTCTCCCGCGGCGCGGAAAAATCCTGGCAGGAAATACCCGCACGCCATTCCGTGCGGCATCGCGAGGTCGTAGGTGACGATGTAGCTGAGCCCGTGCGGCAGCGCCGTGCCCGTCTGTGCGATCGCCATCCCGCCGAAGCAGGAAGCGCGGATCATGTTCTCAAAGTCGGCTTCGGAGGGCTCTCTCTCCGCGAGAAGAACGCCCTTCGATTCGCTCCAGATCCTCAGGCCTTCCAGCGCGAGCGCGCGGCTGTAGACGTCCGCCTTCGCGCTCAGATAGCTCTCCGCCATGTGCGCGAACGCGTCGACCGCGGTGTTGCAGAGCATGCTGAGGGACGCCGCCTGCAGGTATTTCCCGTCAACGAGCGCCAGCTTCGGGAAGATCCGGTGCGGCATCGAGATCTTCGTCTGTTTCTCGTGAACGGTCAGGACCGCGACGCCGGTCACCTCGGAGCCGGTTCCGCACGTCGTCGGGACCGCGGCGACCGGAAGCGCCCCCGGATCCGCCGTCTTGTCATACATGATCGCAAGCACTTCCTCATCTGACAGTTCTCTCGCGTCCAGCTTCCGCGCGTCCGCCTTCTTCTTCAGGACGAACGCGATCGCCTTCGCGGCGTCCATCGGCGAGCCGCCGCCGATGCCGATCACGAAATCGACGCCCTCTTCCTCTCCGAACGCCGCGCCCCTGAGTATGGTCTGCGTCGAAGGATTCTCCTCGATCTCATTGAAATGGCAGTACGTCCTGCCGCAGCTCTCCAGCGCGTCCTTCACGTCCTGCAGCGCCCCGCACTTCTCTGCGGAGTGCCGCCCGGTCACGATGAGCGCCTTGCTGCCCAGCGCCGCGAGCTCCGCCGCATGCGCCGCGACTGTGTTCGATTCGTCATATACTTTTGTCGGCATGTAGAACTTCATCCCGCACTCCCTCTGCCGCCCTGCTGTCGGCGGCGCTGTCTCTTCCTCTGTGCGAACCGCGGCGGACTGCCGCTTTACTCATAGACGATGACTGCGATCACTTCCGCGTCTTCGTCCGAGCGGTTCGTGATGCTGTGGCCCTGTCCGACCGGGCAGATCATGACGTCTCCTTCTGAGACGGTCACGGGCGTGCCGTTGTCATTGTACTCCGCCGTTCCCTTTACGATGTAGAACAGCTCGGAGTCCTTGTCATGGATGTGATATCCCACGCCGCACCCGGGGTGCAGCGTCAGCTTCGAGAAGAGCCGGCCCTTGCCGCAAAGCTCTTCCGGCCCGGCGATGAAATTGGTCACGATCACCGTGCCGTCGCCGTCCCGCATGTGCTCCCTGTGTTCCACGACGCATTCTTCTTTTCTTCTGATCATCTTGTGTTCCCCCTGTGATGCCGCTTATCAGTTTCCGTAGTAGATCTGCGCAAGGCCCCCGTGGGAAGTCTCGCGGTACTTCTCATCCATGTCCTTCCCGGTGCGGTACATCGTCGCGACGACCTCGTCGAAGGAGATCTTGCGGGTCGCGTAAAGGAATCTGGACAGGTTCACGGAGCTGATCGCCCTCATCGCCGCGACGGCGTTGCGCTCGATGCAGGGAATCTGCACGAGCCCGTTCACCGGGTCGCAGGTCAGGCCGAGGTTGTGCTCCATCGCGATCTCCGCCGCGTACTCGATCTGGTCGATGTTCAGGCCGTAGAGCGAGGCCAGCGCCGCCGCCGTCATGGAGCAGGCGCTGCCGATCTCCGCCTGGCAGCCGGCCTCCGCGCCCGAGATGGACGCGTTCGTGCGGATGACGTTGCCGATCATGCCGGCGACCGCAAGCGCATCCAGGATCTCATCCTCCGGGAATCCGCGGTCCTTCTCCATGTAATACATCACGGACGGCAGGACGCCGCAGCTGCCGCAGGTCGGCGCCGTGACGACGATGTTCTCATCCGCGTTCTCCTCGCTGACCGCGTAAGCGTAGGCGGCAATGACCCGGTTCATCGCCACATCTGCGCTCTCGTTGTAGCAGCGCTTCTCGTACAGCAGCTTCGCCTTTCGC
>DJXE01000032.1 GCA_002449595.1 Lachnospiraceae bacterium UBA7012
AAGAAGATGTGAGACACGACTCCGCTGTGATGATCAAAGAGATCGAGGCGGAAGCAAAAGAAGAAGCTGATAAGAAAGCAAGAGAGTATGTCGTCGGCGCGATCCAGAGATGCGCTGCCGACCATGTCGCCGAATCCACGATCTCGGTAGTGCAGCTGCCGAGTGACGAAATGAAAGGAAGGATCATCGGACGAGAGGGCAGGAATATCCGCACTCTTGAGACGATGACCGGTGTGGATCTCATCATTGATGATACGCCGGAAGCAGTCGTTATATCCGGCTTTGATCCGATCCGCAGGGAAGTAGCGAGGATCGCCCTTGAGAAACTGATCGTCGACGGACGCATCCATCCGGCCAGAATCGAAGAGATGGTCGAGAAGGCGCAGAAGGAAGTCGACGCCAGGATCAAGGAAGAGGGCGAGGCCGCGACGCTCGAAGTCGGAGTGCACGGCATCCATCCGGAGCTGGTCAGGCTCCTCGGCCGGATGCGGTTCCGCACGAGTTACGGGCAGAACGCGCTTAAGCACTCGATCGAAGTGGCGCAGCTGGCGGGTCTTCTAGCCGGAGAACTTGGCCTCGATGTGAGAATGGCCAAGCGCGCGGGTCTCCTTCATGACATCGGCAAATCCGTGGACCATGAGATGGAAGGTTCCCACGTACAGCTCGGCGCGGAACTGTGCCGCAAGTACAAGGAATCGCCCATCGTCATCAATTCCGTCGAGTCCCACCACGGCGATGTGGAACCGACGAGCCTGATCGCATGCCTGGTGCAGGCGGCGGATACGATCTCCGCGGCGCGCCCCGGTGCGAGAAGGGAAACTCTTGAAACTTATACAACAAGACTAAATCAGCTTGAAGAAATCACAAACAGCTTTAAAGGGGTCAGCAATTCTTATGCCATTCAGGCGGGAAGAGAAGTTCGGGTCATGGTAGTTCCTGAACAGATCAGCGACACTGACATGGTTCTCCTGGCAAGAGATATTTCCAAGAAGATCGAGAACGAGATGGAGTATCCCGGCCAGATCAAGGTGAGTGTGATCCGCGAATCGCGGGTGACTGATTACGCAAAATAAGTCTGCACTGGCAGAGCGGAAAGACACGGAAGTGTCTTTCCGCTCTTCTTCGTTTACGAAGAGTGCGGCCGGTTCAGGGAGAGTGTGGACGGAATGTGCTATACTTGTACGGTGCCGCGCGGCGGCGGAAACAAGAGCAAGGAGAAAGAAATATGAACAGAGAATGCGGCATCCTTCTTCCGGTGTTTTCGATCCCTTCGGAGTTCGGAATCGGGTGTTTTTCAAAAGAAGCTTATGAGTTCGTGGACTTCCTCGAGGCGTCGGGACAGGGGTACTGGCAGGTCCTGCCGATTGGCCCGACCGGCTTTGGCGACTCCCCTTACCAGCCGTTCTCGGCGTTCGCGGGGAATCCCTACTTCGTGTCCCCGCAGCGGCTGATCGAAGACGGCCTGCTCACCTGGGACGAGGCGAGATCCTTCGACTTCGGTCACGACCAGGAGCGCGTCGACTACGGCGCCCTGTACCAGGGACGAAACGATCTGCTGAAGATCGCTTACGGGCGGTTCCTCGCAGCCGGAAAAGAAGAGAAGGAGTTCAAGGAATTCTGCGAGAAGCAGGCTTACTGGCTGGACGACTACGCCCTCTTCATGACGATCAAGCAGCTCATGGACTCAAAGAGCTGGATGGACTGGGACGAAGAATATAAGACGAGAAAGCGCGCTGCCCTTACCGCCGTGCGCAAAGAGAACGCGGAGCAGTTCGACTTCTTCCGCTTCGTGCAGTACGAGTTCCAGAAGCAGTGGGAAGGCCTGCACGAGTACGCGGTGAAGAAGCAGGTGAAGGTCATCGGCGACCTGCCGTTCTACGTCTCCCTCGACAGCGCCGACGTCTGGGCGCACCCGGAAGTGTTCCGGATGCAGAAGGACCTCGTGCCGGAGGTCGTGGCGGGGTGCCCGCCGGACGCGTTCTCCGCGACCGGGCAGCTCTGGGGCAATCCGGTCTACGACTGGAAGGCGCTGAAGAAGGCCGGCTACGGCTGGTGGGTCGACCGGATCCGCAGGAACTGCGAGTTCTTCGACGTCATCCGGATCGATCATTTCCACGGCTTTGCCGAGTACTACGCCGTGCCGTACGGCGCGGAGAACGCGGCGGCCGGAACGCATGAGAAGGGGCCGGGGATGGACCTTTTCCGTGCCCTTAAAAAGGAGCTTGGCGAGGTCTCCATCATCGCGGAGGACCTCGGGACCAATACGCCGGAGAACGAGAAGCTCCTCGCGGAGAGCGGCTTCCCGGGCATGAAGGTGCTGCAGTACGCGTTCACGAGCTGGAACAGCTACTACGTGAACCACAGACACACGAAGAACAGCGTCGTCTACACCGGGACGCACGACAACACGACGCTCCGGGCCTGGGTCGAGGAGATCCAGAACGACCAGCGCGACTTCTGCAGAAGATACATCAATTCCATGAACTCGGATTACGGCGCGCTCACGTGGGACCTGATCCGCGAGGCTTACCGCTCGGTCGCGGACCTGTGCATCATCCCGCTGCAGGACTATCTGGTCCTCGGGAAAGAGGCACGCATCAACAGCCCCGGCATGCCGGACGGCAACTGGCAGTGGAGACTGCGCCCGCATTTCCTGTCGCAGGACCTCTCCCGGAGCATCCGGGACCTGGCCGCGCTGTACGACAGGCTGCCGAAGGCGGAGTGACGAAGAGGAGGCCAAAGACCCATGGCAGAGGAATACACGAACTACAAGAGACTGAACAGAACGCCGGTGCATCACGGCGCGATCATCGACTACTACACGGATGAGGTGCAGCTTCCGGACGGCCGCACGGAGATGTGGGACTTCATCGACCACAAGGGCGCGGCGGCAGCGGTCGCGGTGCTGGACGACGGAAGGCTCGTCATGGTGCGGCAGTTCCGCAACGCGCTGGACCGGCTGACGCTGGAGCTTCCGGCGGGCGGGCTGCAGTACAGGGGAGAGCCGACGCTGGATGCGGCGCGGCGCGAACTGAAGGAGGAGACCGGCTATGCCGCTACCTCCATGGAGCTGCTCCTGAACCTGCGCACGACGGTCGCGTTCTGCAACGAGAAGATCGATATCTATCTGGCAAAAGGGCTTGTCCGCGGGCAGCAGCATCTGGATGACGACGAGTACCTGGGCGTCGAGATCCACGACCTCGAGGAGCTGAAGGGGATGATCTTCCGCGGCGAGATCGAGGACGCGAAGACGATCGCGGGGATCCTCGCCTACGCGGACCGGCTCAGGGAAGAAGAATCCCGGCGCGGCTGAGAACAAGGAATACGAAGAGAAGGGCATCTATGGTATAATACTTTTGCAAGCATTTTTGTTGATGCATGGGGGTGCAACAAGTGAAAAATATTTTATTTGCGGCGTCGGAAGGCGTCCCTTTCATTAAGTCCGGCGGTCTGGCCGACGTCGTCGGTTCTCTTCCGAAGGAACTCGATCATGAGTACTATGACGTGCGCGTCCTGATGCCGAAGTACGCCTGCATGAAGCAGGAAGTCAAAGACAGGATGACGTATCTCACGAGTTTCTACATGGACTTTGACTGGCAGAGCATGTACGTCGGGATCCTGACGGCACAGGCGGACGGAGTCACTTATTATTTCATCGATAATGAGGACTTCTTCAACACACAGAAGATTTACACGGACGATGCACTGTTCGAGATCAGGCGGTATGCCTTTTTCTCAAAGGCGGCGCTCTCCGCGCTGCCGGTGATCGGCTTCCGGCCCGACATCATCCACTGCCACGACTGGC
>DJXE01000088.1 GCA_002449595.1 Lachnospiraceae bacterium UBA7012
GACGCTCCGCTGATCTCTTCAAATATAATGTCGCTGCCAACCATCTTGCATGGCGCGATCTCGAGCTGCCCGCCCTGATAGCGGTCGCACAGCTTCGCGTACGACTCCTGCATGCGCGCGACGTGGGCCTGCGCCTCCGTCGTGACCGGCGTCTTGACGACTTCGGAGCCGTCCCGCAGCAGCGTGCAGATCCGGTACTCGGGTGCGCGGTCGTTCGAATACTTCGCGTAATACACCGGCAGCGGCTGGCCGATCACGACCTCGTAGGAGTTCGAAAAGATCGGGTAGAGACCATCCTGGATCGCGGCGCGGTAAGATCTTTTCTCATCAAAGAGAAGAAGCCGGTCGTGGTCGAAGTTGCGGATGTTCTCGGTCAGCTCGTCCGGGTACGGGAGCCGGCGGTCGGAGTACAGCGCGGACATGAACTTGTAGTCCGGGTACGGATAGTAGAATGTGTAGTCGTCGAAGCCGCTCTTCTTCAGCTTCTCTTCGAGCGCGGGCCGGGAAAAGGTTCTCGCCGGGCTCTCCGCGTTCGGATAGCCCTCGATGCCGTCGAAGTAGCGCGCCGAGTGGTCTTCCCTGCTGCCGGCGAAGTACTTCATGCCGAGGCGGTTCTCGATCGCGACGACGATGCGGCCGGTGATGACCTCGCGCCCGTCCGCCGCGGTCTCGCGCTTCAAATGCTTTTTTATGAGCTGCAGCTCCTTCGTGAACGGATCGTCCGCGCCGGAGAGGTAGCTGCCCGCGTACTCGAGCACGCCGATGAGGAAAATGTAGTCGTAATCATCATCCAGATGCGGCTCAATGTCCTGGAAATTGCCGACGCGGATCGTGACGTTGTCCCTGTCGCGGTTCCGGTAGGCGTTGATGAGCGAGCGCTGCTTAGAGAGGTCGACGCACGTCACTTCCCGCACTTTCGGGGCGAGGCGCTCTGCGATCGCGCCCGGGCCGGCGCCGATGTCCAGCACCTTCTCGCTGCCCGTAAACGGGATCCAGTCCACAATGTTGCCGCGGATGCCGGAGAGGTGATAGAGGGTGGGCCAGTCCTTTTTCCCGCGGATGACGCGCTCAAAGTCCTCCCGCGGCGTTTCCTTCACGATGTCCAGCAGTTCCTGCTCGACTTCGCCGTCGCAGTAGAGGTCCTCCCCGGGGTAATATGTGAGATCCAGCGTCACGCCGCCGATCTGTTCTGTCTTGTTCGCGTTCTGGTTAGGCATGCTCAGCTCACTTCCACGACGCTGTTCATGTCGTAGTAGCCGACCGTGTTCTTGTCGGAGACCACCGTCAGGTTCATGACGTCGTACAGCCTGTGGTAGACCGTAAAGTTCTCCTGCTCAAAGCCCGTGACGCCGAGCGAGATCAGGTACTCTCCGCCCTGCAGGTCGATCTTCTGGCGGAAGGTGATGTGCTTCTTCTCGCCTGCTTTTACGGGGTCGAGAAAAGCCTTTTCCGCCATCGTGTTTGTTCCTGTAATTTCAACGCCTTGCACGTTCTTGATGGAGAGCGCGAAGATCGGCGCCGGGATATCCTCGTGGATCTCGACGTCCATGAAAAACGTGCACTCCGCCCCCTTGAGCACCGTGCTGTTCGGGCGGCCCTTGTCGTCGTACATGCCGAAGCCCGTGATCTCCGCCTTGCGGGATCCGTACTCCAGCGTCTCGGTGTTGCGGGCGACGGTGTCGGGCTGATTGCCGCTGCTGCCTGCTGCGCCGCTGCCGTCTGCTGCGCCGCTGCTGCTTTGTTCGCCGGATTTTTCATCGCCGGCCTGCGCTGCGCCATCTTTGCTCTGGCCGCCGGCTGCCTCCGCGCCCTGCGCACCTTCTGCGTTCTTCGTGCCAGCGCCCTGCTCCGCATCAGGATTGTGCTGTGCCGCATCCGGATCCGTCGCGAACTGCCCGACCAGGACCTGCTTATACAGGTCGATCATATCCTTCGGGCTGCCCTCGCCGAGCTTGTGTCCCTGGTTTAAGAGCACGACGCGGTCGCAGTACTTGCTGATGCTGGAGAGGTCGTGGCTCACGAAAAGGACGGTCTTGCCCGCCTTCTTGAAGTCTTCGAACTTGTGATAGCACTTCGCCTGGAAAAACACGTCGCCGACCGACAGCGCCTCATCCACGATGAGGATCTCGGGGTCGATGTTGATCGCCACGGCGAAAGCGAGCCGCATGAACATGCCGCTCGAGTAGGTCTTGACCGGCTGGTAAACGTACTCGCCGATGTCCGCGAACTCGAGGATGTCGTCCATCTTCTCCTCGATCTCCTTCTCGGAGAAGCCGATCATCGTGCCGTTCAGGTAGATGTTGTCGATGCCGTTGTACTCCATGTTGAAGCCGGCGCCGAGCTCTAAAAGCGCGGAGATCCGGCCGTTCACCTCGACCTCGCCTTTCGTCGCCGAGAGGACCCCGGTGATGATCTTCAGGATCGTCGACTTGCCGGAGCCGTTCGTGCCGATGATGCCGACCGTCTCGCCGCGGCGAATCTCCAGGCTGATGTCGTCCAGCGCCAGATGCTCCGTGTAGCGCGGCTTCTTTGACAGGTGCAGCGCGTCGATCACGCGGTCGCGGTTGTGCTCGTAGAGTTTGTATTTTTTTTGCAGATGAGAAACACGTATTGCGGTGTTGTTGTCCATGCCGGTTCCTTATTGATAGTGTTTAAAGTCTGATCATGCAAGCATGACAGCCACGCTGCCGCTTGATGACGCTTTATAAGACGTCCGCGAACTGCGGCTTAAGTCTCTTAAAGATCAGCGAACCGAGAATGAAGATCAGCACGGTCACGATCCAGAAATACGTCGACGAATAAAAGTGCTCGAAAAACCACGAATCCCCGTAGATCGAGGTTCTGAAGCCCTCGACGATGTAGGTCAGCGGGTTGAGCTTCACGATCCACTTCTTGCTGTCGTCGAACATCGCGATGTTCCAGAGGATCGGCGTCGCCCAGATCCCGACCTGCAGCATGATGCCGATCATCTGCTGAAGATCGCGGAAAAAGATCACGATCGAGCTCGTCGCATAGCACATGCCGAGCACGAGCACGAACTCACATGCCGAATAATACAGGATCTGCGTCGTGTAGATCGTGGGCGTGTAGCCATACAGGATCGCGATCACGAGCAGCACGGCCGTGAAGAACAGATGCACGAACCACGCCGCGATGATCTTGATCATGGGAAGGATGCTGATCTTGAACACGACCTTTTTCACAAGGTAGTTGTACTCCAGGAGCGCGCTCGTCCCGCCGGAGATCGCGTCCGAGAAGAAAAACCACGGTACCAGGCCGCTCGTCAGAAACAGCACATAGGGCACTTCGACGCCCTCGCGCACGAACTGCCGCGACGACCCGAAGATCTTGTCGAACACGAACCAGTACATCAGCACCGTGATGATCGGCGGCACCAGCGCCCAGATCACGCCGAGGTAGGAACCGGCGTAGCGCTTGCGGAAGTCGTTTTTCGACAGGCGGATGATCAGTCTTCTGTTTTGGAAAAGCTCTACCGGCAGCGTCGTGAGCAGATCATAAAATATAGTGAATACGGTCGTCACGAGCGCCAGCATAAGGCACCCGGAGATGCTCTTGAGCCGCGTCGTGTCCGGGTCTTCCAGAGGATTCTTGTGCAGGATGAGCGCCGTCGCAAGGAGCAGCGCCACCATCCAGAAGACCGTAATTACAAACGGCTTCCACTTCCTCGGTAAGGTCTCCGGGCGGGCGGCTCTGTCTTTTTTATTTGTGCGCATAGTCCTTCAGCCCCGGCCACTTCTGGTCTTTCTCGGAAAGGATCAGTTCCACGCCCTCCTGGAACGGCCACTCGATGCCGATCTCGGGGTCGTCAAAGCGGATGCCGCCCTCGTCGTTCGGATGATAGAAGTCCGTGCACTTGTAGGTGAACTCGGCAATATCGGAGAGCACGAGGAAGCCGTGCGCGAAGTTCTTCGGGATGAAGAACTGCTTCTTGTTCTCTGCGGAAAGCAGGACGCCGAACCACTGGCCGAACGTCTCGGAGCCTTCCCTGAGGTCGACCGCCACGTCAAACACTTCCCCGCGCACCACGCGGACCAGCTTGTCCTGCGGGAAGTTGATCTGATAATGCAGCCCGCGCAGCACGCCTCTTCTGCTCGACGACTGGTTGTCCTGCACGAAATTCTCCGGCATTCCCGCCGCGGCAAAATCCTTCTGCTGCCACGTCTCCATGAAATAGCCCCGCTCGTCTCCGAACACCTGGGGCGTGATGACCTTCAGACCTTCAATGTGGCAGGTCTCTACCTGTATCTTTCCCATGCATCTACTCCTGTATGTATCTGGTTTATGGCCGGCGTGTTGTACCGGTTGATCTATTATCTGGTTACTGCGTCGTTTTAGCCTGTTACGGTTACGGTTATGCCGTAATCGCCTTCAGGTTATCGCTTACGGCTGTTATAGTCCCTCGGCGATTTCCTTGAGGTATTTTCCATATGCTGTTTTCAGCAGCGGCTCCGCGAGTGCGGACAGCTGCTCCGCGGAAATATATCCCTTCTTGTAGGCGATCTCCTCGATGCAGGAGATGTACAGACCCTGGCGCTTCTGAAATGCTGCGACGAAGTCGGCCGCGTCCAAAAGGTCGTCGTGGTTGCCCGTATCCAGCCATGCAAAGCCGCGCCCCAGCGTCTCCACGTGGAGCGTGCCGCGGCGGAGGTACTCGTTGTTGATGCTCGTGATCTCGATCTCGCCGCGCGCGGAAGGCTTGACGTTCTTCGCGATCTCCACGACGTCGTTGTCGTAGAAGTAAAGTCCCGGTACCGCGTAATTGCTCTTCGGGTGCTCGGGCTTCTCCTCGATCGAAAGGGCCATGCCGTTTTCGTCAAATTCGACGACGCCGTACTCTCTCGGGTCGCGCACGTAGTAGCCGAAGATCGTGGCTCCTTCCGTGCGGCTCGCCGCCGCGACGAGGACCTTCTGGAAGCTCTGTCCGTAGAAGATGTTGTCGCCGAGGACCAGCGCGCAGGAATCGCCGCCGATGAAATCAGAACCGATGATAAAAGCATCTGCCAGGCCTCGCGGCTTGTCCTGAATGCGATATGTGAACGACAGGCCGAGCTGGCTGCCGTCGCCGAGCAGTTCCTCAAAGACAGGCAGGTCCCTGGGCGTCGAGATGATCAGGATGTCGCGGATCCCCGCCAGCATCAGCGTGGACAGCGGATAATAGATCATCGGCTTGTCGTAGACCGGAAGGATCTGCTTGGACACCGCCTTCGTCAGCGGGTAAAGCCTCGTGCCGCTCCCGCCTGCCAGAATGATTCCCTTCATGTGAGATCTCCTATAATCAAATCTTGTACATCTTTTCGTAGTATCTCTGATAGTCTCCGCTCGTCACATGCTCCATCCACTCGGGATGCGCAAAGTACCAGCGGATCGTTCTGCGGATGCCCTCACGGAACATCGTGTCGGGCTCCCAGCCGATCTCGGCGCGGATCTTGTCCGGCGCGATCGCGTAGCGCCTGTCGTGGCCCTTTCTGTCCTGGACGTAAGTGATGAGATCCTCGGTCAGATGTGCTTTTCTCGGGTCGTCGTCCGGAAGCTCGTCGCGGAGGACGTCGATGATCGTCTTGACGATCTCGATGTTCTGCTTCTCGTTGTGGCCGCCGACGTTGTAGGTCTCGAAGAGGCGACCCTTTTCCTGCACCATGTCGATTGCCTTGCAGTGGTCTTCGACATACAGCCAGTCGCGGACGTTCTTTCCGTCGCCGTAGACGGGGAGCTTCTTGCCTTCCAGCGCGTTGTGGATCATCAGCGGGATCAGCTTCTC
>DJXE01000071.1 GCA_002449595.1 Lachnospiraceae bacterium UBA7012
GCGCCTCCTGTGTGGTGATGGGCGTGAAGTCCTCCATCGTGGTACCTCCTTTGTACTGCTTCATGACGCCTGCCCCGATCTGTGCCGGGACGGCGACAAAGCTCCATTCATAGGCATCGGTGATGCCGCTCAGCACGGTGTGACAATGCTTGCCATCGTACACCTCGCCCTTGACATGCCCGCACGCCATATCCACGGCACCGCAGACCGAGCACGTCCGCCTGGATGCGCTGCACGAGACGCTGACCTCTTTGAGGATCCCGCCGTCGATGAGCGTGATCGTGTCAGCGTTCTCTGCCGTGCGGATCATGTAGGCGTAGCCCTTCAGATACTGATACGGCGTCCCGAGCTGCGTCGTGCGGCTCTCGTCCTTGACGACCTCTGTATCATAGATCCGCGCCATCTGACCTGTCGCAGAGGGCGCATGATCGAAGATGCCAGTCTTGCCGATGAACAGCTCCGCCATCTCTGCGAGTGCCTCCTCCGAGAACCGTTCGCCGTCTCGGTCGATGTCGTTGTGACAAAGCGTGACGGGGAAGGTGTAGATCTCGTCCTCGTCGAAGTCGCGCCGCGTCAGCCTGCCGATCTTCTCTTTCGTTTCCTTGTCCGTAAGTCTCACCCTTTCATGTGTGGTCAGTAGCCGATGACCTGCACCGACTTCTTCTCCTTTGCCGATGCACAGAGCCAGTGCGCGAGCGACACTGCCTCCAGCAGCGCCGCCTCTGCGCCCTCGAGGATGGACACATAGCCGAAGCCCCCGTCCGACCCGATGGCGCGATGATCGCAGTTGACCGCGATCTGCGCGAGTGCCGGCTGTCCCGCGTGGCAGATCTGTCCGGCAAAGAGCTGCTGCTCAAAGAGCGTGTTCGCCGCGATGATGTCCCGCACTGTCGGCAGGACAGGCTTGCAGCGCACACCGGCGTCCTTCATCTCGCTTGTGAGGAGGGACTGTCCGGCGGCACCGTCCACCGCGACCCGCTCCGCCCCCGGTGCTGACAGGTACGCGATGATCCATGCGTTCCCCTCGCGCCGTGTCCGGCAGTCGATCGCTTCCACGAAAATGCGCCCGTCGGCCGTCCTAACAGCGACCGCGAGCGCCACATTCTCCGTGTTCTTGGCAAATTTCACCCCGAGATAGAGCCGCGCACCGGGACGCAGTGCGGGCTTGCCGTCCACGCGGCACGCATCCCACTCCTGCTTACCGATCGCAGACTTTTGCGAGTACGTCAGCCAGAGGCCGAGACGCTGGATGTTGTCGTCCACCTTGTCCTCGCCCAGCTCCGAACGGATGGCACGCTCCGTCAGGAACGGCCCGCCGAGCGAGGGGTTCGTCTCGTACCAGAGCGCGACGTCCTGCGTGTCCGACATGCGCGGCACGCTCCACTCCGCCCATCCCGCGTCCTCCTCCTTGCCGGTGAGGCAGCGGCGGCGGTATTTGAGGAACACATCGCCCGCGCTGACCGCCGTCGGCGGCGTCCCACACATGAGGGTCTGCCCGTTCGGGCTCGCCGCGACCAGGTATTTCAGCGCCGTCTCCTGGTCGGCGGTGTACTCCTGTGCCTCGTCGATGATGAGCAGGTCGTAGCCCTCGCCGAGGCCGCCCTTTGCCGACCGCGTGCGGAAGTTGATGAGCGCCTCACTGTCTCCCTGGAGCCACTCGATCCGCTCGCATCCGCGTGTCTTGTAGGTCTTGAAGTCGGTGTCCTCGACATAGCCGGCCTTGGCGAGACGCGCGATGATCTTCGTCCAGGCGTCCGTGCTCGTGGTCGTGCGGTGTGCCGTGTAGATGACGCGCTCGCCGTGTGTGAGCGCCCACAGGCAGCGCATGATGAGGATCTCGCTCTTGCCGTTGCGCCGCGGCACGCTCCATCCGTACTTCATGTGGACCCACAGTCCATCCGCATCCACGGCCATGATGTCGCTGAGCATGAGCCGCTGCCAGTCCTGCGCCGTGCGGCCGGAGCGGTCGTAGAGATCGGCGGCCTCGGTGCCGTGCGTGGCCATGTAGGGGAGCGTATGGGAGACGGTGGGCGTCTGCCTGCCGCGGCGGGGCGCCTCTGCCGGCGAGGTCATAGGCTCTTCCAGTCGAACGTCAGCGGGAGCACCCGGTTCGAGATGACCTCCGGCGCACCGCCGACGTCCTGCACAGCCACGAGCTTGTCGGACTTCTGCCGGTTACAGCAGAAGTGTGCGAGCTGGAGGTTGCCGAGGTCGGACGGATGCCCGCCTCTGCTCACCGGGATGATGTGGTCGATGCACGGCGACATCGGATCCGGCCACTTGATATTGAAGTCCACGCGCTGCCCGCAGATGCCGCAGACCTCCTGCGTGGCGAAGATCTTGCGCTTGTTGCTCTCGAACTGTGCCCGCTGCGTGCCGTTGTGGTCGGGGCGGGTGTTGGCTTTGTTGGGTCTGGCTCTTGCGCCGTTTGGCATGGCGGCCTCCTTTCTGGGCATGAAAAATGCACCGTCTATGGAGTTAGACAGTGCGTACACTTATTATTGGTTTTGTACTAAGGCAGGTCACTTCTCCAGTACAACGGAGAAGACTTCCTTTGCATTGTACATGGCGACCCACGCCTCGTCCTTTTTGATGACGATAAAGCCATCGACAAGATCATAGTCTGTCCAGTCGCCTTCGTCGATCGTGATCGTGCCCGCATTGATGAAGCTGATCTTGATTCGCTTATACATTTTCTTGCCCCCTTCTGGTATGACAAGACCGCCCGACACAGGGTCAGGCGGTCTCGTTCGCGTTCGCGGCAGGTGAGAGTCGAACTCACTACTTAACGGGTCGTATCATCGGCATTCCCGGCTTGCTCCATGCCGCACTTTCTCATTAAGGGCAACACATGTTCAACATATCTCCAAAACCTGTTTTTAGAAATTCATCGCGTTCTTCCTTTGGAAGTCCCATAAGGTATTGGTTGAGCTCATCGCGAAGAGCAATATACTCCTCATCAGATGTGTTTTCATCTGTTTGAAGTATTCTAGTAATGAATTCCTCTGTTTTTTTCATCATGCTAGCCCATCTCCCCCCAAAACATCGAGATATGATGCGATAGTCAATCGACCTAATCCACCGACATGATCATGCTTAAGCCTTTCGGTAACTCTTTGACAAAGCCAAGTATACCGTTCAGGCATGTTTACTTCAAACAATTTTTGTGCAAAGACAAAGTCATTCTCTTCAATACTTGCTATTCGATTGATGTCTCTCAAGTATCCGACATATATTGGATAACTCTCATTATAGAGGATCCCTTGTTTGTTACATATCTCTTGCGCGAACAATTCAACACTTGATTCTTCAATTGCTCGACATTTTTTGAACTCAGAAGACGCGAAATAGCTGCATGATCTCGCATGAAGCAGTTCGTGAATCACGGTTTTATCACCCGTATCATCGCGAATAACAATAGAACAGTCCCATTCTTTTTTGCCATAAGCAGAGGGCAGATCAGCGAATGATACAAGAGAAACTTTGCCACTCCACTTGCTTTTCTTAGTGGTATATCCATCAAGCATTTCATTATACTGCGTGGTCTTGCGTTCCAGCTCCTCCTGCGAGTTTGCGGCAGGAGGCACATGGATGCTTGCGGTATCTTCTACATCCATTATATCACGTTCCCCCGCCAAAGTCAACCCCGACAGGAGGCTTTCCTCCATCGCCGCGGCATCTTCCCGCGAGAACACTATCGGCTCCGGCGCTGCCGCTGCGACCTCCTCCGGATCGACCCGCTCCCAGCTCCGCTTTGTCCAAACATCCTGCCGCGCCCGTCCCTCTTCGTAGGTCACAGTGCAGCCGCAATTGTCGTGGCGGCGGAAGATGTCGCTCGGGTGGCGTCCGTAGACATACCGTCCTGCCAGACCGTCACACCACGGACAGCACTTGCCATCCGTCTCGCGTGTGATGTGGCACCGCAGGCCGAGGTCGCTGCGTTTCTTGGCGTTCGTCTCGATAAAGTCGTCGTGGAACGAGCGTGCCACGGTCGCGACCGGCTTGTTCGCACGCCGCTGGATGGTCGCTGCCGTCACGCCCGGGTCGATGAGAGAATGTGCCACCGTCTGCACACGTTCTGCCGGGAAGGGAGCGTGTGCGGCATCGAGCGAGAGCCCCAGCGCCTCGTCAGCGGCCTCCTGCACGTCCGCAAGGATGCCGTTCATCGTGTCATAGCGTTCCCGCAGCAGCGCCGTACAGACCGACTCACGCAGCTCCTCGGGGACATCGAGTACATGCTCTCCGAACACCTCGCCGAGCAGCACAGACGCCCGCTCCGAGAGCTGTGCCGTGTCCGTGAAGGTCGCCGTCTGCCGCTCGACCCGCCGCATCGCAGCCCGCGCCTGCGGGTCGCGTGCGAGGCGCTGATAAAAGAGATCGAGGATCTCACGGAATGATTCTTGCGCGGTCATCGGGGACGCCTCCTTCCTGTAAAGCCAAGGGGGCTTTACGCTTCCGCATCGCTCCGCAGCCCGGTGAGCCTGCGGATGTTCCTGGCACCCATGAAGCCCTCAGACGCCTGCCCGAGCTTGAGGATCGCATCTCCGAGAACACCGAGCGCGGCCGCATCCGGCTCGAAGATCGGGAGCCACATCGGCTCGACATCTGCGAACGCCTTGCGTTCATACGAGTAGCTGTCACGGATGCACGCTGCGAGATAGCCCGCGTTCAGGAATCCTGTCCCGAGCGTCTGCTGGGCGCGGCGTGCCGTCAAGCGCAGGTTCTCGTGAGACGCCTTGATCGCCTCCTCGCTCGAGGGGTTCTCGGTCGTAAAGCCGAGGTCATCGAGCGTGAGGGACGTCTCTGCCGCGAACAGCGACGCGAGCATCCGCATCTGCTCGAGGAACGGTGCCATGCTGCCGGTCTGGAACTGTCCGAGCGAGGGCGAGTCGCCGTCCTCATCCTTCGTGAAAAACAGGAAGGTGGAGAGCGTCGCCCTCTGCTTGTCGAAGTCGGCACGCGCTTCACCGTTCTCATCCACTCTCGCCGCGAGACCGACGATGTACTTCTGCGGTACACTGTAAAACTCCGCCGCGACCTCCGTCCGCAGCAATGTCCGAAGCGCGGACTGCACGATGTCCATGCAAGCCCGCGAGATCCGCGAATGTCCGAACGGGCGGTGTGCATCCGGCCGGAAGATGACCGGCACGAGAAGCGGATAGGGTGCAGGATGCTCCCAGACCTCGTCCGGGATGCTATGGCCGTCTCGGTAATACTCCGTGCGGCCGGGGAGGAAGTATGCCTCGAGCGTGGGGCGGCCGTTCTCGTCTCGTTCAAGGACCGCATAGCCCTCGGTGAGGAGCGCGGTCGTGGTGTCGATGATGCCGGTGGCGTTCCCGCCGTCGATGCTCTCGATGGACGGATAGCCGTCCTCGCGCTTGTCGATGTAGAGAAAGCTGCAAGACGAGATCAGTGCCGACAGGACCGCCGAACCATGCAGCACGTCCGCATTGTTGAGCCGGTAGATCTCCCCAAGGCGTGCCGCATCATGATCGAACCCATCGAACACGATACGGTCGGACAGCGTGTCCACCGCCTTCGCGCACCACCCGAGCGAGAACGTCAGCGACCGCATCTCCGGCGGGATGAGCGGCGAGACCTTCTTCTGCACCTGCTTCATCTCGTAATACTGATACCGCACCCGCACGCGCCGTGCCTTTCGCGCCAGCTTTTGTCTTAGGTATTCGATGCCATACATCCTCTCGCACACCTCCGGGCAGATTTTTGAGCAGTGACGCTGTGAAGTCCATGAGATACAAAACAGGGGTCCCCCTCCCCCCATCCTCAAAAAGTTTTCAACACCCGAAAATGTTGAAAACTCACCGTTTTCCACAAAAAGCGACACCCGATGCACGAGACATCGGATGCCGTCAAGGAGGGAGATCAATGGAACGTGGGGTCGGAAGGTAATTCCCATGTGTACATAGAAGCACAGCGGAGGAGCCAAACCGAGCGACCGCAAGAGCCGCTCGGAAAAGCGCTGCACCTCGCCTCCGCCGCTTTTCTATACTACCATCATAGCACATCCAAGAGGGAACATCAACCGTTATTTGCCGTTAATTTTCACAGCGTCGATGGCGCAGCGTCGAATGTAGCCGTCGATATGCTCGATGGAATAGCCCGTCTCCTTGGCGATGGTCGTCTCTGACTGGTACCCGAGGAACCGCATCCGCAGATACGTCTGGAACAGCGGCCGGTGTACCTGCTCGATCGCCGCGCGGATCTCCGCCTCGACCTCCGCCAGCTCGCGCTCCACGGACGCGATCTCTGCCTCTGTCACGCTCAGCGCATCCAGACGGCGCTCCGTCGCGTTCCCGGACGAGCCGCCCGTTCCATCGTAACGGATGCCCGCGTACTCCGCACGGCTCCGGCGCTCTGCCCGCTCGGCATACAGTCCGATCAGGCGCAGACGCAGCGGACGGCCTCTGCCGAGCCACTGGGTCTTGATCTCACGGTCGGTCAT
>DJXE01000076.1 GCA_002449595.1 Lachnospiraceae bacterium UBA7012
ATGATGTTCTTGTTGTTCGGCAGGACGAACACGGTGTCCGCGTTCACCCAGCGAACCGCCTGCAGGATGTCGTCCGTGCTGGGGTTCATGGTCTGGCCGCCGGTGATGACCTTGTCCGCGCCGAGGCCCTTGAAGATCTCCGCCATGCCGTCGCCGGCCGAGACCGTGACGAAACCGACTTCCTTCCTCGGGCCCGGATCCGCCTCTTCCGCGGGTTCCTGTGCCCGGACCGCCTCAGCCTGTCCCGCCTCGGGGAGCTGCGCGGCTTCCGCTGCCGGAAGCTCCTGCGCGGCCGCTCTGCCGCTGGGGTATCTCAGGTTCTCGATCACGATGTCCTTCAGCTGGCCGTAGATCAGGCCGCGCTGCAGCGTCATGCCGGGATCGTTCGTGCGCAGGGAGACGCTGACCTCCTTGCCCACGTTGCTGACGACGACGTCTTCGCCGAGGGAGGACAGGTACTTCACGAAGTCCTTCTCCTCCATCTGGTGGTAGTTCTTCTCCGGCATCAGGACGTAGGCGACGCTGTACGCGTATTTCAGCGGCGCAGGTTCTTCCTTCGCCTCTTCGGGCTTCTGTTCCGGAAGCGCGATCTCCTCGCCGAGGAACCCTGCGAGCGCGCCCTTCATGAACTGCATGAGGCCCTGTCCGCCGGAGTCCACGACGCCGGCCTGCTTGAGCACCGGAAGAAGATCCGGCGTGCTCTCGAGGACCGCGTCGCCGTGCGCGATCACCTCGCGCAGGAAGTGCTCCGCATCCTCGGTCTCGCCCGCGGTCACGAGTTCTCCGGCCCGCTCCGCCATGCCTCTGGCGACGGTGAGGATCGTGCCTTCCTTCGGCTTCATGACCGCCTTGTAAGCGGTCTCAACAGCTTTGTCAAATCCCTTTGCAGCGAGCGGGATGTCGATCTCCTCGCTGTCCCTGACGATCTTGCAGAAGCCCCGCAGCAGCTGCGAGAGAATGACGCCGGAGTTGCCGCGCGCGCCGCGCAGTGACCCGGACGAGATCGCCTTACAGAGGGCGTGCATGTCGTCCGTCTCCCCCAGGGATTCCAGCTCGTGTACCGCGGACTGCACCGTCAGCGTCATGTTCGTGCCGGTGTCTCCGTCGGGTACGGGGAAGACGTTTAATTCGTTGATCCAGTCTCTGTTCGCCTCCAGGCACCGCGCGCCGGAGACAAACATCCGGCTCAGTTCCCGGATTCCAATCTTATTAGCCAAAACATCCTCCTCAATCGATGATCCGCACGCCTTCCACGAAGACGGAAATATTTGCGACGTCAAGTCCTGTAAACTTCTCGACTTTATACTTCACACTGTCGATCAGGTTGTTTGCGACCGTGAGGATATTGACTCCGTAGGACACGATGACGTGAAACTCGATCGAGAGTTTGTTCTCCGGGGTGAGCATGATGCCGATCCCCTTCGTCATGGACTCCTTCTTGAGGAGGCCGATGATCCCTTCCTTCATGTTGACGCCAGCCATGCCGACGATTCCGAAGCATTCGTTCGCTACGCTGCCGGCATACTGGGCAATGACTTCATTGTCGATCGAAATGCTCCCCATGTGCGTATTCAAAGATGTCCCTTTTGGTGCCATGGTCCGCTCCTTTCCCTTTTCTGAAGACGGGCACGGATCGATCCGTCTGCCCGCATACAGAGTTATTATAATCTTTTTTGCCGAAAAGGGAAATGCGCCCGCTCTCAAAGCTTCTGCTCCCTGTGCGGTCCCTTTTCCCCCGGACGAACAAAACCGCCGGCAGAGCCGACGGTTCTTTTCTCATTCGTATGCCATACTAAGCCGCAGCATTAAGCATGCTCGACTTTGCCGGATCTGAGGCACTTGGAGCAAACGTGCATCTTGCGATTGCTTCCGTTCACTTTGACAGTGACTCTTCTGACATTCGCGTGCCAGATCCTGTTGGACCTTCTATGTGAATGGCTGACATTATTGCCGAATGAAGCGCCTTTTCCGCAGATATCGCATTTCGCCATGTTAACACCTCCCGTCTGGTCTGAATCGACAACGTGCATATTTTATCAAACACGCCTGTCAAATGCAAGCAGAAAATTCAACAATTATCTTCAGCTGTCTTTCCCGGCCTCATCGGGAAAAGCGATTCCCGCCGCCTCCTCATCGCTCATCATGCTCTTGCCGCGGATCGCCGCGGAGAAGCGGTCGACCACGTCGGGAACCATGTCGACGATCTTCGTCACATAATTCTGCTCCTTGATGTTGACCACCTTCGTCACGCCTTCCCGGATGACGAGCACCGCGGAGGGCGAGATCTTCGCCGAGAATCCGCCCATGCCGGAGTCGCGGCTGGAAGCCCCGTTCGAGCCCGCGCCGCAGCCGACGGACACGTCGGAGAGCGGGATGATGATCGTGTCGCCGACGGTGATCGGGTCGCCGATCACGGTCTTGGACGTCATGAGGACGCTGGCATTTTCCATCAGCGCGCCGACGACTGCCGAGAACTGGTTGTCCTTCGTGTTCTTCTGTTCCGCCATAATTTCCACTGTCTCCTTGTCTTTCTCACATTTTTATCAAACCAGAAAGCCGCTGCCGCGGCGATCACTCCAATGACTCTGACGCTCCCCTCCGCCTGCGCCGTGAGGTCCGCCGCCGGGCGCTCGAACTGCGCCGCGACGTCCAGGTGTTCCGATACAAACGGATATGCCGCGCCGATCACCGCAAACAGATTTCCTGTATCCGCGGGATCGTTCAGGCCGATCACCCCTGCGGCGCTCCAGTGCTTCGGGCGAAGCCTCTTTAAAAGCTTGCCCACTGCTCCCAGCGCCTTTTTCAGCGAGGCCGCCGTCGCGTCGTCCGAGGCGATGCGTCTTAGCCCTTCGCCGTCCTCCGAGAACCGTTTCATCTTCTCCGGCAGCTCCGCGATCAGCTCAGGCAGTCTCTCCCGGAGGCTCTTCTTCTCTTTTTCTTCTTCCTCCGGCTCTTCCTCTTCCTCGCCCTTACCGGGCAGGTTGATTCTGAATCCAGCGAGCCTTAATTCGAAGCCTGCCAATGTTCCCTCGAAGAATGCTCGAAAGTGAAGAAGATGCAGGAGCCATGTAGCGTCGAAGGTTCCCTGCGTGCCGCGCAGGAGCGATCCGCCGGAGAGCTTTCCCTCTTCGTCCTCCGGGTCCGGCACATTCTTTACGGTACCTGCGGCCTTGTAGCGGACCGGGACGAAAAGAACGAGCGCGACGATGGCCAGAAGGACCAGGAGCACGATGCCCAGGATCTTTCCTATTACAATCAGTGCGGTGATGAGGGCGCTCATGTTCCCTCCTCCGCCTTGAGCCACATGCCGCTGTCCGCCGGCGCCTTACCGTCGCCCTCCGGCAGCAGGTAGGCCCTGACGTCCGGTGATCCGGTCACAGAATATGCCTCACCTACGATCCTGGCCGCCAGCTCGTTCGCGTCGCGCGTGCCGGAGGCGAGCCCGATCACATAATAATCCTGTCTGCGCAGCAGCTGCTGCTTCAGCATGCCCGCGGACATGTGCGAGAACTGCTCGCCCGCCGTCCGTTTCCCGGGCATCGTGACAAGGCGGACGCCGGATACCGGCTCCCCGCGCCGGAGGCGGGCGACGATATCTCCCGCGTCCTTTACTTTGTCGCTTATGTACAGGTTTCTGTAGATGAGGATCATAATAGACTATGTTACCACAACATGAGCCATGCCGACATATAAAGAGCCTCCGGCTGTGAGCACACCGGAGGTTCCTTCAGTTCATCATATAAGTGTATTGCCGAGAATGATCAGTCCATCTTGCTGACGATCGTGCTGAGTCTGGAGACCTTGTTGGACGCGTTGTTCTTGTGGATCACGCCCTTGGAGGCCGCGCGCTCGATCGTGGAAGTCGCGTTCTTCAGCTCCTGTGCCGCGACAGCCTTATCGCCTGCCTCGACTGCGGAACGAACCTTCTTCACCGCCGTCTTCACGCTGCTCTTGACCGCCTTGTTGGCAGCCGCCTTCTTCTCGCTTGTCAGAATTCTCTTCTTGGCAGATTTAATATTTGCCATGATCCGTTTTCCTCCATCAAAAACTACTATGTGCTCTTTCAGAATATACAGGTCAATTCAGTGAGCTGCGCGGATCAAAGCCGGACACGGACGTTTTGAACACACGGTCACTGGTTAAATATAATATCTCTTTGTTCCCCGCCTGTCAACCGATTTCTGCGGTTTTTCGGGCATTTTC
>DJXE01000112.1:0-1010 GCA_002449595.1 Lachnospiraceae bacterium UBA7012
GAGAGCGGAACGAGCGTCACGTTCCTTCCGGATCCGGAGATCTTCGAGGAGACGACGATATTTGATTACGACGTCCTGAAGCAGCGTCTCCGGGAAATGGCGTTCCTGACGAAGGGCCTTCGCATCACGCTGAAAGATGAGCGCAATGACGAAGATCATGAGCCCAGGGAACAGACCTTTTATTACGAGGGCGGCATCACGGAGTTCGTCGCCTACCTGAATCGCAGCAAGACCGCTCTGTACGACAAGATTCTGTATTTTGAAGGCACGAAGAACAACGTCTACGTCGAAGTCGCGCTGCAGCACAATGATTCGTACAGCGCGAGCGAATACAGCTTCGTCAACAACATCAACACGCCCGAAGGCGGTATGCACCTGGCCGGCTTCCACAACGCGCTGACGAAGACGTTCAATGATTACGCAAGAAAGAACAAGCTTCTGAAAGATTCGGAACAGAATCTGTCCGGCGAAGATATCCGCGAAGGCATGACGGCGATCGTCAGCGTCAAGATCGAGGATCCGCAGTTCGAGGGACAGACGAAGCAGAAGCTCGGCAATATCGAGGCGAGAGGCGCGACGGACAGCGTAGTGTCGGAGCAGCTCACCTACTTCCTGGAGCAGAATCCCGACGTCGCGAAGATCATCCTCGAGAAGTCGATCCTCTCGCAGAGAGCAAGAGAAGCCGCGAGGAAGGCGCGCGACCTGACGAGAAGAAAGTCCGCGCTCGAGACGATGGCCCTGCCCGGCAAACTCGCGGACTGCTCGGACAAGGATCCGAAGAACTGCGAGATCTTCCTCGTCGAGGGCGATTCCGCAGGCGGCAGCGCGAAGTCGGCGCGGTCCCGCGCGACGCAGGCGATCCTTCCGCTGCGCGGCAAGATCCTGAATGTAGAAAAGGCGCGTGAAGACCGGATCTACGCTAATGAAGAGATCAAGGCAATGATCACCGCCTTCGGCACAGGCATCCACGACGAATTCGATATCTCGAAGCTGCGCTACGACAAGATCAT
>DJXE01000112.1:1090-2171 GCA_002449595.1 Lachnospiraceae bacterium UBA7012
ATCATCATGACGGATGCCGACGTCGACGGCGCGCACATCGACACGCTGATGCTGACGTTCCTGTACCGGTTCATGCCGGAGCTCATCAAGACCGGGCACGTGTACCTCGCGATGCCTCCGCTCTACAAGCTCGAGAAGAACCGCAAGGTCTGGTACGCGTACAGCGACGAAGAGCTCGACGCGATCCTGCAGGAGGTCGGCAGAGACCAGAACAACCGCATCCAGCGCTACAAGGGACTCGGAGAGATGGACCCGGAGCAGCTCTGGGAGACCACGATGGATCCCGAGCGGCGCATCCTGAAGAAGGTCGTCATGAACGACGAGTCGGAGTCGGAGGTGGATCTCATCTTCACAACGTTGATGGGAGATAAGGTAGAACCGAGGCGAGAATTTATTGAGCAAAACGCCAAGTTTGTTAAAAATTTGGATGTATGATACAGAGCCGGCAGCCCGGAGCATACTCCGCCGACTGCCAACCCGTATCGCACGGAAGTACTAAGATTCACGTATGGCTTCGGGCGGGCAATGCGCCAAACTCGGTGTCTTTTCTGATGAAAAGACACCTCAGACAATAGGCCAACTCGGCCTGCAATATTTGCAGGCCTCGACCCGCCCTTCGCCATCCGTTCATCAAGTACTTCCAAGTGCTCACTCAAGGCAGTCTGCGGAGTATGCTCCGGCTGCCGGTTAATACATATAGTTTTAAAAATAGTGCTAATAGTTAGAAGAACGGGTAGAAGCTAATACTATATTAATAGTGCAAATTATTAAGAGAACGGGTAGAAGCTGATACTACATTAATAGTGATAATTATTAAGAGAACGGATAGAAGTTAATTAATTGAGTTAATAGATTTAGAGAGAATAGATAGAAGTTATATCAAGAGGAATCAAGATGGAAGACAACGTATTTGACAGGATCAAAGACGTAGACTTGCAAAAAACGATGGAGAGCTCGTACATCGATTACGCGATGAGCGTTATCGCGCAGCGGGCGCTTCCGGATGTGAGAGATGGACTGAAGCCCGTGCAGAGAAGGATTCTGTACGCAATGGCGGAGCTGAACAACGGGCCGGACAAGC
>DJXE01000112.1:2275-3894 GCA_002449595.1 Lachnospiraceae bacterium UBA7012
GGTGATACGATGGGTAAATATCACCCGCACGGCGATTCGTCGATCTATGGTGCGCTGGTGTATATGGCGCAGCCGTGGTCGATGCGGTATCCGCTCGTGGATGGCCACGGGAACTTCGGGTCGGTCGACGGCGATGGCGCGGCGGCGATGCGTTACACGGAGGCCCGCCTCACGAAGATGAGCATGGAGATGCTCGCGGACCTGAACAAGGACACGGTCGACTTCGTCCCGAACTTTGATGAGACGGAGAAGGAGCCGGCGGTCCTTCCGGCGAGATTTCCTTCTCTGCTTGTGAATGGCACGACCGGTATCGCGGTCGGCATGGCGACGAACATTCCTCCGCACAATCTGCGCGAGGTGATCCAGGCCTGCAACAAGATGATCGAGAACAAGATCGAGGAAGACCGCGACACGGACATCGAGGAGCTTCTTCCGATCGTGAAGGCGCCGGACTTCCCGACCGGCGGCATTATCATGGGAACGGCGGGCGCGCGCGAAGCGTACCGCACCGGCAGGGGCAAGGTCATCACCCGTGCGGTGACGGACATCGAGCCGATGGCGAACGGCAAGAGCCGGATCGTCGTCACGGAACTCCCCTATCTCGTCAACAAGGCGAACCTGATCACGAAGATCGCGGAACTCGTCCGCGACAAGAAGATCGATGGCATCACGGACCTGCGCGACGAATCCGACCGCGAGGGCATGCGCATCGTCATCGAGCTGCGGCATGACGTCAACGCGGGCGTGGTCCTGAACCACCTCTACAAGCACACACAGCTGCAGGACACGTTCGGCGTCATCATGCTCTCCCTCGTCGGGAACCAGCCGAAGGTCATGAACCTGAAGGAGATGCTGACGCACTACCTGCTCCACCAGGAGGACGTCGTCACCCGCAGGACTAAATACGACCTGAACAAAGCGGAGGAACGCGACCACATTCTGCAGGGACTGCTCATCGCGCTCGACAATATCGACGAAGTCGTCGACATCATCCGGCACAGCCCGAACGTGCAGGAGGCGAAGAACCGCCTGATCGAGAGATTTGGTCTCGACGACGTGCAGGCGCAGGCCATCGTGGACATGCGTCTCCGCGCTCTGACAGGATTAGAGCGGGAAAAGCTTGAAAACGAGCATCAAGAGCTTCTCAAAACGATCGATCGTCTGCGGGCGATCCTCGGCGACAAGAAGCTGCTGCTCGGCGTCATTCGCGACGAGCTGAACGAGATCGCGGAGAAGTACGGCGACGACCGCCGCAGCCGAATCGAGATCGACATGAGCGACATCAACATCGAGGATCTCGTCCCGAACGACAACGTCGTGATCGCGCGCACCGAGCTCGGCTACATCAAGCGCATGACGATGGACAACTTCCACGTGCAGAACCGCGGCGGCCGCGGGATCAAGGGCATCCAGACGATCGACAAGGACAACATCGAAGATCTGCTGATGACCTCGAACCACAGCTATGTGCTTTTCCTCACGAATAAAGGACGTGTCTACCGGTTAAAGACCTACGAGATCCCGGAGGGCTCCCGCACTTCGCGCGGCACGGCGATCGTCAACCTGCTTGACCTGATGCCGGGCGAGAAGATCGCGGCGCTGATCCCGCTGACGGACTA
>DJXE01000135.1:0-2251 GCA_002449595.1 Lachnospiraceae bacterium UBA7012
ACCGCGATCGTTAACAATTTCATTGCTATTCCTCGCTGAGGCAAAATCCACGAATGTGGTTTTGCCGAATGCGGCACCCGGTGCGTCAGCACCGATGGTGCGGTTTGAAAGTACTGCATCGGCAGGACTTTCAAACTTATTCCTCGCTGAGGCAAAATCCACGAATGTGGTTTTGCCGAATGCGGCACCCGGTGCGTCAGCACCGATGGTGCGGTTTGAAAGTACTGCATCGGCAGGACTTTCAAACTTTATCTCTCTCTTTGGTTTCTCTGTGGCTGGGCTGCCTTTTTATCGGTTGTCTGACGCCGCCCTCCCCCGTCACACGGACAGGATCAGGATCTCCACCGCGCGCGCCGCGTCGATCTTGCCGGACCGGTAGTCCAGGTCCGCCTGCACGCACGCGTCCAGCGCCCCCGTCAGCTGCGCTCTCGTGAAGAGCCGCAGGCACGGGCGGAACTTATTGCTCACGACGAACGGCGGCACCTTCAGGTAGGCCGCGATCTCTTTGTCCGGCGTGTCCGCCGACATCTCCCCCACCATGAGGAGCTGGCGGAACTGCCGCTGCAGAAGCGACAGAATGACCTGCGGGGCCGTCTGCAGAAGGCAGAGTTCCATGTAGATCTTCAGGGCCTTCTCCTTTTCCCGCCGCGAGATCGCTTCTGTCATCTCGAAGATCCGGTCCTTGAGGAGCGGCGAGCACACGGCATCCAGGTCCGCCCCATGGACCACGCGGTCCGGCCGCCCGTAGCAGTAGCTGATGACTTTGTCCGCCTCGGATTCGATGTTCAGCATGTCCGTACCGGCGCTGTCCAGGAAGCGTGAGAGCTCTCTCGCGCCGATCTGGAGCCCTTCCTTCTCGAAAAGGCTTCTCGCCCACCTCTCCAGGTCGTCCTCGCCGACCGCGTCGCAGTCGAGAATGGCTCCCTTGTTCTTGCATGCCTGAAACAGCGTCCTCCGCTTGTCGACCTTCGACTGGCTCAGGATCAGACAGCAGGTCTCCGGCATCGCGCTGAGGTAATCCGCGAGCGCGTTCCCCGCGTCCGCGTCGGAAAACACCTGCGTCTCCTCCAGCAGGATCACGCGGCGGTCCGTGAAAAACGGCATCGTATCCGCGAGGTCCTTCACCTCCAGAATATCCGTGTCCGCACCGGAAAAGAGAGAGAAGTTCATGCTGTCTCTCCCCTCTTCTCCCAGCATCGCGCGGATCAGCTTGTCCCGGTTCTGGTTCCGCAGATACGCCTGCTCTCCGTACAGGAGATACACGGGCGCGAAGCTGCCTTCTTTGATGTCCTTGTTGATGCGCACCTGCTGTGCGCGGAAGTCCGATTCTGTTTTGCGCATATCCCCATGGTAAACGAAGTCCGCGGAAAAGTAAAACGCTCCATCACCGTAAAAAGGTCTCGACGCGGCATCTTTTCCCGCGCACGGTCACCGTCACCGCGCCGTCCTGCGGCGTCAGAAAGATCTCGCTTCCCGCCCGTTCCAGCCGCTCAAGCGTCTCCGCAGCGGGGTGTCCGTACCGGTTGTTCCGCCCGCAGGAAATGATGCTGACCGACGGCCGCACCGCCCCGAGAAACGCCTCCGTCGTCGCCGTCGCCGACCCGTGGTGCGCCGCCTTCAGGATGAGGCTGCATCCCTCGAAGAACGCCGCGTGCCCCCGGATCTCCTGAATCGCCTGCGCCTCTCCTTCCGCCTCCAGGTCCCCTGTCAGGAGAAAAGCATAACCGCCCACCCTCATCGCCACGACCGCCGATCCGCTGTTCGCGCTCGAGTAGCTGCCGCCCGCGGCCGGGTGCAGGCACAGGATCGCAGGGACGTTTCGCTGTGGCAGCAGTGATCCGGCTTTTGCCTTCGCGCTGATCTCCTGGCCCGCGTGAAGGTGCGCTATTGGGATTCCTCGTTCTTTTGCGAGTGCCTCGATCTTCCGGTAATTCGCCTCCTTCATCTCCTCCGCAACGTCCGGCAGCGCGATTGCCCGGATCCTGACCGGCGTCTCATTCTCAAGGAAATAGAGCAAGCCGCTGCAGTGATCCTCGTCGCTGTGCGAGACGACCCACAGGTCGATCGTGCACGCCGCCTCATGCATCAGGAACGGCTCGATCCGGTACTCCCCCACGTCGAGGACGTCGGAGCTCCCGCCGTCGAACATGAAGTTTCCCTCCTTCGTCTGCACCAGAATGCCGTCGCCCTGCCCGACGTCGAGGACGGTCATCTTCATGGCGGGCTGCTCGCGCAGACACAGGACGGCGAT
>DJXE01000135.1:2323-15012 GCA_002449595.1 Lachnospiraceae bacterium UBA7012
GGACGGCGATGGCGGCGGCGATCCACAAGGCTTTGCGGAAGGCGGCCCAGATTGCTATAGAGTTGGGTATCGCGGTGATGTGAAAACGGTTCTGCAGTGCTGTGATCCAGGGGGCCTTCTGCTCTGTGATGTGGAATGCTTCCTGTCCCGCAGCAACGATTCGGAAACGGTTCCGCAATACCGTGATCCATCGCTGCTTCTGCTCTGCTGTGATGTGGAATGCTTCCGGTCCCGCTACGGCGAGGACCGCGAGCATGAGCAGGTACAGTGCGATCCTTGCGGAAGACGGTGCGCCGGGGATGATCCCGCTGCCGGGGAGGTGGTCTGAAACCCGGCAGAGAATGCTGCAGAACGTCAGGATGCCGCGGACTGCCAGCGCGATGCCTCTGCAGGCAAGCGAGCAGGGAACCGTCAGCGCGCCGGCCGCGGCGAGCGTTCCGAAGGGGATCAGGAGGACCGCCAGCGTGAGGAGCACGCCCGCCAGCGGAATGACGAGCGCGTTGACCGCAATCGACCAGACCGGGAAGGTGAAGTAATACAAGAGGTGCACCGGAAGCGTCGCAAGCGGGACCGCGAGCGCCTTGCCCGCGGCGCTCTTGAAGGCCGGCGTCAGGAGGCCGATGCCAAGAACTGCACCGAATGAAAACAGGAACCCACTGTGATGCAGATACAGCGGCTGCCCCGTCAGAAGGAGCAGCGCGGCGGCGCAGAGGCCGGTGAGCATGTCGTAGCTCCTGCCGCAGAGGCCGGCGGCGACGTGCATCAGGAACATGATGATCGCGCGCGCCGCGGACGCGCTCATTCCCGTCATCATGCCAAACAGCAGCATCGCCGCGCAGGACAGCACGCCGGCGGGCGCCGACGGGATGCGCGCCTTCTTCAGGAGCTGCTGCAGACCCATTCCCAGGAACGTAATGTGGAGGCCCGAGATCGCGAGAATGTGGCTGATCCCGCCGACCCGGTAGAGCTCCTTCAGTTCCGGGCTGAGGTACCCGGTCTCCCCGAGCAGCATCGCGCGGATGACCGCCGCCTCTTCCTCCGGCAGCCACCTGCCGATCACCTGCACCGAGAGGAACCGCCGCACGCGGTAAAGCACGTTTCCGAGAATCGTTGCCGGACTCCTCCCCGGCGGCAGGATCTCCAGAACAGCCGGATCCGACAGCCTGTATTTATACTTTTTGATCCTGTAATATGCCGCACTGTCCTGTTCCCCCGGATTCGTCGCCCCGGAGAACGCGCGCGCCCTGCCCCGCAGCGTCACCCTGCATCCGATCGGGAAGCGGCGATCCGTCTCGTCGATCACCGCCTCCTCTCCGCGGAACACACAGAGCACGTTCCACCCGTCGCTCTGCCGCACCGTGAGATGGAGCTGCATCTCCTCTCCGGCTTTCCGGTCCTTGCCGGTCACCGTACCGGAGACGATTCCCGGCGGGGTATCCTCCTCGACGCCGCGTTCAGGCACAGCGAGAACGAACAGTATTAAACAATAGAAAAGGGCAAATAAGCAGAAGGGTCGTCGCATGATGAAATAGATTTGGGTAAAGAGACAGGAGGGACAGCAACTGAAAATGTGTCAATGCCACTGGGAAATATAATTGGCATGGACTAATAGAGATAGTTCGCTTCGTGGGCATCAACTCACATGGAAAGAATCATTTCGAGGGCATTCCTGTAGAGAAAGAATACTTCGCAGGTTTGCATCCCACGAACAAAAGATTGCTTCGCAGGCATTTACCCTGCGAAAAAAAGCTTTGAATAAAGAATTACTTCACAGGCTAACCTGCGAGAAGAAGATCACACCGCGGGCACAGACCCGCAGCAATAGAATTACTCCGCAATGAGGCTCTCGTCCGGGGTGAGCGGATTTTTCAGAGGGACGGTCTCAAGAAACGAGTGGGACGTGTCGCCGTCGATCGAGATCTGCACGCCGTCGATGTCAGGCAGGGTGCAAAGGGAGTTCACGAGGCTCCAGATGGCGACGCGGGGACTCACGTTATAAGGCTCCGTGAGGAAAGCGGCGTTCAGGCTGACGTAGCAGATCCCGTCCACCGTGGTGACGCTGAGGACGCGCGTCTCCGGATTCAGCGTCGGATGGGCGAAGTCGCTGCTCGTTCCCATGATGACCTGCTCCGTGACGAGTCTCTCCATCGAGAGGTTGCTGTTGTAGACGACCCGGCGGTACGTGTTCACGAGCTGCGTGCCGGTCTCGTCCGCAAAATAGAGATGCAGCCGCACCATCTGGTAGGTGCGGATCTCGCGTCCCGTGTTGAAGATGTACATGTCGCTGTTCATCTCGCCGACTTCCTCGCCGGCGGAGTCCAGCAGCGGTTCGCCCTCGACGAGGAACTGCACGCCGGTCACGTTCTCCAGCTGGCAGAGCGAGTTGACGATCGCCGCGCGCGCGAGGATCTCGGTCGTCGAGTCGATCATCTCATATTCCTTGGAGACGTCCAGCGTGACGACGCCGTTTTCCATCGTGATTTTCGAGACCGTAAATCCGGAGATCGGCGCGACGCCTTCTACGCTCTCCGGCACGGCAGCGAGCTGCTGCGAGACTTCCTCACACAGCTGCTGCGGCTCGGAGGCCTTCGGCACATAGTCCACAGGCAGGACTGAGCTGAGATCGTTGCTCAGGTAGTAGAGCCGGATCGCGTTCGACGGAGCGCCCGCAGCGGCGCCGGCTGCGCCTGCTGCCGCGCCGGAGCTGCGTCCGCACGCCGCACAGGCCAGAAGCATGGCGATGCACAGGATCGTGGCGATGATCCTTTTCCCGGCAAGGCGTCTGTTCAGTTGTACTCTCGTGTGCCCTGCCTGTCTCATGCTCTCTTCCCCGCGGCGGGATCCGCCGCCCTCTGCACGTAATTGAGCGGGATGGTGACGGTGAACGTCGTGCCCTCCCCTTCCTTGCTCTCCGCCTGGATCGTGCCCCTGTGCAGGAGCACGGCGCTCTTCGTGATCGAGAGGCCCAGGCCCGATCCGCCGACTTCGCGCGAGCGGGACTTGTCGACCCGGTAGAAGCGCTCGTAGATCATGTCCAGCGACTCCTCCGGGATCCCGACGCCGGTGTCCGCGATCTTCACGATGAAGTTTCTCGGGTCCGCGTCGACCGTGACCGTGACGGTGCCGTGTTCTTTGTTGTATTTGATCGCGTTCTCGACGAGGTTGGTCAGCGCCATCGTCAGCTTGGGCTCGTCCACGCCGGCCGTCACGTCGCGGACGCTCTCCAGAGTCAGCTCGATGTCTCTCTTCTGCGCGATCGGGCGCACCCGCTTCAGGATGATCTCCATCAGCTCGTTGATGTTCACTTGCGTGATGTTCATCGGCGCGTTCTTGCGGTTCAGCTTCGTCAGCGACAGGAGCTCCGCGATGATGCTGTTCTCACGGTCGATCTCCTGCGCGATGTCCGTCAGGAATTCCTTGTACATCTCTTCGGGGACGTTGTTTTCCGCGATGAGGGAGTCCGCGAGGATCTTCATCGAGGTCATCGGCGTCTTGAGCTCGTGCGAGACGTTCGAGACGAATTCCTGCCGCGACTCGTCCATGATGCGCACGCGGTCGACGATGCCGTTCACGCCGTCCGCGATCCGCTCGGTTTCAAGATAGGAGTATTTCGGGACCTGCTGGTTGGAGAAGCCGTCCCTGACTTCCGCGACGGAGCGCGCGAGCCGATCCACCGGGCGGACGAGCAGGACAGCCGCCACGATGCTGAGCGCGCCGAGCAGGACGCCCGCGATCAGGACGACGAGCATCGCCATCCGCTGCAGGTAGTCGCAGGTGCTCTCGATCGATGCCGTGGAGACGCTCGCGAGCAGGACGCCCTTGACGATCTCCGTCTCCTGCGCCCTTTCGGAGTAGTCGCCGACTTCCAGCGCGGCGGTCTCAATGATCGGCATGTAAAGGGTGATGAACCCCTCCTCCCGGTCGTAGTAGGACGATCTGCCGTTGCTGCCGTGCCTGAGGCACTTCACGACGTCGGCCGAGACGACCGTCTTGCCCTCCGACATGCGGTACGTGTCCTTCACGACCTTTAACATGTCGTCGATCACGAGGACGCGCCCGTTGTAGAGCGAGGAAAACTGCGCGAGCTCTGCTCCGATGGACTCCGACGAGGGGTCCCGGAGATAGTCGTAGTTGATCAGGTGGTTGGCGAGACTCATCAGCTGTGTCTGCACTTCGGACGTGCGGACGGACACAGCCCTCGACCGGTAGAATCCCAGCATGGAGAACTGGGCGGCGATGAGAAGGGTCATCCCCGGCACAAAGATCGTAAGAAGAAGGCGGAGCTTCATGCTCCGCGTAAGGCGCAGCAGGACAGATCTCATGTGTGGACTCTGTAGAAGTAGCCGACGCCCCACTTCGTCTGGACGTAGCGCGGCTCAGACGGGCTGGCTTCGATCTTTTCACGGAGACGGCGGATGTGGACGTCCACTGTGCGCACGTCGCCGGGATAATCCTTGCCCCAGATGAGTTCCAGGAGCTTCTCTCTTCCGTACACTTTGCCCGGATTCGTCACGAGAAGCTCAAGCAGCTCGAATTCCTTGCTGGTGAGATTGACTTCCTTCCCTGCGATATGCAGCCGGCGGTTGTCGGTGTCGAGCCGCAGGTCGCCGCTCACGATGACGCCGTCATCCTGCTTTTCCTGGACGACGCGGGAGACGCGGCGCAGGATCACCTTGATCCTCGCCTTGACCTCAAGAATATTGAACGGCTTTGTCACATAGTCGTCCGCGCCGTACTCGAGCCCGAGGATCTTGTCCATGTCCTCGCCCTTCGCCGTCAGCATGATGATCGGCACGTTCGAGAACTCCCGCACCTGCTGCAGGACCTCAAATCCCGTCAGCTTAGGGAGCATCACGTCGAGAAGGACCATGTCGTAGGAAGTGCTCCGGATCTTCTCCAGCGCCTCCTCCCCATCGTATGCCGTATCGGTCTCGTATCCCTCCTGCTGAAGGGAAAAGCGCAGACCCTTGACGATCAGCTTTTCGTCGTCCACGATCAGAATTTTCTTTGCCATTTCCCGCTTTCATCCTCTCCGGATCGCAGCAGCGGCCGCATTCCCTTAATGAACGCGCCGCGCGGCTACTCCGCGGTAATATAATCTCTCATTTTCTCAAAGCTCGCCGCCGCGATCCCGCTGACCTTCATGAGGTCCTCCGTCGACTTAAAGGGACCGTGCTCATCGCGGTATGCGATGATGCTCTTCGCCTTGCTCTCCCCGACCCCGGGGATCTGCGTCAGGAGTGCGGCGTCCGCCGTATTGATATTGATCTTGCCTCCGGCCGTTCCGGAACTGCCCGCGCCGGTCTCCGGCGCGCCTGCCTCCTGCGGAACCGCCTCTGCGGCCCTCAATTTCTCGGCCTCTTCCTTCGTCGGGATGTACACCTTCTGCGCGTCGCTTAAGACCGCGGCCTGGTTGCAGTAGGACGTGTCCGCTTCCGCGGTACATCCGCCCGCCAGCCGAAGCGCCTCGAAGACGCGGGAGCCTTCCGGGAGCTCATACACTCCTTCCCGATTCACGGCGCCGCAGACGTGCACCCAGATCGTTGCCGGGTGTTCTGCCGTTTCTCCGGATTCCTCCGAAGATGGTTCTTCCTCTGGCGGCTCTTCGTCGCCTGCTGTCTCCCCCGTCACCGCAGCCTCCGCTGGCGGCTCCGTGAGCACCAGTTCCCGTCCGCCGCCTGCGCACGACGCGGCGGCAGCATCCGTCAGAACAACGACGAGGATCAACAGAAGCATCCTCCGATGCGCTCTGAAGATCCCTCGAATTTGATCAAACCATTTTTCGGCCATACAGTCGTCCTTCCCGGGCACCTCTGTGCCCCGAATGGTTTCGCTGTATGACACCTCAGAAAAAGTATATCACAAGTCAGTCCATGCCTTCCAGCTGCGCGCTGATGTCGATCCGGTCAGGACTCGCCAGTTCTTCCGCCGTGTACTCCTCTCCCGTGATCTGCAGCATCGACTGCTCGTAGAGTTCCCGCAGGGACGTGCCGACGTCCGCACCGTTCCAGATCTTCGCGTATGTGTTCTCCAGAAGGACCCAGAAATTCGATGTCTCCCGCATCTTCGGCAGCGGCACGGACTCCTTGTAGGAGGCGAGGAACGACTCCATGTGCGGGTCGGATGCATGGACGTTCAGGGCGACAGGCGCTTTTCCCGTGCTGTCGTAGAAGTTCTCCATGTGCTGGTAGAGATAGTGCATGAAGTCGCGGACGCCGTCCGGGTGCTCCCCGTAGCCGTTCTCCGCGAGGCAGTACGTCACGGACATCGCCCGCGTCGGCAGCTCGCTCGTGATATCCGGCAGCGTCGTCACGCCGTAGTGGAAGCTGCTCTCCGCGTCTTCGCCGCGCTCCGCGAGACGCTCGCGAATGAGGCCCGGAAGTTCCGACGTCGCGACCGTAAAGACGATCTTCCCGTCGATGAAATCGTCGACGATCTGGCTGTAGTCGTCCGTCTGCGTGTCGATCGAGAAGAACTGGTTCAGCTGCTGGTAGACGTCCAGGCAGCGGATGACGTCGCCGTTGTAGACGTCGAACTGGCTCTTGTCGTCGCCGCATTCTCCGCCGACGTTCAGGTAGCCGCCGGCAAAATAATAGTTAAAGAATATATCGTTGACGTCCCACTTGAAGACCGCCTGCACCTGCTCCGGCGCCTCGTAGCTGTTCGCCAGGTTGATGATGTCGACGACCGTTGACGGGATCGCATCCAGGCCGGAAATGCCCAGCGCGTCGGCCATGTCCTGCAGATACTGCGTGTTGTAGACGAGCGCGCTCGTCTCGTAGTACAGCGGCCAGGCGACGGTCTTTCCGTTGTAGGTGACGGCGTTCAGCGCCGTCTGCGGAAAGTACATCGTGTCGCTGAAATACTGCGGGTCGTCGATCCGCTTCGCGAGCCCGGAGAGGTAGGCCTGCTCCAGCAGGTCGTTGCTGACAACATACAGGTCCGGGAAGCTCTCGTCCGCCGCGGACGCCGTGTTGACCTGCTGCAGGAACTCGACCGGGTCCTTCTTCACCGCCTCGATGCGGTAGCTGCTCTGGGACTCCCCGTACTGCAGCGCCGTATCGCTGAAAAAGTTCGTCAGCGCCTCATCCGTGTACCATACCCGGATGGTCTCTCTTCCGGAGAAGAGCGAGCCCGACTCCACCCCCGTAACGATGTGCTGCGAAGGGATCAGAAGCAGCAGCACTACGAGCAGCGCCGCCGTCAGAATTACAGAAACTGTTCTCCTCATCAGGCCTCCCTGTCAGGCAGCGCGCTGAGGACTTCTTCCAGGATACCGATCATTTCGTCCACGTTCTCCTTCGTGATGACGAGCGGCGGAACAAAGCGCAGGATCTGCGCGCCGGCGCTGATCGCGATCAGGCCCTTATCCATGAGGGCCGGAATGACACCGCTCACGGGGCGATCGAGGACGAGGCCCTGCATAAGACCTTTTCCCCGACGCTCTGTGGCGCAGGAATATTTCTCAACGATGCCGTTTAATTTCTCTTCGAGATAAGGCGCGACCTCGTTCACGTGGCTGACGATGTCCAGCTCCTCGTACAGGTCGAGGACCTTGCTCACCGCACAGGTCGCAAACGGATTGCCGCCATACGTCGTGCCGTGGTCGCCGGGCACGAGGGAATACTGCGCGACTTCCTCGGTCATGAGGAACGCGCCGACCGGAACGCCGCAGCCGAGCGCCTTCGCCGTCGTCATGATGTCGGGCTTCACGCCGTACTGCTGCCACGCGTACATGCTGCCGGTCCGGCCCATGCCGCACTGCACTTCGTCGAAGATCAGCAGAATGCCGTTCCTGTCGCAGAGCTCTCTCACCCCACGGAGAAAAGCTTCATCCGCCGGAATCAAGCCGCCTTCTCCCTGTACAACTTCCATGATCACGGCACAGGTGTGCTCCGTGATCTTCTCTTCCACGCTCGCGAGATCGTTCATCTTCGCGAACGAGACGTTGCAGTTCATCGGGCCGAATGCCTCGCGGTAGTGCGGGTTGCCCGTGACGGACAGCGCGCCGTAGGTCCTTCCGTGGAAGGAGTGCTCGAGTGCGATCACCTCAGGCTGCTTCTCACCGCGCTTCGTGTACGCGTATTTGACCGCCGACTTCAGCGCGCCTTCGATCGACTCCGCGCCGCTGTTCGTGAAGAACACGCGGTCCATGGAGGAGACGGCTTTTAATTTGTGCGCCGCCTCGATCGAGGGCTCATTGTAGAAAAGGTTCGACGTATGGATCAGCTTGTCGATCTGCCCCTTCAGCGCGTCGTTGTAAGCCTTGTTTCCGTAGCCGAGCGCAAAGACGGCGATGCCCGCCGCGAAGTCGAGATACTTTTTCCCGTCCCTGTCATACAGGTAGACGCCTTCGCCGCGGTCCAGAACGATCTGGTACCGGTTATAAGTGTGGAGCAGGTCTTCTTCCGCCTGTGCGATGAGTTCTTTTGTGGTCATAATGCCGTCTCTTTCTGCTGTCTGCGGGTGTGAATTTATTAGTGATAGAACATCGTTCCGAAGCCGCGGTCGGTGAAGATCTCGAGGAGCATCGCGTGCGGTACGCGTCCGTCCAGAATATGGACGCGACCCACGCCCTCTCGCACGGCATCCGTGCAGTTTGCGAGCTTCGGCAGCATTCCGCCGCCGATCATACCGCCCAGGATCAGTTCCTCAGCTTCACTGCTGCTGATCTTGGAAATAAATGTGGACTTGTCGTTGAAATCACGGTAGAGTCCCTCGACGTCGGTCAGGAAGACCAGCTTGTCGGCGTGGACCGCCTTCGCCACTGCGCACGCGGCGTCGTCCGCGTTGATATTGTAAGTCGCGAAATTGTCGTCGAGGCCGATCGGCGCTACGATCGGCAGGTAGTCATTTTCCAGAAGGTCGTAGAGGATCTTCGGCTCCACGCTTGTGATCTCGCCGACGTATCCGATGTCCTGGCCGTCCGCGTATTTCTTCTTCACGCGGATGAGGCCGCCGTCCTTGCCGCTCACGGAGACCGCTTTCACCCCGAGCTCGCCGACCATCGTGACAAGCTGCTTGCTGACGCGGCCGAGTACCATCTCGGCGATCTCCATCGTCTCGTCGTCCGTCACGCGGAGTCCGTTCACGAACTGCGCCTCTTTTCCGGTCTTCGCGACCCAGCGGCTGATCTCCTTGCCGCCGCCGTGCACGATGATCGGCTTGAAGCCGACGAGCTTTAAGAGCGTGACGTCCTTGATGACGCTTCTCTTGAGTTCCTCGCTGTTCATCGCGCTTCCGCCGTACTTCACGACGATGATCTTGCGGTTGAACTGCTGGATATAAGGCAGCGCCTCCACCAGCACTTCGGCCTTATGCTGCGCTTCGTTCATGTAGTTGTCCATCTTAGGTCCTCATTGATGCAAATACGTATGAGCGGAACAATTAGCTTCTATAGTCTGCGTTGATCTTGACGTAGTCATAGGTGAGGTCGCAGCCCCAGGCGGTCGCGCTCGCCTCTCCCATGTTCATGTCTGAGACGATCCTTACCTTATCTCCGCTGAGCATCTGTGTCGCCTCTTCTTCACTGTAATCGGCGGCGCTGCCGTTGTGGAAGATCAGGATCTTTTTCTCATCATTCTCAAAGTAAAGATCCGTCTTGTCGGGATCAAACTGCACGCCGGAGTAGCCGAGCGCGCACAGGATCCGGCCCCAGTTCGCGTCGCAGCCGAAAACTGCTGCCTTCGTGAGGCTCGAGCAGACGACGGACTTCGCGAGGATCTTCGCGTTTTCTTTCGTGTCCGCGTGGATCACGGCCGACTCGATCAGCCTCGTCGCGCCTTCGCCGTCAGCCGCCATCTTCTTGGCCAGCGTCTCGCAGATGTAGCGGAGCGCCTCGTACAGCGTCCGGTAATCTTCGTTCTCTTCCGCGATCATCTCGTTCCCGGCGCTTCCGTTTGCGAGCACGAGCAGCGTGTCGTTCGTCGACGTGTCGCCGTCCACCGAGATCATGTTGAACGTATCCTGCACGATCTCTGAGATCGCCTTCTGCAGCATCTCACTGCTCACGGCGGCGTCCGTCGTGACGTAGCCGAGCATCGTGCACATATTCGGGTGGATCATGCCGGAGCCCTTGCTCATGCCGCCGACTCTTACCGTTTTGCCGGAAAGCGTGATCTCGACGGCGACTTCCTTTTTCACTGTATCTGTCGTCATGATGGCCTTCGCCGCTTCGGTTCCGGCCTCCAGAGTATCTTTCTTCGCGTCCGCGAGGAGCTTCACGCCCGCGCAGACCCGGTCGATCGGAAGCTGCATGCCGATGACGCCGGTCGAGCCGACGAGCACTGAAGTCGCCGGAATGCCGAGTGCCTCTCCGGCCGCCTCCGCCGTCCTGCGGCAGTAGCCCATGCCCTCTTCTCCCGTGCACGCGTTCGCGATGCCGGAGTTGACGATGACCGCCTGGACCGGCGCGCCCGAGCGGATGATCTCCCTGTCGTAGACGACCGGCGCCGCCTTCACGACATTGGTCGTAAAGGTGCCTGCCGCCGCACACGGGTATTCGCTGTAGACCAGCGCCATGTCGGTCCTGTCCTTATACTTGATGCCCGCCGCGGCTGCCGCGGCATAAAACCCGTTCGCGGCTGTGACGCCGCCGTCGATGATCTTCATGTTACTCTCCTGTTTTCCCGTGATGCCTGTTTTGGTTCTGATGAATCAATGCTGTCTGGATCCGTAGTATCAGATCTTTTCAAATCAGCGTCGATCTGCGGTGTAATTCTTTTTCCATATTATATTACGGGTTTGCCGGGATGAAGCCAATTCCGGCGTCTTCAGGAAGGCCGAACATGATGTTCATGTTCTGTACGGCCTGCGATGCTGCGCCCTTCATGAGGTTGTCGAGCGCGCCCATCATGATGACGCGTCCGGTTCTGTAGTCCGGCTTTGCGCAGATGTCCACGTAGTTGCTGCCTTCCACGCATCTCGTGTCCGGGCAGGAGCCGGCGGGCAGGACGCGGATGAAGTGTTTGTCGCCGTAGTACTTGCGGTAGACTGCGAGAATCTCCTCTTCTGTCGGCAGCGTGCCGTCCGCCTTCGAAAACAGCTCCGCGTATGCCGTGACGAGGATGCCGCGGTTCATCGGGACGAGGTGCGGCGTGAACGTGATCGTGATGTCGCTGCCGCACGCGTAGCCGAGCTGTTCCTCGATCTCGGGCGTGTGCCGGTGGGAGGCGACGCCGTAGGCTTTCGCGCTCTCGTTGACTTCGCAGTAGAGGTTCGCGACCTTCGCGCCGCGGCCCGCGCCGGAGACGCCGCTCAGAGCATCCACGATCAGCGTGTTCGGGTCGATCATGCCCTCCTTCACGAGGGGATATGCCGTCAGAATGGAGCAGGTCGTGTAGCAGCCCGGGTTTGCGAGCAGGCGCGCGTCTTTCACGCGGTCCGCCGCGAGTTCGCACAGGCCGTAGACCGCCTCATCCAGGAACTGCTGCGCGGTGTGCTCGATCTTGTACCATTTCTGGTAGATATCGACGTTTTTCAGGCGGAAGTCCGCTGACATGTCGATGACTTTCGTGCGGCTGAGCAGTTCTTCCGAGACGAGCTGCATGCAGGCTCCCTGCGGCGTCGCCGTGAAGATGACGTCCGTCCGCGTCTCCTCCGCGAGCTGCGCGATGGTGGCCTTCAGCCTCTCCGTATCGTCGTCGATGCAGTCGAGATCGACGATCTGGTAAAGGTTTCCGAACAGGCTCCCGAACGCCTTGCCGGCGTAGCTTCTCGAGCCGAGCCACGCGATCTCCACGTCCGGATGCATCGCTAGAAGTCTCGCGATCTCCGCACCGGCGTACCCGGTCGCTCCGACGATGCCTGCCCTGATCTTTCCTTCTCTCTTATTTGCCATGAATGAGCTGTCTCCTCCCTGCTGCCTTCTATTTGATGACGCTGTGTACGCGGTGCCGATCTTTGTCTGATATCAGACTGCCACGGCGCCTTGTGCGCGCCATTTTTACTGCCGGTGCTTTCGATGTTCCATTATACACTTACCCGCGCTCTCCCGCATGTATTCCTTCGCCTGCAGAACGCGGATTACTTCATTGGGACTTCTCATATCAGATCGCGGGATCCGCCTCGATGAAATGGGTAATATTTTCTGTATTCAGTACGAATTCATAATAATTGCAGTCGCTCCGGCGGTTCCAGCCGATCTGCTTCCAGAACGCATTGCCGCCGTCGTTGTGTGCGAAGGCGATCAGCGTGACTTTGTTGATCTTTTCCGCCTGCAGTGCCTGCATGCAGAAGCTGACGAGACGCGTTCCGATGCCGCGCCGCCGGTAGGGTTTCGCCACGCAGACGTGATAGAGGCTTCCCTGGCGGCCGTCGTTGCCGCACAGGATCGTGCCTACGATCTTTTCCGCCGGGTCCTGCGCCACAACGCTCGTGTCAGGGTTTCTTCTTATGAAGCGCACGATGTCTTCCCTGCTGTCGTCGATGCTGCGGATGCCGAATCCGCCGATCGTCTGCCACAGCTCCCGGACCTTGTCGTAGTCCTCTTCCTTCATTGGTCGAACCGTGATTTCTTCCGATCTTTCAGTATTCGGGAAACCTTTCCTATTCTTATTATTCAGATCTTCTTTCGCATTAATACTGATCTGATTCTTTTCTGAATTATTATTGATCATGTTTTCTGCCGCGCTGTGATTGATCAGGTTTGCATTGTCGTTATTTTCAAGCTTTTGTGTCATATTTCTCCG
>DJXE01000031.1:0-1490 GCA_002449595.1 Lachnospiraceae bacterium UBA7012
TTCTTTAATGAACCATCAATTTTGCTTTCATGAACGTCCTCTATGATTACATCATGCAAAACAAAAACAGCGGCACACAAGACAGCAAGAAATGAGATGCCGCGCAAGAAAAAACAATATATGATGAGAAAAGGAGAGAATACCATGGAAAACTTCGAAAAGGTTGAGAAGATCGTTGAAAAGACCGGCGTCACTTACGAAGACGCGAAAGCAGCCCTTGAGCAGAGCGGCGGAGACCTCCTCGACGCGATCATCGCGCTGGAGAAGCAGGGCAAGATCGGCGAGCCCCGGACGGCATACTACTCCACCGGCGACGCGCTCGGCAGGGAGGCGGCCGGCGGCAGCGACGTCCTGACCGGCGAAGTCGTGGACGGCGCGGGCAACCGCAGCACCGGTAAGAAAGAGAGAACGGGCTGGGAGAACTTCAAGAAAGAGTGCAAAAGGCTCCTGGACATCGCGCTGAGGACGAAGTTCATCGTCGAGCGCCGCGGTGAAGAGCTGATCGCGATCCCGACGCTGGCCCTCATCATTCTCATGTTCGTCACATTCTGGACGATCCTGGTCCTGATGGTCGTCGGCCTGTTCTTCGGATGCAAGTACCATTTCGAGCACCCCGGCAAGGCCGCGGAAGCAGTCAACGAAGTATTTGAGAAGGCGGCGGAGACCGCCGAGGACATCAAGAGGGATTTCAGTAATAACGATCAGAACTGATCGGGGAAAAGGTTTATCGACCGGATCCGGTGTCCTCAAACACAGGAAACATGAGCAGAATACTGATCATTGAAGATGAGACGAAGATCGCGCGGTTCGTGGAGCTTGAGCTCAGGCACGAGGGCTACGAGACCGCGAAGGAAGAAGACGGAAGGGCCGGCCTCGAGCGGGCCCTCTCCGAGGATTTCGACCTGATCCTGCTGGACGTGATGCTGCCGGGACTAAACGGCATAGAGGTGCTGCGGCGCCTCCGCCAGCAAAAGAGCGTTCCGGTCATCCTGCTGACGGCGAGGGATGCGGTGATGGATAAGGTGTCCGGCCTCGACGCCGGCGCCGACGACTACATCACCAAGCCGTTCGCGATCGAGGAATTGCTCGCCCGGATCCGCGTCGCGCTTAAGCGCACGCAGTCCGCGGGACCGGCGCAGATGCAGACGAAGCGCATCAGCGTCACGCGGCAAGAGAACGTCGCGGCCGGGACGGAGAAGGAACCCGCGACGCACGAGATCGTGCTCGACGAGGACCGGCACGAGGTCACGGTGGACGGCGCCGCCGTCTATCTCACCAACCATGAATTTGTACTTCTGCAGGTACTCCTGGAGAACAGGAACATCGTGCTTGACCGCGCGAAGCTGATCAACCGGGTCTGCGGATTTGACTATGTCGGCGAGACGAACGTCATCGACGTCTACGTGCGCTACCTTCGCTCCAAGATCGACGATCCCTTCCGGATCCGCCTGATCGAGACGGTGCGCGGCGTCGGATACGTGATCCGGGAT
>DJXE01000031.1:1591-8079 GCA_002449595.1 Lachnospiraceae bacterium UBA7012
GCGTCGGATACGTGATCCGGGATCCTGCTTGAGCCCTGCACGGGGAGTGCGGAATCCGGCGGCGTGACAAAAGCCGGCGAGGATGACATCAATGGGAAAAACCGGAGAAGAAAAAAAGAACAGGAGATTCCGGGACTCCAAGCGCGCGAAGTCGATCGCCCGCAGGATCCACAGATCCGTCTGGTTCGGCAAGCTGTGGGACTACCTGGTGCTCGACGTCGTCGCGGCGGCGATGCTGATCGCCATCTTTATTTTGAGCTGCAATGGGTTTACCCTTCGGAATGCGGATCTCAAAAAGGTAGGAGAAGGCACGCAGAACGCGGAGATCGTCGGGACGGATTACGACAGCCTCGCGCTGCGGATCATCTATGAAGACGGCTCGCAGAAGGATTTCCCGATCCGCTCGATCGGGGACAACGCGGTGCCGGTCTTCCTCGTAATCTTCGGGATCCAGGGAATCGACCTGCTGTTTTTCGCTCTGGACGGAGGAAAGTACCGTAGATTCCTGCGCCCGATGGATGAGCTCGCGCAGCGCGCGGAGGCGCTCAGCGCGATCTCGCTCGACACCACGAAATTCGAGAGCCTGGAGCAGGCGATCCGCCACGCCGCGTCGGAGAACGAGGACCTGAACGACCTCGGCATGGGCGACCTGCGGATCTCGACGGGCGACGACGAGCTGCGGAGCATCGAGACTGCGATCAACAACCTCCTCTACCGCATGCAGGAGGGCTACCGGCAGCAGGTGCGCTTCGTCTCGGACGCCTCGCACGAACTGCGCACGCCGATCGCGGTCATACAGGGCTACGCCGACCTCCTCGCACGCTGGGGCAAGGACGACCCGGAGATCCTGCAGGAGGGCATCACTTCAATCCGGGCGGAGTCGGAGCACATGAAGGAACTGGTCGAGCAGCTGCTCTTCCTCGCGCGCGGCGACAGCGGCAGGAACGTGCTGCAGAAGACGACGATCGACGTCTGCGGCCTGATGGAAGAGGTCTGCGACGAGTCATCCATGATCGATCCGGATCACGAGTACGTCCTCGACCTTCCGATGGAACAGGCCAAGGCGGGCGAAGGGGAAGCCGCGGGCAGCGCTCCCGTGCATGCCTGGATCTACGGCGATCCCGCGATGATCAAGCAGTCGGCCCGGATCTTCCTGCAGAACGCGATGAAGTACTCGGGGAAGGGCGACCGCATCCGCATCGGCGTCCGCACCGACGGGAAAAACGTCTCCTACCTGATCCAGGATGAGGGCATCGGTATGGTTTCCGCGGACATCGCCCACATCTTCGAGCGGTTCTACCGCTCCGACGAGGCGAGGGGATCCGCGACGGGCGGCACAGGCCTCGGCCTCGCGATCGCAAAGTGGATCATCGACGCGCACGACGGCACGATCGACGTCGTATCCAGGCAGGATTTCGGAACCCGTTTTACCATAAATTTCAAAGCAGTCGCTCCGCCGTCGGAGGATACGCAGAAGCACAGCGAAGCGGAAGCGCCGGCGGAAGAAGCCTGACGATCACACAAACAGAAACCGCGCGGACACGGCTGCCGGTTGTTTCGGAATTGATACAGGGGTGTGTTATACTCTAGAGAGTTATGACATGCCCTTTTCTGATGCATGGAATAATTGACGGACAGATCGAACAGTATGATACGAGGTGACCCGGAGAGCCCGGGAGAAAGGAAAAATCCAGTCACCATCACCGATGACTGGAGTATACGTGAATATGAAGATAGTCGTTCTCTGCGGTGGCCTGTCCACCGAGCGCAAAATATCGTTTTCTTCCGGCACGAAAGTCTGCACCGCGCTCCGCAGCCGCGGCCATCAGGCGGTGCTGGTGGACCTGTTTCTCGGCCTTGAGAATGAGGCGCAGGAATTCCGGGATGCGCCGGAAAAGCTTTTTGACAAGCTTCCCGAACTGAAGCCTGTCGTGTTCGACGGCAAGGAGCCAGACCTCGAAGAGGTCAAGGCGTCCAGAAAATACCGCAGCGCTTCCCTGTTCGGGGAAGGCGTCCTCCAGATCTGCGCGAAGGCGGACATCGTATTCATGGGCCTTCACGGCATGAACGGCGAGGACGGCCGCGTGCAGGCGGTCTTCGACACGCTCGGGATCCGTTACACCGGCTCCGGCTACCTCGGCGCCGCGATGACGATGGACAAGATGGTCACCAAGCAGATGATGCGCCAGTACGGCGTCCGGATGCCCGCGTGGCAGTACTACCGCTACGTGGACGCGAAGAATGAGAAGGAGATCGAGGAGATCGCCGCGAAGAGCACCGTCCCCTGCGTCGTCAAGACGCCCACCGGCGGCTCGTCCGTCGGCGTCTACATCGTGAAGGAGGAGGCACAGCTCATCCCCGCGATCCGCGCGGCGCTTCGCTTTGACAACGATATCCTCGTCGAGGAATACATTGAGGGCCGGGAGCTGACCTGCGCGGTGCTGCTGGACCGCGCGCTGCCTTCGGTCGAGATCGTGCCGAAGACGAGATTCTACGATTACTCCAACAAATACGAGGCGGGCGCCTCCGACGAGATCTGCCCCGCGCCGGTCGATCCGGAAGTGGAGAAGGAGATGGGCGACACCGCGCTCCTCGTGCACAACGCGATGTGCCTGAAGACTTACTCGAGATGCGATTTCATTCTCGACAAAAAAGGACAGCTCTACTTCCTCGAAGTCAACACGCTGCCCGGCATGACGCCGACGAGCCTCGTGCCGCAGGAAGCCGCGGCGGTCGGCATCTCTTATGAGGAACTGTGCGAGACGATCGTCCGCGACGGTCTGGATCGCGCGCCGCTCATCTGAATTATTTAGATTTCGAAGGGAAAAGGATCATGGAAGCGATCACATTAAGAGAACTGATGGAAGCGACCGGAGGAAAGCTCTGCGGGGAGTTTAACGACCTCGACGTGCAGATCACCGGCGCGGAATCCGACAACCGGAAGATCGTGGCGGGCGACGTCTTCTTCGCGTTTCCGGGAGAGAAGGCGGACGGACACCGCTTCGCGGGCGCGGCTCTTGAGGCCGGAGCAGTCGGCTGCGTGATCTCCAAAGAGCCGGAGAGCTTCATCGACGGCAAGTTCTATCTCATGGTGGAGGACACGATCCTCGCGTACGGCGACCTCGCAAGATACTACAGAAGCAAATTCAACATTCCTGTCATCGGCGTGACCGGATCGGTCGGAAAGACGACGACGAAGGACATGATCGCCTCCGTGCTCGCGCAGAAGTACAACACGCTGAAGACGGAAGGCAATTTCAACAACAACATCGGCCTTCCGCGCACGATCCTTCGCATCACGAGTGAGACGCAGATCGCGGTGATCGAGATGGGCATGAACCACTTCGGTGAGATCGACTACCTGGCCGGAATCGCACGCCCGGACGCGGCGGTCATCACGAACGTCGGTGATGCGCACATCGGGAACCTCGGCAGCAGGCAGGGCATCTTCCAGGCAAAGAGCGAGATCTTCAATGGCCTGAAGGAAGGCGGCTACGCGGTGATGAACGCGGATGACGAGTACCTGCGGCAGCTGAAGGACGACGGGGAGAAGCTGGAGAAATTCCGCTTCACCTGGGTCGGAGAGGCGGACGATTCCTCGTTCCGCGCGATTCAGATCGACGACAGCGGTGCGGACGGCATGAGCTTCACGATGCGCGACAACACGGATGCGGAGTACAGGGTGGAGGTCCCGACACCGGGACGCCACATGATCTATCCCGCGGCGACGGCAGCGGCGATCGGAACTTACTTCGGCCTGACACCGGAGCAGATTACGGAGGGTATCCGCAGCTACGTCCCGACGAAGATGCGCATGGAGACGCTGCACCTGCCGGGAAATATCACGGTCTTCAACGACACGTACAACGCGAATCCGCAGTCCATGAAGGCGGGGCTGCAGACGCTTTCCCGCGCGGATGCGGACAGAAAGATCGCGATCGTAGGCGACATGGGCGAGCTCGGAGAAGAGGAGGAGCGGCTTCACCGCGAGGTCGGCAAATTCGCGGCGCAGCTTCCGATCGATATGATGATCACAGTCGGCGCGGCCTCCAAGGCAATTGCGGAAGAGGCGGCAGCAGGCATCCGGGACGTCCGTCCCTGCGGGGATAAAGAAGAGGCGAAGGCGATCCTTCGGGAGATCCTCGCAGAGGAAAACCAGGATCATGGCAGTATTGCTTTTCTCTGTAAAGCGAGCAGATTTATGGCGCTGGAGGAACTTACGGCCGAGATCAGAGCGATCGCGGACGGGGCGAACGGCTGAGGCTTATAGGAACGCGCAGACGATCGGAACCGTCACGATGCAGAGCATCGTCGAGAGCAGAATGCCGCGGGAGATCTCCTGGCTCTCCAGGTCGTATTCGCTGCAGAGCATGAGCGAGAGGCTGCCGGCGGGGAGCGCCACCATGACGGACGTCGTCCCGAGCAGGAGCGGATCGCGCACGAACAGCTTCAGGAGCAGCACGATCGCGACCGGCAGGACCAGCATGCGAAGCACAAGAAAAGCGTAGATCCTCTTCCCGCCGAGGAACAGCTCGGACAGGGATTCCGAGGCGGCGGTGCAGCCGATGACCAGCATGGAGAGAAATACCGTCGCGTTTCCGACGTAGCTGGCGGTCTCCGTCACGAGCTGCGGCACCTTCGGATCGGTGAGGTAGATCACGACGGACAGAGCGGCGGCAATGGTGCCGATATTGAATATGGAGCGCAGTTTTCCGAGGATGCGGGAGGCTGCGCTTTTTTCGTTCGCGCCGGAATTGCTTCCCGATGCGGTGCCCGCGCTGCCGGTTCTCTGTGAAGCGTGCTGCAGCTGCGCCGCGTTCTGGATCGTCGCCGTCCCGTAAGTGTAGAACAGGATGCCGAAGACGAGGCAGCTGACCGACACGTAGACGAGGGACTCAGGTCCCAGGACCGCGCGACAGACCGGGATGCCGATGAAGCCGATGTTGCCGAAGGCTGTGAGCAGCTGGTAGCTGTAGCGCTCTTCGCGCTTGACGCGCAGCAGTGTATTGATGAGGAAGCCTCCCGCGATGAGGATCGCGTGGAACCCGATCGCGACCAGCAGCCCGCGGAAGAACACGGCGAGCGGCAGCTTCCCCTCATACGCGAACGCGGAGGAGAGAAGCAGCGCCGGATTGCACACGTGCGCGACGAGGTAGGACATCGCCTTCGCGGACGCGCTGCTTAAGATGCCGCGCCGAAGGAGCACTGCGCCGCAGAGGATCATGATGAAGATCACGAGCATTTCTGTACAAAGAGTAAGCATATTCATGAGGCTTATGATACATCCGTGGTCCGGGGATGAAAAGGGATAAAACTTTCGAATCTTATCAAGAAAAAAATGTGGGATATTTCGTCTGCGTGTGGTATAGTAATGATAGAAACCACAAGAAACAACAAATAATACCACATAAAACAACATAAATGCAACATAAAATGTGGTTTTGAGGAAGGAAAAGAACACAAACAACACAAAAACATGACTGATTGTGTTGAATTGAGTGGGAGTGACCTGGACGCAGGCTTTGGGGACTGCGGACCGGAGACAACAGCAAAGGCAAAAAGGAGGGGGATACATGCCAAAATACTATCTGGCGATCGACTTCGGCGCGTCCAGCGGCCGCCATATGCTCGGGCATATGGAAGACGGCAGGATGATCCTGGAGGAGGTCTACCGCTTTGAAAACGGGATGGTGAAGAAGAACGGCCACCGCTGCTGGGACACGGAGCGCCTGTTCGGGGAGATCCTGAACGGCATGAAGAAGTGCGCCGAGATCGGGAAGATCCCGTCCAGCATGGCGATCGATACATGGGGCGTCGACTACGCGCTCCTCGACGCGGAGGGGAACCTCGCCGCGGAGACTTACGGCTATCGCGACCACCGCACGGACGGCGTCGATGAAAAGGTTTACCGCCTGATTCCTCATGACGAGCTCTACGCCAGGACCGGCATCCAGAAACTGGCGTTCAACACGATCTACCAGCTCGCCGCGGCGAAGGAGCAGGAGCCGGAGACGTTCGAGAGGGCGGCGACTTTGCTTTTCCTGCCCGATTACTTCCATTACCTGCTCACCGGCGTCCGCAAGTCCGAGTACACCAACGCGACGACGGGGCAGCTGGTCAGCCCGGAGACGAAACAGTGGGATATGGAACTGATCCGCAGGATCGGCATTCCGGAGAAGCTCTTCCTGCCGCTTGAGCTGCCGGGATCTTATGTCGGCAATCTGAAAAAGGAAATTCAGGACATCGTGGGCTTTGACTGCGAAGTCGTGATGGCGGCATCGCACGACACGGCGTCGGCGGTCGTCTCCGTCCCGTCGCAGTCCGACAGCGCGATGTACATCAGCTCCGGGACCTGGTCGCTCATGGGCGTCGAGCTCAAGGAGGCGATCTGCTCGCCGGAGAGCATGCGCGCCAACCTCACGAACGAGGGCGGCTACGACTACCGGTTCCGCTACCTGAAGAATATCATGGGCCTGTGGATGATCCAG
>DJXE01000011.1 GCA_002449595.1 Lachnospiraceae bacterium UBA7012
TGCCGTACTCGCAGCTGATCCCGAAGTCGTCCGTCACCTCCCCGCCGTGCGACTCGATGATGTCGATCGTGCGGAGGATGACGTCGTTGATCGCGTCGTTCTTTTTCGAGCCGTTGTCGAAGACGTCGCGGATGACGACGGAGTAGGCGAGCTCGTTGTAGGCGAGCAGCTGCCCGTTCCGGTCGTAGATGTTGCCGCGCGTGCCGGGGATCGTGACTTCTCTCTTAAGGCGCAGCTGGAAGGAGGTCAGGAACTCGTCGCCGCGGACGATCTGCAGGCCGAAGAGACGGTAGACGAGACCGCCGCACAGGATGAGGATCACGGCGATCATCAGGAAGACGCGTATGTTCAGTTTTTGAAAGAGCGCCTGCAGGTCGCGCAGGAACTTCTTTTTTCTCTTACGCATGTTCGCTTCTCTCCTGGCGTTTCTGGCTCTCGGTCTTCTCTCTCATGACCTTCCGGTAAAGGATCGAGAGCAGCGGGTACACGACGACGCCCGCCAGCAGCGTGCAGACCATCTCGGGGATGATGCAGTTCGTGATGAAGAACCCGGCGATCATTCTCGCCCGGAACATGAATTCAAAAATGTAGCAGCAAAAACAGTACACAAAGTCGCTCACTTCGATGAGAAGGAGCGGGAACTTCAGGTCTTCGATGAAAAGGATACCGGTGAACCTGCCGCACAGATAGCCGGTCCAGGCAAAAAGCAGCGCGTGGAATCCGAGGAGAGGGCCAAAGCACACGTCGCAGAGGATCCCGGCGAAAAAGCCGAGAAAGATGCCCGCGGAGTCCCCGAGGAACAGGGAGAGCGAGACGACCGCGATGATGAGGAGGTTCGGCCGGAAGGACAGGATGGACGAGCCCCGCAGCACCGCCGTCTGTATGACGAAACAGACCAGCACGACGAGCATGCCGATGAGGAGGTTGACGAATCTTTTCACTTGCCGCTCTCCGTCTCTTCTTCGTCCGGGATGTCCTTGGTACGCAGGATCACGAGGACGGTGTCCAGATGCTCAAAATCAACGGCAGGGATCAGGTAGCCGGAACGGGTGATGTTGTTGTAGTCGCGGTGCGTGGTGGAGATGTAGCCGATCAGGATCCCGGGCAGGTACTTGTCGCTGATCCGGGAGGTGACGACCTTGTCGCCTTCGACGACGGCGCCCTCAGAGTCAACGAGCTGGGAGAACCGGATCATTCCTTCGGAGTAAAGCGTTAAGTCCCCGGAGACCATGAGATCATCCTGCGTGGACAGAACGCAGCCAGCGACGTTCGCGTTGTCGTTGATGATGGACTCGACGCGGGACCAGCCGGGTCCCGTCTTCGTGATGCGGCCGACGAGACCGCCGGACGCGATGACGTTCATGTCGACGGCGAGGCCGTCGTCCGAGCCCTTGTCGATGAGGAACGTGTGATACCAGTTGCCGGGGTCCTTCGCGATGATGCGGGCGCCGGTCTTCTCGTACGAGACGTACTGCTGGTCGACGCGGTAGAGCTCCTGCAGGCGGCTGAGCTCATAGCTCTGCTGCTGCAGCACGGACAGCTCGCTCTTCACGTCGTCGAGTTCGCTCCGCAGCGCGGCGTTCTCCTCGCGAAGGCTTCTCAGTTCCTTCACAGACTGCGCGTGCTGGCGCAGCGCGCCGCCGACCGCGGTGACGCCCTCCTGGAACGGGATGACCACGTAGCCGGCCCCCGTGTCCGTCACGCCGTCGAGTGCGGCGGTGTTGAACGTCACGACAATCAGGATCACGCAGAGCGCGCTGATGAAAAGGATCCAGTACTTCGCCGGGATCTGGAATTTCTCTTCCTTGTCGATCTTCTCGATATTCGGGCCCTGACTCATTTCCCAAGTCCTTCGATCGTGTAGGCGAGCGAGCGGTACTGCGACTTGCGGATGACCTGCGAGATGCCGAGCGCGACGCTGTTGACCGGGCTCTCCGCGAGATTGACGGCGAGACGGATCTCGTTGCTCATCTCCTGCGCGAGGCCCTCCTCCTGGGACGCGCCGCCCGTCAGGAACAGGCCGTGCCGGTAAATATCAGCGGCGAGTTCCGGAGGCGTCCGCTCCAGGATCAGCTTGATGCTGTCCACGATCACGCGGAAGTTCTCCTTCAGGGATTCCGATACGAAGTCGTGCGTGAGCGTGCGCTCCATCGGGAGCCCCGTCACGATATCGCGGCCGTAGACGACCGCCTTGCCCTCGTTCTGTGTGATGTCGTTGAAGGCGATGCGGACGCTCTCCGCCGTCTTCATGCCGATCACGAGGTTGAACTCGCGGCGCACGGCGCTCACGATCGAGGCGTCGAACACGTGGCCGCCGACCTTGATGATCCTCGACAGGACGATGCCGCCGAGCGAAAGGATCGAGATCTCCGTTGTGTCGTAGCCGACGTCGACGACGAGCACGCCCTGAGAGTTCTTGACGTCGATCCCCATGCCGAGGCCGTCGGCGATCGCCTTCTCCACCGCCATGATCTTGCGCGCGCGGATGCCCGCGTCGCGGACGAGGTCGTAGAACGCCCTCTTCTCGACTTCCGTGACGTCCGTGGGGATCGCGATGAAGTAGTCGCCGGGGCGGAGCGGGCCGCCCTGCACTTCCTGCATGAAGGCTTTGAGGAGCTGCTCCATGTTGCGGATGTCCGCGATGACGCCGCTCGACATCGGCGCGGTGACGCTGATGTTCCCGGGCGCCTTCTCAAACATCTCATACGCGGCGTCGCCGTAGGCGATCATCCGCTTCTTGTTCTCGATGGCGATCATGTTCTTCTGGACCATGATCCGCTCGCCCGCGGAGCTGTAGATCTTGATATTGTTCGTCCCGAGGTCGATCGCGAAGGAGCCGCTCGAGACTAGATTTTTTCCTGATAATAGACCCATGGCAAAACCTGTTTCACAGCGCCTTGCGGCGCATCAATGCTGCTAAAAAACTTACTGGTTGCTTATGTCGCGGCGCCCTCGTCTTCCGTAAGGATGCCGCTTTCTCTCATGCTGTGAAAGACGCCGTCCCCGATGATGATGTGATCGAGGAAGCGCATTCCCATCATGCCCGCGAGCTGAAGGATCACGCGTGTCACGTGAATATCCTCTTCACTCGGCGAGGGGTCCCCGCCGGGATGGTTGTGCATGAGAATGAATCCCGACGCGTCCTCCCGGACCGCGTGCCGGAAGACCTCGCGCGGGGATATGAGCGTCCGGTCCGAAGTTCCCACACTGAGCAGGACTTCGCGGATCAGAGAGAGCCTGTTTGTGAGGAGAAGGAGAAAAAGTTTTTCCTGTCTCTCATGTCTTAGCTCTTCCATATAACAGCCGGCGATGCTCCCGGGATCGGTGAAGCTCAGCTTCCGCTCTGCCCGCTCGCGCGTAAGACGCGCCGAGAGCTCCGTGATCGCGAGGAGCTTCACGGCACGGACTTCCCCGATGCCGCGGATCTGCGTGAGATCCTTCAGGCTCAGCTCATAGAGAACCGACAGATCCTGTCTCCCCGGATGTCCCGTCTCAAGGATCTGCCTCGCCAGCTCAGTTGCATTCCTGCCGTCCGTCCCGGTCCGAAGGATCAGGGCGAGCAGCTCCGCGTTGGTCAGCGCCTGCGCGCCGCACTGCACGAACCGCTCGAACGGCTGCTCTTGTTTTTTGTCCATCGCCGCCTCTTTCCTCTCTCCGGACAGGGGCAGGGATGGTTCTCATTTTATAGTGATGCAAAGGCGCGGTCAAGATTGATTATACACCGCGAACTACAGGGTGGTCAGGCCTTTGTCGAGCATGTACTGCAGCGTCTTCAGGATCCCGAATTTCACGTGCGGGAAGGTGAGGCCGCCCTGGAAAAACACGCTGTAAGGCTCGCGGATCGGGCCGTCCGCCGACAGCTCGATCGAGGCGCCGGAGACGAAGGCGCCGGCCGCCATGATGACCGGCGAGTCGTAGCCGGGCATGTCCCACGGCTCCGGGACGACGAAGCTGTCCACGGGGGACGCCGCCTGGATGCCCTGGCAGAACGCGATAACGGCGTTCGGATCATGGAAGGTGATCGCCTGGATGATGTCGTGGCGCTCCTCCTCAGAGGTCGGGAGCACGTCAAAGCCGAGCTTCTCGTAGCAGGCGGCCGCGAAGACCGCGCCCTTTAATGCGGCGGCGGTGACGACCGGCGCCAGGAAGAAGCCCTGGAACATGGACGGCAGGACTTCGAGCGTCGCGCCGACTTCCTTGCCGAGGCCCGGGGAGGTCAGGCGGACGGCGGCGTTCTCGATGCACTCTTTCGTGCCCGCGATATACCCGCCGATCGGCGCGAGGCCGCCGCCGGGATTCTTGATGAGGGAGCCGATGACCATGTCCGCGCCGACGTCAGAGGGCTCCTTGTCCTCCGTGAACTCGCCGTAGCAGTTGTCGACCATGCAGAGCACGTCGGGGCGAAGGTCCTTGACAAAACGGATGCAGCCGCCGATCTCGTCTACGGAAAGCGTTTTTCTCTCCTGGTAGCCCTTCGAGCGCTGGATCGTGACGAGGTGGACCGCAGGGTCCTGCAGCGCCGCGCGGATGCCCTCAAAGTCGAAGGAGCTGTCCGGCAGCAGGTCGACCTGCGCGTAGCCGATGCCGTACTCCGCAAGCGACCCGCGGGACGGGCGGATGCCGATGACTTCTTCCAATGTGTCATAGGGCTTGCCTGCGGCGGACAAAAGGACCTGGCCGGGGCGAAGGTTGCTCATCAGTGCCAGCGCGAGCGCGTGCGTGCCGCAGGTGATCTGCGGGCGGACGAGCGCGTCCTCGGTGTGGAAATACGACGCGTAGGTGCGCTCCAGCGCCTCGCGCCCGATGTCGTCGTAGCCGTAGCCGGTCGTGCCCTTTAAGCAGGCTTCATTGACACGGGCTTCCTGCATCGCCTGAATGACGCGCAGCTGGCAGAGCTCCGCGTTCTCGTCGATCTTCTTGAAACGCTCCTCGAGGGAGGCAAGGACGGGCCGGGCGAACGCGAGGACGCGCTCGGAGATGCCCAGGGCCTTGTATTGTGCTTCTGTGGTCATTGGTTGAAATACACCTCTTCTCTATTTGTAGTGTGTGCGAATCCGTTCGCAGAGGTCATCCGCGATCTC
>DJXE01000079.1 GCA_002449595.1 Lachnospiraceae bacterium UBA7012
GCGCCGTCGAGGGCGACATGAAGGTCGCGATGGCGATGAGCATCATGAAGACCATCTCCGGCACCGGCCAGCTCGCGGAGATGTATTCGATCGACTTCAACGACGATATCGCGATCATCGGCCACAGCGGCTCCGGCGACGCGGACATTTCTTACAAGAAGCCCACGATGAAGATCGTCAACGTCTTCCACGGCAAGGTCGGCGGCGGCTATCTGACACAGTTCTATCCTTATGAAGGCCCTGTGACGTATCTCGCGATCACGCAGGACGGCGACGGCAACTTCAAGTTCGTCGTTGCGGAAGGCGTCAACGAGCCCGGCAAGATCCTTTCTATCGGCGACACCAACATGCGCACACGCTTCACCTGCGGCGCGAGGGAGTTTGTGAACCGCTGGAGCGAATGCGGCCCGACGCATCACTTTGCGGCTGGTACCGGACGCCACATCGACACGATCCTGAAGGTCGCCAAGATCCTGAATGTGCCGGTGGAGATCGTGACGAGGTAATAACTGTCTGAATAACTGAATAGGTATTGCACATAAAACCACATCGAGAGATGTGGTTTTTGTGTGTTTAAGCATGTCTATTCTTTGAATCCCACATAAAACAACATAAATCCACATCCGAATAGTGTGGGATGGACGACGGAACAGAAAGTCTGGCGGCGATTCGTGAGGGGCGACGATTGAACCTTTTCATCCCACAAAACAACATGTCTTAGTTGAAACAGAAGAAAAACAAACAGAAAATATTACAAATACGGCATAAAACAACAGAAATCGTGTTGACTTGCGTGGACTGTATTATATAATTGAGGAGACTGGGAAATCTCCGGGATCAGGAAGGCAGGATCTTCATGACGGCAGAATCTATTTTGGGTCTGATCATTCTTGTTGTTACCGCGAATATCATCAACATCCGGATCCGCTGAGCGGCGCTTTCGAGTGATGGACATTGCGGAATCGATCCCGCGGCATTTCGGCGGGGATGGTGAGATCGTGGATCAAAAGAATCTGGAAGCCGTCGTGCGGGAAGTGCTGGACGCGATGGAGGGGAAATCTGTTGACGGTTCCTCCTCGCGGCAGCAGGGCGCCGGCCTTTATGAAGACGCTGTGGCCGAAGAAGCTGCGGCTGTGATCCATGCGCTGGAGAGAGTGAGAACGGCAGGGACGCTGCACTTCGACAGCTGTGTCGTCGTGCGCGGATCCGGGCTCAGAGCGATGCTGTGCATCGCAGCGCTCAGGACGTCGGGGATCGGTGCCGTGACGGCGCTGGTCGAAGACGCGGAGCACATGGCGCTTGCGGGGCGCATGGGAGCGGCGGGAGTCGTTACCTGCTCCGTTTATGCGGATCCGGAGGAACTCTGTGCGGCGGTGGAACGGTCTTTTGGCGGAGAACTTGCCGACGTCGGATTCCAGTGCTCGGACTCCCCGGAAGCACACGGGGAGATGTACCGCTGCATCCGCAGCGGCGGTGTCCTGTGCGAACTTGGCCTGACAAAGGGCGAAAGAAGCATCGCAGTCGATCCGTACCTCGCCTTCTGCGAGAAGGAAATGACGGTCATCGGCGCGGGCGGCAGCACGCCCCGGGACCTTAAGGTGGCACAGGCGTTTCTGCGCAGGGCGCGCGAGATGGGGATCCCTGTAGACGAACTGGATATGATCGGGAGGACGGTCCCGGAGAAACAAGCAGTACGTAAGGAGGAAACATGATGACAAGAGAAGCATTGGGACTGGTGGAGACCAAAGGACTGGTGGCGGCGATCGAGGCTGCGGACCAGATGTGCAAGGCGGCGAACGTCGAGCTCGTCGGCGCGGAGAAGATCGGCGCCGGTCTTGTTACGGTAATGGTCCGGGGCGACGTCGGTGCGGTGAAGTCCGCGGTCGAAGCCGGATGCGAAGCCGTGACGCGCATGGGCGAACTGGTCGCGTCCCACGTGATCCCGAGGCCCCACAATGACGTTGAGGCGATCCTGCCGCAGGTTAAATAAACCATGATCGTAGGGAAAGTGATCGGCAGCCTGATCTCGACGAGAAAGACCGAGAGGCTGATCGGAAGCAAGTTCATGATCGTAGAGCCGCTGGAGTCGATGCGCTCCGGCCTGGGCTGTTTTGTCGCCACAGACATCGTCGGCGCGGGCGTGGGCGAGGTCGTCCTCGTCGCGACCGGCAGCGCGGCGAGAATTGCCTGCGGAGCGAAGGAAGCGCCGATCGACGCCGCGATCGTCGGCATTGTCGACAGAGAGTGCGGGCTCGGCTGAAGAGGGATAGTTCATGGAGATCCGCGAATTATCCGACCTCCTGCAAAGAGCAGGAGTGGTCGACGCCGGCAGTGCGGGACTTCCCGCACACGCGATGCTCGAGGCATGCGCAGGGACAGTCCTGCTGAACTGCGCGGACCGGGAACCTCTTCTGAAGACAGCGGAGGTGCTGACGCAGCTGTATCCGGAAGAAGTGGCAGAAGGGCTCCGCATTGTGCTGGAGGCGGTTGGCGCAATATCCGGGCTCGTCAGAATCCGCAATGGCGCACAGACTGAAGCGGCGGAGAGAATGATCTCCGTGTATCCGCATCTGACGTTTGTCGAGCCGCTGAGCGATTGCCCCGCAGGAGATGACGAGATCATCGCCAGGGAAGCTTCCGTTCCGGAAGCGGTCATTCTGGAGGCAGAGACCGCGTATCGCATCGCCCGCGCTGTGAAATATGACGAGCCGGTGACAGAGAAGTTCGTGACGGTGTCGGGAGAGATCGCTCATCCCGGCGTCTACCGCGTTCCGACCGGCACACCGCTTCGCGATCTAGTCGAGCGGGCGAACAGAACTCTGCCATTGAACGAAGTCAGAGTCTGGCTCGGAGGCCCGATGACGGGGCGCCCGGGGACTTGGGACGAGCAGGTCACGAAGACGACGAACGGAATCATCGTTCTTCCGCGGGATCATTCCCTTTTCCGGAATGCGGGAATACCGGCCTCTGTACAGCTCAGGAGAGCGGCTTCCGCGTGCGACGGATGCGGGAGGTGCACGGATCTCTGCCCGCGCAGCGGTATGGGATATCCCATTCGCCCGCACCTGTTCATGAGAGCGGCGGCGCAGCGGGACTTCAGCGATCCGTCCGTCTTCCTGAATTCGACATATTGCAGCGGCTGCGGGATCTGCGAACTGTACGCCTGTCCCCAGAACCTTTCACCGAGGAGCCTGATCACGGAGTACCGGGAGAGACTGAGAGAGAAGGGCATCAAGGTACCGGCCAAAGAAGCAATGCCGGCAAACGACAGCGCTTTCGCGGAGCACCAGAGCGTGCAGGGAGACCAGATCGTCTCCGCGCTCGGGCTCAAGAAATATGATGGGAAGGTACCGGCGGAATTGATGTCTGTGGAGATGCAGCGTTAACCGGAGCAGGAAACTAACCGGCGCTGGCAATGATCCGGCGAAGGAATTAGCCCGCGCAGGTAATGATCCGGCGTAGGAAATGAGCCGGCATAGGAATTTGCCGGAATAGATAATTGGCCGGCAAAAGAAAAAGACCGGCATAGGAATAAAGGCAGTATGGCAGAAGCAATCGGCATGATCGAATTCAAGACGACCCCGGGCGGGATCCTTGCGGCGGACTACATGGTCAAGACCGCACAGGTGGAACTGCTCGAGTCGAAGACGGTCTGCCCCGGGAAGTACATAGCGTTCGTGACGGGAGAACTCTCCGCGGTGCGCTCCGCAGTGGATGCGGCGGCAGCGCGCTTTGAGGGCAAGTGCATTGACAGCTTTGTGCTGGGCAACCCTCACGAGTCCGTCCTCGCTGCTCTGCGCGGAGAAAACGGCGCAGAACAGGTCGAGTCGCTTGGGATCCTGGAGACGTACGACGTCGCTTCCGCCATCGTCGCCGCAGATGCTGCGGCAAAGACTTCTCTTGTCGATATCATCGCTATAAAGACCGCCGAGGGACTCGGCGGCAAGAGCTATTTTGTCCTGACGGGCAGCGTCGCCGCAGTAGAAGCTGCGGTGGAGGAAGCGGTCGACGTCGCTTCCGCAAGAGGCATGTATCTGGATTCGTCTGTGATCCCGCACCCGGATCCGCAGATCGGCAGGTTGTTTCTGTAGTGTGCATTTGAGGTATCACTGTATTGCTCGCAATTGAACGGAAAAACCGAATCATCGAGCAGCTTCAGGAGAAGAAGCGCGTTGTGGTCAGCGACCTGGCCAGGGAGTTCGGCGTCTCGGAGGAGACGATCCGCCGCGACCTGGAGAAACTGGACAAAGAGGGGATCGCGACCAAAAGCTACGGCGGCGCGGTGATCAGGGAGAACCTGAGCACCGATATGCCTTTCAGCGCCCGCCGCAACAGAAACGTGCCGGAGAAGCAGGAGATGGCGAGGATCGCGGCCGGAATGATCGAGGACGGGGATCATATCATTCTGGACGCGAGTTCGACGTCCGCTTATATTGCAAAGACGCTCCGCGACCTGAAGAAGCAGGACCTGACCGTGATTACGAACTCGATCGAGATCGTCCTTGAGATCTCGGACGTCAGGGGATGGAACGTCATCTGCTCCGGCGGGACGATGAAGCAGGATTCCTACGCGCTGGTCGGACCGCGCGCCGTGGAGGGACTGTCCTCGTTCTATGTGGAAAAGGCTTTTCTCTCCTGCAAAGCGCTGGACAGCGAGCGGGGGATCTCGGAGGGCAGCGAGCTCCATGCCCAGACGAAGCTGGCCATGATGCAGTCCGCCCGCACGAAGATCCTCGTCGCCGATAAGAGCAAATTCGGCAAGATCGCTTTCTCGAAGGTCAGCGAGTTCCGCGAGATCGACTGCGTCATCACGGACGAGAAGCCGTCCGCGACCTGGATCGATCTCTTTGAGAGATACGGGATCAAGTGCCTGTATCCCGGACATGAGAAGGAGTGATTTGTTGTTCGAGGCTTTTCACCCGGGTATAATAGATAGAAATATACTTGTGAGACGGAGTAGACAGACATGGTAACAATATGCTTTGCAAACAATAAAGGCGGCAGCGGCAAGTCGACGTCCTGCTCGAACCTCGGCAGCGCGCTCGCAAAACTCGGGAAGAAGGTCCTGCTCATCGACGGCGATATGCAGATGAATCTGTCGCTGTCCTTCTTTGATGAGGAGAAGGTCCTCGCGTTCGCGCAGGAAGAGCAGAACATCTACAGGGCGCTGCTCGAAGAGGAAGACCTGACGTCCTATATCAAGCACACGGATGACGAGAATATCGATATCGTCGTGTCGACGACACTGATGAGTTCGATCGAGATGGACCTTTTCTCCAAGTGGCAGAGGGAGTTCGTCTTCCGCAAGTGCCTCAAGAAGATCAAGAAGAAAGCGGAGTACGACTTCATCCTGATCGACTCCCCGCCGACGCTCGGCTGCTGGGTGATGAACATCCTGTGCGCGTCGGACTACGTGATCATGCCTGTGGAGGCATCTCCGTGGGGACTGTTCGGTCTTGCCAACATGTTTGATTTCCTTGACAAGGTGAATGAGATCGCGCCGGACGTATCGCTCCTCGGCATTCTCGTCACCAAAGTGGATGAGAGAAAGAACTACTATAAACAGACGATGGAAACGCTGCATTCCTATGAGAACCTGCCGGTGTTCGACACCGTGATCCACACGGACAGCGCGATCGAGTGGGCGCAGGATGCCAGCAGCACCGTCGTGAATTTCAAACGTTCCAGCAGAAGTGCGAAAGAATATCTGAAGCTCGCGAAGGAGGTCGACGGGAAATGCCAGTAGGATTGGGAAGTCTGGCGCGCGCCGCGAGAAGCTCAAAAAGAGAGGCGGAGAAGAAAGAGACGCCCGTCGCGGTGAGGAAAGCGACGAAGCCGACAGGCCCCGCCGTGCGGAAAGTCGCCGTCAAGAAGGTGGATCCGGCCCAGAGGCCGGCCGTGAAGAAACCGACGGCGAAGAAACCGGCAGTGCCGAAGACAGCAGCAAAGGCGGCAGCACCGAAACCGGTGAAAAGCATCGCTCCGAAGCCGGCCGTGAGAAAGCCCGCTGCGAAGAGACCCGTGCCGGCACCGGCAGTCGCTGCAGCGCCTGTTGTGCATGAGACACCTGTTGTTCTGGAAGCACCTGTGATCGAGGCGGCGCCGATCGCTCAGGAAGAACCGATCGTTCAGGAGACACCGGTCATCGAGACTGTGGCGGTGGTTCAGGAAGAACCTGTCGTTGAAGTGACGCCCATTGTTGAGGCAGCACCGATCGTTGAGGAAACACCTGCTGTCGAGACAGTGGCAGTCATTCAGGAAGAACCTGTCGTTGAGGTGGCACCCGTTATTGAGGCGGCACCCGCTGTTGAGGCAGCACCGATCGTCGAGGAAACGCCTGTTGTCGAGACAGTGGC
>DJXE01000143.1:0-247 GCA_002449595.1 Lachnospiraceae bacterium UBA7012
TCAAGGTCTGCCATTGAATATCCTTTCCGGATCCGTCCGAATCCCGTTTCATCGCACGCTGACCTCGCCGGCCAGCACTTTCTTGTAATCCTCGTAGTTTCTCCGGAGCAGCGCGGGCGTGTCGAGCTCGTAAGGGCACTTCGACGCGCAGGAGCGGCAGTTCAGGCACCCTTCGATCTTCTTCATCTCCGCCTGCATCTCGGGGGTCAGCCACGCCTCGGAAGGCGCGCGGCGCAGCATGAGCGAC
>DJXE01000143.1:312-8698 GCA_002449595.1 Lachnospiraceae bacterium UBA7012
AGCATGAGCGACATGCGCGCGCAGTTGTTGATTTGGATGCCCGCGGGGCACGGCATGCAGTATCCGCAGCCGCGGCAGAACTCGCCGGAGAGCTCCTGCTTCTCCTGCTCGATGTAAGCCCGGATCTCATCCGTCATCACCGGCGTCTCCTCCATGTAGGAGAGCCATTCCTCAAGCTCGTGCTCCCTCTGGACGCCCCAGATCGGCAGCACGTTGTCGTACTCCATGACGTTCGCCATCGCGGCTTCCGATCTCGTGATCAGGCCGCCGGCAAGGCTTTTCATCGCGATAAAGCCGACGTTCTTCTCGCGGCACAGGTCCACGAGCGCCTTCTCCTTGTCGGAGGAGAGATAGCTGAACGGGAACTGGATGGTCTCATAGAGGCCGGACGCCGCCGCATCCAGCGCGACCTGGATCTTGTGCGCGGTCAGGCCGATGTGCCGGATCCTGCCCTGCGCCTTCGCCTCCAGCATCGCCTCGTAGAGCCCCGTCCCGTCGCCGGGCGCATACACCTGCCCCGCCTGGTGGAACTGGTACACGTCGATGTAGTCTGTTTTCAGTTTCTGCAGCGAAGTCTCGAGATCCTTCCAGAAGCTCTCGACGTTCTTCGCCTGCGTCTTCGTTGCGATGTAGATCTTCTCCCGCATTCCCTCGAAGGCGATCCCCAGCTTCTCCTCACTGTCGGAGTAAGCCCGCGCCGTATCGAAGTAGCGCATGCCGCCCTCATAGGCCCTGCGCAGCAGGCCGACCGCCACTTCCACGCTGTCTCTCTGGATCGGAAGCGCGCCGAACGCGTTTTGCGGAACTGTGATGCCTGTACTGCCCAAAGTAATATTCTTCATACAAGTCCCCTTTCCCTGTGGATCAGTGTCGCGCGGTCCCCGGCCGCCCGTGTTCTAACAGTTTAGCACATCGAAGCTGATTCGTCTCACACGCGCTCGATGAGGAGCCCGTCCGCGAGGAACGTCCCGCGGTCCACGCGGAAGCCGCACCCGCCCCTGAGGTATGCTTCTTCCGCATCATCCGTGACCTTGAAGGTCACGCTGCGCGCGTCTTCGCCCTGCAATGCGGCGGATGATTCTTCAGATTCTCCTGAGAAAAGCCTTACCGCCCTGGCCGAGATCTCCCTGCCCTTCAGTTCCAGGGACAGTCTGATCTCCTCCGTATTTTCATAGAAGAAAGGCGCCTTCGCGAGAAGGACCTCCTGCCTCCCGCACTGCCGGATGAGCCTCACTTCGCGGCCGCCCGTGATCAGCAGCGCGTAATACATCGCGTGCCCCTTGCATCTCGCGGCGAGGCCCGCGCTCTCATGCAGGTACGGGATCACGGTCGACGTGATCCGGTAGTCCGTGAAGTCCTCCGTCCCGATCGTGACGAGGCCCTCCCGGTCCACATGGGAGATGACGAAGGTCTTCAGCTCGTCGACGCCGTACTGCGCCGCGGACGCGGTGAACGCGTTCACCTGCATATTATTGTGTCCCAGCAGGTCGTTCCTAAGAGACCCGCTGTAAGAGATGGTCTCGGGCGTCCCGTTCCAGTCGATCCAGCGGACAAGCACCGGGCCGCCGCAGGCCATGACGCCGAGCCTTGAGATGATCTGCCCGTTTAACTGCGGGATCTTCCACCGGAAGATGCCGTCCTCTTCCGCTTCCAGCGGCTCGCTGCACATGACGTGCTTCCGGTCGTCCGGATCATAAAAGACCGCGAAAAGCATGAGATCCGTGCCATCATCCTTTTCCGCCTGCATGAGGACGGTCTGTGTCTCGTACAGGAGAGGGCTCCCGATCATGTCGTAGCTGCCGCGCGGCTGGTCCTCGGGCAGCCACATCACGGGCGCCGAGGCGGATGCCGTCTCGCCGTCCCCGGGTTCCAGGTACAGGCCGCCGCGGTTCTCGAGGCACTGCACAGCCTCCGGGATGTCCGCCGTAAACCCTTGCACGGAACCGGGATAGTCGAAGCCGAATTTCTTTTCACAGACAGGGTGGTCCGTCCCGTAGTAATCGTTGTGCACCGAGACGATGCGCCGCGTCTGCCGGACGGCGTCGGTCACGCAGCGCGCGCCGTCGCCCGTCACGTTGTAGCAGCGGTCCGCGACCGGGCCGCGGAAATTGAAGGAGGCGTCGATTGCGTCCAGCCCGAGGCGCACCGCGTTCAGGCACCCGAGATTTGCGCCATTGCAGTCGGTGTCCCAGCCGGAGGAGACGCACATCTCCATCGCGCGGTAGAAGTCATCGCCGCCCATGATCAGCGTGAGCAGCATCAGCGCGGCGTTCGGCACGACGTGGCAGTTGCCGGGGTAATAGCGGTAGCTGAATTCGCGCTCCAGCCAGTCCCGCGCGCGCCGGTAGGCCGGCTGCCAGATCCCGTCCGCGCCGGCCGTAGACCCCGCCGCCGCGCAGTACTCGCGGACCATATGGATCATCCGCAGGATCTGGGGATCCTTCACGAAAGGAAGGTTCCTGTCGATCAGCTTCTGCACATTTTTCTCAGAAAACGCGGCTGATTCCATGCCGGCCCAGAAGCACGCCTGCTCCACCGCCGCCATGTCGTGGCTCACGCTCGCGCACGCGCGCACGTAATATCTCGCCTTTTCGATGTCATCCGCGAAGGTGAGCGGGAGCGCATCCATGAAGATCTGCGCGCCGATCTGCTCCGCGATGCCCTGCCCGTTGAGCGCGGCGGAGCCGCTGACAGGTGCTTTGTATCCCTCTTTGAGGCGCAGGTACGCGGTGTGCTCGGTCGACCGCCCGAGGCCGCCCCACCAGAAGATCGTCCGGTTCTCGATCACGTAGTTCAGCCAGGTCTCGCCGAAGTCCTCCGCTGTGAGAAGACCGGGGAAGGTCTCTTCCGTCCCAAGCTTTTCCTTGAAATCTTCCAGCGTGTTGAAGAACGTAAACGTCCCCGAGAGGTCGTCGTCCACCACGTGGAGCGGCACGCCGACGTCGTCCGCGACATAGTGGTCCACGATGCCGAACCGGTCGCGGATCCGCTCGTACGTCCAGCCCTCGACGGGGCGCCCGTAGAAGACGCCGATGATCTTGCCGAGGATCCCGGCATAGACCTTTTCCGGATAATCACTGCCTGTGTATGCCATTTCTTTCTCCTGGTCCATCTGTTATGTCGGTGGCGCCGTCCTCGCGGATGCTGCGCCCGGCTGCCGCGCCGCACTGCCGCAGCCTGCCTTACTTATTACAGCACGGACTCCACCGCCTCCCGCCAGCCGGCGATCTTCCGGCTGCGGACGTCCTCCTCCATCTGCGGCTCGTACCGCGTGTAGGAGATGTTCTCATAGATCGCATCCTTGTCCCAGACGCCCTGCGCGATTCCCGCGAGATACACCGCGCCGATGACGGAGAGTTCTTCCGCATCGGGGATGCGCACCACTGCGTCCGCAATGTCGCTCTGGAACTGCATGAGGTAGCCGTTCCTCGTCGGGCCGCCGTCCACGCAGATCGTGTCGATCGCGAGGCCGGTGTCCTCCCGCATCGCGCCGATCACGTCGCGGATCTGGTACGCGATGCTCTCGACGCCCGCCTTGACGATCTCGTTCTTCCCGGTGCTCCGCGTCATGCCGACGATCGAAGCTGCCGCGTCGCTCGCCCACCACGGCGCGCCAAGGCCTGTGAAAGCGGGAACAAGATACGTCCTGTCCTGCGGATTGGCCGCCTCCGCGAGCACCTGCGTCTCTCCCGGGGAAGAGATGAGGCCGACGGAGTCCTTCATCCACGTGATGACCGCGCCGGTGTAATTGATGTTGCCCTCAAGCACGTACTGGGCCTCGCCGAACGCCTTCCAAGCGAGCGAAGTCGCAAGTCCGCAGGTGCTCTGCCTGCACTCGCTTCCGGTGTTGAGCATGACGGAGGAGCCGGTGCCGTACGTCACCTTGATGCCGCCCGCCTCCCGGCAGCCGTGGCCGAAGAGCGCCCCGTGCGAATCGCCGAGCACCGCGCGGATCGGGATCGCGTGCGGCAGGAAGCCGCCGAGGTCCGTCTCGCCGAACAGGCCGTCCGAGTCGCGCACCTGCGGCAGCGCCTCCATCGGAATGCCGAAGATCCCGCAGATCTCCGGGTCCCAGGCCAGTTCCCTGATATTGAACAGCTGCGTCCTGCTCGCGTTGGAGTAGTCCGTCGCGTGGACGCTGCCCCCTGTGAGACGGCTCACCAGATAGCTGTCGATCGTGCCGAAAGCAAGCTTACCGGCGTCCTTCGCCTGGGTGACTGCCGGAACATTTTTCAGCAGCCAGGCCATCTTGGAAGCGGGGAAGAAAGGAGAAAGCTTGATGCCCGTGCGATAGTAGATCTCATCGCCGCAGTGGTGCGCGGCTTCGATCTCGTCACACAGCTGGGACGCCCGGCTGCACTGCCAGACGATCGCTTCCGAGAGGGGCTCTCCCGTCTCTTTGTCCCACGCGCAGGTCGTCTCGCGCTGGTTCGTGATGCCCATGCAGAGGATCCTGCCCGGATCCGCGCCGGCGTCCTCGATCACGCTCCTGCAGACCTCCAGGACGTTCGCGTAGATCTCGCTGAGGTCATGCGACACCCAGCCGTCCTCCGAGATGATCTGCCGGTGCGGCTTATCGCGCCGAAGAATGATCTTTCCCTTATCGTCGAACAGAACCGCCTTCGTTCCCTGCGTGCTCTGGTCTACGCCCAGTACATAGAATTCCGTGCTCATGTTCTTCAACCTTTCTTTCTGCCTTCGCTTCCACGGCCTGCTGCCGTCAAATCTGCCGGTCATACCCTGCAGCCGCCGCTTTCAAACCCGCCGGCCATCTCCTGCAGCCGCTGCTCAAGATCGTCACCTGGGCCGGCGCTCCGCTGCCCCCGGCAGCGGCGGGAACGGCGCGTGCGGCGCTTCCTGGTACCAGTAGGCGACGGTCGTCACGTCGTCCTGCCTCTCGAAGAGGCCGCCGTGCCCGACGCCGATCTGCTGCAGCGTCACCTTCAGATCCTGCTCGAAATAGATCGGATCCGGGATGTGGAACCGGTAGAAGCCGCGCATCGGCGGCACGTCGTCATTGTGGAACTCGTTGTGCACCGTGTCGTCGCGGTTCGAGTAATACGGGTATCCCATGAAGAGCGTCGAATACGTCTCCTCGACCGTCCTGCCGTTCTCCTGGTGCGCGAACGAGTAGGAGCCGCCGAAGTAGTCCTCCGTCCCGGTCCCGCAGATCGTCGGGTACTCCGTGTCCCCGTCGATGTAGAACTTCATCTCGCCCTCGCCCCACCAGTAGCGCTCGAGCGTCTGCAGCGCAAGGTAAGTTCCGATATAAGTGCCGCGCCCTTTCACGCCGTCGAGGACGACGTAGTCCTCCCCCTTCGTCGTGATCGGCTGCCTTCGCCACTGCGCGTGGAAGTACTCCGTGTGCTCCGGCAGCGCGTCATACAGGTTGTAGTCGATCTGGTAGAAGATCTCCGGCACCGTGTTCCTGTGCTGGTTCTCGATCGTGATCTTCGCCCCGGTCCGAAACGGCATCGCGAAGTAGCTGTTGAACCCGCGCACCGGAAGCACCAGGATCGGCATCGAAGTCACTTTGCACTCCTTGCCGAAGCCGCAGCAGAAGAAGTCCCCGAGCGGCACCTCGACCGACGGCGCCTCCTCCCCGTCCCAGTACATGCGCAGCACCAGATCGCGGAAGACGAAGCAGTCCGCGTCCGTCGTCTTCGGAAACAGCGTGAACCAGATGTGCGTGATCACGCCGCAGCCCTTGATGTCAGCCAGCACGACGGTGTCGCCGGACTTGATGTTTCTGAGGCACGGGCTGCCCTTGCGGCTCTTCCCGAGCACGCTCGAGGCCATGCCGCCCCTGCCCTTTTCTCCCGTCGGATTCTCCGCGTTGATCGCCCGGCTTCTCCCGTGTCCGAGATCCGGCATTCCAAACAGCATTCCGTTCATGGTCATTCCCTTTTTTCGCGCGTTCCGTTTATGTATTTACCTTCTCGGTCAGACAGTAAAACAGGTCCCCGAAGATGAAGTCTCTCAGGCAGTAGTTGGCGATCCGGACCGTGTGCCGCGCCTCTTCCGGAGAAGCCGGCACCCACTGCATCTCGTCCGTGAGATGCGGCGCCGGGCACTCCTTGGACGTCACCCAGTTCGGATTTTTAAGAAAAGCGATCGTCGAAATATCCCAGATGATCCTGGACCAGCTGATATGTTCCGTCTCGAAAAGGTCCAGATACGCGTCCTCATAGTCGTTGCGCCCGATCAGGTAGCCCTTCCGGTCCAGCTTCAGGTGCGCGAACGCCGCCTCCGGGTCCGTGAACGCGGGGAAGACGTTCGAGAGAAGGAAGTCGCAGAGCGCATTCCGCCCGCCGAGCTTCGCCCTCAGCTCATCTTCCGCCGTCGTGAGGAGCGACGCGACGTTCATGCACGGGATCATGAGGAGCGGCACGCCGCTCTCGATCACGACCCGGACCGCCGGGACGTCCTGCATCAGGTTGAATTCCTTCGCGCTCTGCGCCCACTGCGGCTGCCCGCCGAGCCAGATCACCGCGATCTTCTCCGCGATCTCCGGCGCCATCGCCAGCGCGGAAGCCACGTTTGTGATCGCGCCTAGCGCCGCGACGTAGAGCGTCTCGTCCGACGCCTTGGCCCTCCCGATCAGGTCCCGCGCCGCCGGCGAGTCCACCGGGCCGTCACTTAGCATGTATCTCTCAGATCCGTAAAAGACCTTTCCCGCCGGATCCAGGCCGAGCAGGTCGTAAATTCTGACGATCTCGTCGTAGCTCTGGCGCATGCCGTCGGCAGGCGTGTCAGCAGAGCCGACCAGCTTGCCCGCCTTCTCCCGCAGCTCCTCCGGCTCGTCGTCCCTGTCGGAAAATGCTGTGGAGAACGGCGCCGCGTACACCGCCTCGACGTCGAATCTCTCCGGGCTCGTCAGCGCCCACGCGATCGCGAACTGGTCGTCCACCTCGTTCTTCGCGTCCGTGTCGATCACAAGGCGGATCTTTCCCGCCGGAACGATCAGCTTCGCTCTTCTCTCCTCATCGGTCATGTCCGTTTGCCCCCTTAATTCAGCGCGTGGCTTTAAAGTTCCTTCTGCCATATGGCGGATGCCCCGCCACCGTTCCGCTCAGATGTGCCGCCGCATGAAATCGATGATCAGGTCGATGACTTCCTTCTGGTAGAACTCGTCCTCGCCGTGCCCCGCGCCTTCGATGATATAGAAGTCGCAGTCGACGCCCGCCTTCGTCAGGGCTTCATGCAGCGCTTCGCTCTGCGCGATCGGGACTGTATCGTCACCGCTGCCGTGCAGGATCATGAAGGGGACGCTCTCCGGCGTCACATACCGGATCGCGCTGCAGGCTTCCAGCACCTCCTGCCGGTCCTCCGGGAAGCCGCCGAGCCGCTGCACCGTCGCACCGAAGAACTCGTAGGTCTCCGTGCGGTGCTGCGCCATCACGGTCTGGTCCACGACGCCGTAGAAATCGACGACGCCCGTCACCGCGCTGGACTCCTCCAGGTACTCTCCGACGTCGTACTGCGGGTCCGTGATCAGTCCGGCCTCACTCGCGATCGCGCCGCCGGCGGACTCGCCCATCACGAAAATGTGCTCCCCGTCGAAACAGAATTCTTCCTTATGTGCCCGCAGATAGCGGATCGCCGCCTTGACGTCCACGAGCTCCGCGGGGAACGGCGCGGTGTGCGCCGTGCGATATTCCACGCTGGCGACCGTGAAGCCCGCTCTGGCAAAATCGATCATCTGCGGGATCCAGATGTTCTCGTCCATCACCTGGAAGCCGCCGCCGCAGAGCCACAGCACGAGCGGCTGAGGCTTATGCTCCTGCCAGTGCTTCGGCATGAGCACCGACATCTTCATCGGGCGAAGGGTCATGTCGTACCAGAAGCGCTCCATCTTGTATACGACGTTCGGAACCAGCGTGATCGCTTCCTGCGTGATCGGGATCCTGATCTCTTTTTTCATATCCGTTTTCTCCAGTCATCACATTTATGTCGTCTCTTTTGGCGCTCCGTCCTGCGTCAGGCCGCGCAAAACCGTCCCCGCCTTTCGGAGCGGACCGCCTTCTATAAAAAAGTATATAACAAAGAACCGGCGGAGAAAACCAAGTTCCTCCGCCGGTCGCTCTGATCCGTTTCCGGTAAGGTTCCGCGCCGTGCGGCGCTTCGCCTGTCATGGATCAGTACATTATGCAATTGTCATCGGGTCGAAACGTCAGGCCGCTTTCTTATTCTTCTGGGCAGACAAAGTCTTGAAGGAAACGATTGCCAGAACAACTGCGAGCACGACCAGGACACAGGCGATGCCGCCCTGGATGTAGTTCCACACGTCGCCGCCGGCTGCGAACTTCGCAGTGATGGTCTGGATAAGGGAAGTGATGGTCGCGATAAGCATGAAGACCATCGGGATGTAGAACATCTTGTTGTT
>DJXE01000068.1 GCA_002449595.1 Lachnospiraceae bacterium UBA7012
CGGCTATATCGCGCGCGTCGCCTTCTTCATGGACAAGCTCCTGCGCAGGATCGGCCTGTCCGGGCGGAGCATCGTGCCGATGCTGATCGGCTTTGGCTGCACGGTGCCCGCGGTCATGTCGACGCGGACGCTTCCTTCTGAGAGGGACCGCCGCATGACGATCCTGCTCACGCCGTTCATGAGCTGCAGCGCGAAGCTGCCGATCTACGCGTTCTTTGTGAACGCATTTTTCCCGGGCAGGGGCGGACTGATCATGTCCGGCCTGTACATCCTGGGCATCGTCACCGGGATCCTGGCCGCGCTGCTCTTCCGCGGCACGCTGTTCCGGGGCGAGGCGGTGCCGTTCGTCATGGAACTGCCGAATTACCGGCTGCCCGGCGCCATCAACGTGCTGCGCCTCCTTTGGGAGAAGGCGAAGGACTTCCTGCAGCGCGCGTTTTCCGTCATCTTCCTCGCGACGATCGTCGTCTGGTTCCTCCAGAGCTTTGACCTTCACTTCAACATGGTCACGGACTCCAAGGAAAGCATTCTCGCCATGGCCGCGGGATTCATTGCGCCAATCATGCGGCCGGCCGGCCTCGGCGACTGGCGGATCTGCGTCGCCCTGATCTCCGGCTTCATGGCGAAGGAGAGCGTGGTGTCCACGCTCGAGATCCTGTTCGGCGGCGTTGTGGGAACGGCGATCACGACGGTGACCGCGGCGTCCCTGCTCGTGTTCAGCCTGCTCTATACGCCCTGCGTCGCGGCGGTCGCGTCGATCCGCAGGGAACTCGGCAGCAGGTGGGCGACCGGCGTCGTGCTCTGGCAGTGCGCGATCGCGTGGGTCCTCGCGGTCCTGACGCGGCTCATCTGCATGGCGGCGGGCCTGTGAACCTGCGACAGGAATCGGCACTTCTGCCGGATCCGCAGTTTCGCCGGCAAAATCGTGAATTATGGTTGTAAAAAGAAAACTCCCGTGTACAATAGTGTATCGGGAGTTTTTCAACGCAGTGTACAAACCGGGGCCCGGAGGGGCCCTCCAGAGGGAGAATAGAGCGTGAATACAGCAGTTACAGGCGGCGGACAGCCGGTAAAGACGAGATATCTGTTTATGGCGAACGGGATGTATTACATCTGTATTGCACTCTATTCGCCGTTTCTGAGCGCCTTTTTCTCCTCCCGCGGGATGTCCGCGGGACAGATCGGCATCCTGGCCGCGGTCGCGCCGGTCGCCTCGCTTCTCATCCAGCCCATCTGGGCGAGGATCAGCGACCGCAGCGGCAAGCGAAGGATCGTGATCCAGATCCTGTGTATCGGCTGTGCGGCCGCGCTGCTGCTCTTTACCCGCAGTTTCACGTTCACGACGATCTTCCTGTCCCTCGTCGCCTACGGATTCTTCTTCTGCGCGATGCTGCCGCTCACGGACGCGCTGGTCGTCCATACCGCGCAGGAACAGGGCGTGCGGTTCTCCCTGATCCGTCTGTGCGGGACGCTGAGCTACGCCGCGGTCGTCTTTCCGGTGGGCTTCCTCATCAAAGGAAACTATAATCTGCTGTTTTACATGAACGCGCTGTGCTGTCTCTTCACAGTGTACATCTATCTGCATTTCAAGAGCACGGACCACGTCCCGGAGAAAGAGCCGGGTACCGGCGAAAAGCTCTGGCGCAAGCACCAGAAGATGACGAAGGCGGGGCCGCTGTTTCACAGCAAAGAGATCGTCGGCGTGCTGATCCTCGCGTTCGGCATGCAGCTCGGCCTCATGTTCAACGGCAGCTTCATGGGCGTCTACCTGCTGCAGAAGGGCCATGACGCGTCGATCCTCGGCGTGCTCAACTGTATCTCCGCGCTGTCGGAAGTGCCGATCCTGCTCTTCTCGGACAAACTGATGAAAAAGTTCTCTGCGACGCAGCTCCTGTTTCTCTCGGTATTCGCGTCGATCACGAGACTGCTGCTCACTTCCTCAGGCCTCATTCCGCTCATCATGATCGGACAGATGCTGCAGGGACCGAGCTACATGGTCTGCTACATGACCTGCGTGCTCTTCATCAGCCGCAATGTCGACGAGGACCGAATCTCCGAGGGCCAGGGCGTCCTCACCTTCGTGCAGGCGGGCCTCGGCGCGATCACCGGCAACCTGCTCGGCGGCTTCCTCGCGGAGCATTTCGGCATCCAGATGAGCTACTACTGCATGGCCGGCTTTCTCACCTTGCTCACGCTCATCGTCTTCGTGATGAACCGGATGCATGCGCGGGAAGTCCGGGAAGATTGAAAAATCGGCTGATTGACGTACTCTATAGTTAGTGCTTCTTTAGAATCACCTGAAAGAAGGATGCAGAATCACGAGAATAAAACGTGGGATTCTGCGTTTTGATGCATATAATTATTTAGAGCACAAGAGACGCAGAGCCGCACGGAATCAAAACAGGCGGACTTCAGTGAGAAGGAGGAATGGTCATGAATCATGTGGGACCTTATGTGACAAACGAGCTGGGGCAGAAGGCGGATCTTAATTTTATAAATCCGAAAGAAACATTAGCAGAAGATTATAGTACAGACGATCTGTTCCGTTCGGCGATCATCTTTTTTGAAGGCAATAAATCAAAGGCATTAGATTCGGTTAATGGCACGCTGAAAGGGCAATATCCATTTGAAAATCCCATGCAGCCCAGAGATGATGAGGTTATGACTATGTTCGGCGTGGCCTTGGAAAGTGATGAGCTGAAAGGCCAGGTGGAATCCGATTTCAAGAATCTATATGGTGTGGATCTTACTTCGGAGAATCTTGAGTTTGCATATCGGAATACCACGACCATAGGTAAGGGATTTAACGGCGAGAAAGATGATGTAGCCAGACCGCTGTTTAAGTACAGTGGTGAGTTCAATGATGATAATATGCATCTGCTGGCTTTTACCTTGTGCCGTGCTGTCCAGTGCAAGGGGATGAACCAGCCCCTTCAGAGCGGATTTAACAGTGAATTCTGTGAGGACGTTCAAACCAGCTTTGATCCGAAGCAAAGCGAGGTCTATTTTAAGGCTCCGGATAAGGATCCGGTGTCTTTTGACCCGGATGGCAAGAACAGGCCCGCCGAGCCGCATCAGCCGGAAGAGAATAAGGTACCCAGGCCAAAGTGGTATCACACAGTGTTTGCCAAAGTTTTGCCCTTTACATCGTGGGGAAAAAATGCAAAGAAAGCCATCAGTGACTACAACGTCGCTGAAGAGAAGTACCAGGAAGGTGTGAAGCGATTTAACAAGGAAACTGAGGAGCTGGAAAATTGGAAAGGCTCATGGTCTTGTACCGCTGAACAAAAATACGAGGAAAACAAGAGTAAGTTTGAGGCTTACTATGAGAGGCAGCGCGAAATAAGTGGTGATAACGCCTTTACGAAGCAGAATGTAAAGGAGATCGGAATCGGCGATGTCAAAGTTGAAGGTCCGGATATGAATGGAATCGACAAGCCGGATTACACTAAACTGAGGAATAGCATCAATAATAAGGATAAGGATCTCGATAAAACAAATCAGACGACGTACGTGCCGGGTCATAATTAATGAGACATACAGAACACCGGAGCCTGAAGAAAAGCTTACATTTATAAGAAAACTGCCTTACATTCATAAAAACAGCTGCCAGCCGATTGTGATATGCTACCCCCAAGTAG
>DJXE01000158.1:0-12280 GCA_002449595.1 Lachnospiraceae bacterium UBA7012
GCCAGAGCGGTCACCGACAGCGCATAGCCGTTCCTGTCCACGATGTCCAGCGCCTGCGTCCCGATGGATCCGGTGCTGCCGAGTATGACAAGATTCTTCATATCCTTTTTTCTCCGTGAGGGCGCCCCGCAGCAGATATAAGGCAGGCGCCGCAATAATGATTTCTCTTAAGACGGCGCTACTTCAGCACCACCGTCGCGAGGAAATAGATGACCGGCGCCATGTAGATCGCGCTGTCGAACCGGTCCATCATCCCACCGTGCCCGGGGATGAGATTGCCGTAGTCCTTGATTCCGTAGTCCCTCTTGATCGCCGACGCGGCAAGGTCTCCGATCTGGCTGATGAGTCCGCCGATGAGGCCGATCACCGCAAACCCGACGCGCACACCGAGCTGATGGTCGGGATAGATCTTTTCCATCGCGATCGCAGTGAGGAAGCAGAAAAGCGCTGATCCGAGGATGCCGCCGACGGCCCCCTCGATCGTCTTCTTCGGGCTTAAGACCGGCGCCATCTTGTGCCTGCCGAGCAGGCGGCCGGTGAAGTAGGCGCAGGTGTCGCAGATCCAGGAACAGAAAAAGATGAGCGCGTACGCGAACATCCCGTAAGGGAGGAGCCGCGCGCGGTAGATGAAGCTCATGAGCACGGGCGCGTACAGGAAGCAGAAGACCGCCGCCGTGATCTGTCCCGCGTGGAACCGCGGAAACCTGAGGACGTAGAACGCCATCATGACGATGAAACAGGCGACGACCGCAAAGAGCGCGATCTGCGCGTGCGGGACGCCGCCGAAGAAATGATCGGAGAGCACGAGGGCGACGTAGTAGGCGACAGTGAAAACGAGGCCGGTCACCTGAAGTGCTCCCGGCGCCCCGCCCTCACTTGCAAGGCCCATGGCCTTCGTCAGTTCCAGATACGCCGCACAGGCGCAGATCATGAGCAGCATGCCCAGTGCCGGCCCGCCGAGCAGTCCGAACACCACCGTAAGAACGCCGATCACTGTTCCGCTGATGACTCTGGTCTTCACACCTTTTCTCCGATTTCGCGCCTGTCCGGAACGCAGTTCCGGACAGATACCCGCTTAATTTTTCTTGATCGGGAGCCGCGTCAGGACTGTCCGCCGGTCAGGCCACCGTAGCGCCTCTCCCTGTTGCCAAATGCATCGACCGCCTTCTGCAGTTCTTCTTTCGTGAAGTCCGGCCAGGCAGTGTCCGTGAAATAGTACTCCGTGTAGGCCCCTTCCCAGATCAGGAAGTTGGAGATCCTCTGCTCGCCGCACGTCCTTATCAGAAGATCCGGGTCCGGCAGCCCTGCCGTATCGAGGCAGTCCGCGATGAGCGCCTCCGTGACGTCCTCCTCGGTGATCTCTCCTGCTCTGGCCTTTGCAACAAGCTTTTTCACCGCGCGGACGATCTCGTCGCGCCCGCCGTAGTTGATCGCGATCTGGAAGTGCATTCCGGTGTTGTTCTTCGTCGCCTCTTCCAGGTTGCCGATCGACTCCTGCAGGTCCGCGGAGAGCTTCGATCTGTCGCCGATCACGCGCACCGACACGTTGTTCTTCGCGCACTTCTCCATGCTGCTGATCATGTAAGTCCGCAGCAGGTTCATCAGCGCCTTGACTTCCATGGCCGGCCTGAGCCAGTTCTCTGTCGAGAACGCGTAGACCGTCAGGTAGCGGATCCCCATGTGGTCCGCGTCTTCCAGGATCTGCTCGACGACTTCCGCGCCCTTTTTGTGCCCGGCTGTCCGCGGCAGGCCCCGCTTCTTCGCCCAGCGTCCGTTGCCGTCCATGATGATGGCTACGTGCGCGGGGATCTTCGGATCGCTCATACCGTCATGATCTCTTTCTTCTTTTCTTCCGCGACCTGGTCCACCTTCGCGATGTACTTGTCGGTCAGCTTCTGCAGCTCCGTCTGGAAGTCCTTCTCGTCGTCCTCGGAGATCTGGGAATCCTTGCGCAGCTTCTTGAACTCGTCGTTGCCGTCGCGGCGCGCGTTGCGGATCGTGACCTTCACGCCCTCGCTGCGCTTCTGCACGTCTTTCGCGAGCTCTTTGCGGCGGTCTTCCGTCAGTTCCGGGAAGATCAGGCGGATCACGGATCCGTCATTGTTCGGGTTGATGCCGACGTCCGAAGCCAGGATCGCTCTCTCGATGTCCTTCAGGGATTTCTTATCCCAGGGCGCGATCTGGATCATGCGCGCCTCCGGCACGGAGATGTTCGCGAGCTGCTGGATCGGCGTGGGCGTTCCATAGTAATCCACGCGGATCTTGTCGAGGACGTGCGGATTGGCTCTGCCCGCCCGGATCGTCTGCAGGTCGTTCTTTAAGAACTCCACCGCCTTCACCATCCTGTCTTCGTACGCCTGTACTCTTTCGCTTGCCATAGTAAACCCCCTTGCCGTGTTTTTATCAGTTGCTCATGCCGTAACTGTTGTGCCGTTGAAGTCTCCGGAGACCGCGCGGATGATGCTGTCCTTCTCCTGAAGGGCGAACACGCGCAGCGGGATCCGGTTTTCCTTCGCGAGGATCGATGCGGTCATGTCCACGACCTGCAGGCCCTGCGCGACGACGTCGTCTATGCTCAGCGTGTCGTAGCGTTTCGCTTCCGGATGGATCGCCGGGTCGCAGTCGTACACGCCGTCGATGTTCTTCGCGAGCAGGACCATGTCCGCCTCCATCTCGACCGCGCGCAGAAGTACGCCCGTATCCGTCGAGAAGTAGGGATGCCCCGTGCCGCCGGCGAAGAAGACCACCATGTGCCTCTCGAAGTATTTATTTGCCCTGTCCTTGGAGAAAAGCTTTGTGAACGAGCCGACCTCGAACGGCGTCAGAACGTTCGTCATCATGCCTTCCCCGCGGAAGATCTCAGAGACGTAGATGCAGTTCATCACGGTCGCGAGCATGCCGATCTGGTCGGACTTCACGCGGTCGATCTCATTGCCGGTGCGGCCTCTCCAGAAGTTGCCGCCGCCGATCACGATGCCGACGTCGTGGCCCTCGTCCACGATCTTTTTCACCTGTTTCGCGACGCCGCGGATCGTCTGCTCGTCAAATCCTCTGCCGGACTCTCCCGCGAGCGCCTCTCCGCTCAGTTTCAGTATGATCCTCATGGATCCTCCTCTCTCTTTCCGGGCGCACTGCCGCTGCCTGCTGGCAATAATAATTCTATCATATCCGCCGCCGGCTGGCACCGCTAAGGCGCGCCCGCGGCGAGGTTTCAGGCGTTCGCGTTTTTCGCGGCCGCGCTGATCATCGCGCGCTTTCTAAGGCGCGGATCCAGGATCTTTTTGCGGATCCTGAGGTGATGCGGCGTGACTTCGAGAAGCTCGTCCGCGTCGATGAATTCGATCGCCTGCTCGAGGGAGAAGATCCTCGGCGGAACAAGGCGCAGCGCCTCGTCGGAGGAGGACGTTCTCGTGTTGGTCAGGTGCTTCGTCTTGCAGACGTTCACCTCGATGTCCTCGCTCTTGCCGCTGATGCCGACGATCATGCCGGAGTAGACTTCGTCGCCCGGGCGGATGAACATCGCACCTCTCTCCTGCGCGTTGAAGATGCCGTACGCGACGGCCGTGCCCGCCTCAAACGCGATGAGGGAGCCCTGCTTCCTGTAGGTGATGTCTCCCTTGTAAGGCTCGTAGCCCAGGAAGATCGTGTTCATGATGCCGTTGCCCTTGGTGTCGGTCATGAAGTCGCCGCGGTAGCCGATGAGGCCGCGCGACGGGATGTGGAACTCAAGCCGCGTGTATCCGCCTGTGATCGACGTCATCCCGATGAGTTCGCCTTTTCTCTCGCCGAGCTTCTGGATGACGTTGCCGGAGAACTCGTCCGGCACGTCGATCAGGCAGTCCTCGATCGGCTCGAGGCGCTTGCCGTTGTCGTCGTAGTGGTAGATGACTTCCGCCTTGCTGACGGCGAATTCGTATCCCTCGCGGCGCATGGTCTCGATCAGGACCGACAGATGCAGCTCGCCGCGCCCGGAGACTCTGAACGCCTCAGTGGTGTCCGTGTCCTCCACGCGGAGCGACACGTCCGTGTTCAGTTCCCTGTAGAGCCTGTCCCTGATGTGGCGGCTCGTGACCCACTTGCCGTCGCGGCCTGCGAGCGGGGAGTCGTTCACGCAGAACGTCATCGCGATCGTCGGCTCCGAGATCTTCTGGAACGGGATCGCCTCCACCTTCTCCGGCGCGCAGATCGTGTCGCCGATCGAGAGTTCCTCGATGCCGGACACCGCGACGATGGAGCCGCAGGCCGCCTCGCGGACTTCGACCTTCTTCAGGCCTTCGAACTCATAAAGCTTGCTGACTTTGACTTTTCTGACGTTGTCGGGATCGTGATGGTTGACGATGACGACGTCCTGGTTCACGTGGATCGAGCCGTTTTCCACCTTGCCGACGCCGATCCTGCCGACGTATTCGTTGTAGTCGATCGTGCTGACGAGCATCTGGGTCGGCTCGTCCGGATCGCCCTTGGGCGCCGGGATCGACTTGATGATCGTCTCGAACAGGGGCTTCATGGAGACGCCGGGGCTGCCGAGGTCGAGCGTCGCGACGCCCTGCTTCGCGGAGGCGAAGACGAACGGGCAGTCCAGCTGGAGGTCGTCAGCGCCGAGATCCAGGAGGAGCTCCAGCACCTCGTCGATCACCTGCGTCGGCCGCGCCTCGGGGCGGTCGATCTTGTTGATGCACACGATAAACGGAAGCCCGAGCTCCATCGCCTTCTTCGTGACGAACCTCGTCTGGGGCATCGGTCCCTCGAAGGCGTCGACGACCAGGATGACGCCGTCGACCATTTTCAGGACGCGCTCCACCTCGCCGCCGAAATCGGCGTGCCCGGGCGTGTCGATGATGTTGATCTTGACTCCGTTGTAGTTGACTGCCGTGTTCTTGCTCAGGATCGTGATGCCTCTCTCGCGCTCAAGGTCGTTGGAGTCCATCACGCGGTCGACCATCTCCTGGTTCTCGCGGAATACGCCGCTCTGGCGCAGAAGCCCGTCCACCAGCGTCGTCTTGCCATGGTCGACGTGGGCGATGATTGCAACATTTCTTACGTCTGTTCTCTCAGTGATCATAAAATGGTTTCCGTTCCCCTCTTCCTCTTCTTGTCATCCTCTTTCTGTCATCTGCTTACGGCGTTCCCGCGGGATCACTCTCCTCCGCCTTCCGGCTGGGCCTCGCCGCCGGTGTCGCCGCCGGTGTCGCCGCCGCCGGCGCCCGCCGCCATCGCGGCCTGCAGGTTGATGAACGCGTTGTCATACGCCTGCTGCGCGAGGTCGCGCGTCTGCGCCGCCTGCATGATCGCGGCTTCATCGCCGCTCGCGACCGCCTGGTCATACATGATCACAGCCTGATCCAGCGTCGCCTGCGCCTGCTGCACCGCGAGCGCCGCCGCGCCCTGCGATTCCGCGATATGCTTGGTATCGAGCTCTGCCTTCTGCTGCGCGACGACCGCCGCGCCCTCCGGCGTGCTCATGAACACAGAGTCATGCGGGCACTTCTGCCCGATCTGCCCGTGCTGGAGCGCGACGACGCCGTTCACCTGGAACGGGCACGCGTCCGCTGCCGGCAGCCCCGTGTATTCACAGACGAGACCAGCGTAATGCGCGTCGCAGCTCTCCTCCGGAATATTCTCTTCATCAAACCAGTCGCTCCGGACCGAGTCGCCGCACAGGCTCGTCGCCTTCTTTCCGGAGAGGCCGCAGACGGAGAACTGCACCAGTCCCGACGGCTTGTTGAAGTCCCTGGACTCCAGCCCCTCGTGGATCGGCTCCATGCACTTGCGCCAGATCGACTGCGCGAGCGCGCGTTCCTCTCCCTGCGCCAGCTTCTTCTCGTTGTTGTCGTAGCCGGCCCAGGTCGTCGCGGTGTAGTAATCCGTAAAGCCCGCGAACCAAACGTCGTTGTAGCCTTCCGTCGTGCCGGTCTTGCCGGCGATCGGCGTCGTGCCGAAGTTAATGGACCGCGCGGTACCCTGCGCGCCGCTGACGACGTCCTTCATCGCGTCGATCAGAAGCCACGCCGTCGTCTCCTTGATGACGCGGTGCTCGTCCCGGTACTCGTCCGCGTCCAGGATGACGTTCCCGTCGTGGTCCGTGACGCGCGTGTACAGCTTGGGTTCGATGTACTCGCCCCCGTTCGCGATCGCGGCGTAGGCCGCGTTCAGCTCATAGTTCTTGACGCCCTTCGTCAGGCCGCCGAGCGCCAGCGTCTGCTGCCGGTCGGAGTAGATCTTGCCGCCGATCTCGATGCTGTCGTAGACGGTCGTGAACCCGAATTTCTTCGTGTACTCAAAGCCGAGGTCCACGCCGATATCCGTCAGCGTCTTGACCGCGACGATGTTCAGCGAAGATTCGATACCCTGCCGCAGCGTCTGCGGTCCGCGGTAGGCCTCCCCGTACCAGTTCCTGACTTTGGTGCCGTCCTCGTAGGTGTACGGCTCGTCGATCTGGATGTTCGCGAGCGACATGCCTCCGGCGTCGAGCGCCGGCGCGTAGGAAGCGATGATCTTGAACGTGGAGCCCGGCTGTTTCATCGCGTCCGTCGAGCGGTTGAAGGTCCGGCTCGCGGTCTTCGCGCCGCGTCCGCCGACCATCGCCACGATGTTGCCCGTGTGCTGGTCCTCGATCGTCAGGGAGATCTGCGGCTGCGGGACGAGGTTCACGGATTCGAGGTAGACCTCGCCGCCGGACTCGAGCAGATGCGCCTTGTACTCTTCGATTGCCGCATAGGCGTCGTCCTGGCTCGCGTAGTTCAGGATGTAGTCGGGGCGTCCCGTCTGTTCGATGAACCACTGCTGCATCATCTCGCCGCTGTAGTCGCTCATCGTCTCGTCGTCGTTCAGGATCGAGACCGCGTAGGTCAGGGACCACGTCGTCGACGCCGGGAAGTTGGCGGGATCCGAGCAGACGTCGTCGCAGATCTTCTGGATCCGCGCGTCCTGCGTGGAATAGATCGAAAGGCCGCCGCTGTAAAGCAGTGTAAACGCCTGCTGTTCCGTGTAGCCGGCCTTCTGCAGGTCGTCGAGAAGCTGGTTGGTCAGCGCGTCGACGAAGTAGGAGTTGACCTGCTCGTCTTCCGTCTGCGCGTCGACGACCTGGATCCTCGAGTAGACGTCGTCCGCGAGCGCCGTTTCATATTGTTCCTTCGTGATGTACTCCTGGGCGTACATCTTCTTCAGGACCTCTTCGCGCCGGGCCTTATTCTTCTCGGGGAAGACGATCGGGTCGTAGGCCGTCGGGTTCTGCGTGATGCTCGCGATGACCGCGCTCTCGGAGATCGTGAGGTCGGCGACCGACTTTCCGAAGTAGCGCAGGGACGCCGCCTGCACGCCGAGCGTGTTGTGGCCGAGGTTGATCGTGTTCAGGTAGTTGACAAGGATGTCTTCCTTGCTCATGTGCTTTTCCAGCTCGATCGCCAGATACTGCTCCTGGATCTTCCTTCGGACGCTCTCGACGAAGCTCTCGGAGGTCCACCCCGTGAACACGTTGTTCTTGAGCAGCTGCTGCGTGATGGTACTCGCGCCTTCCGTCATCTTCCCGCCGTGCAGGACGTTGGTGACGCCCTTGACGCCCGCGCGGATGATGCCCGGGATATCGATGCCCGAGTGTTCATAGAAGCGCTCGTCCTCGATCGCGACGAACGCGTGCATCAGGTCGACCGGGATCATGTCCTTCGAAACCGGGATGCGGTTCGCGTCGGTCGAGACCAGCTTCGCCGTCTGGTTGCCGTCCGTGTCGTAGACGAACGTGGAAAAGCCGGAGGGCTTCACGTCGATGCCCTTGATGTCCGGCGCCGTATCGATGACGCCCTTGAAGGCGCCGATCCCGAAGCAGAGCACCATGACCGCGACGCCGATCACGGAGATCAGGATGAGGTGTGTGATCAGCCCCGTCGCCTTGTGGGCGATCCTGTCCCCGGACGCGTGCAGCCGCCTCCGCTTCCGCTGTATTCCTCTCTTACTGTAATCCATACGGACTCCTCAGTGGTCATTCCATAACAATACACCGCAGCTTCCTGCGGGCATGACCATAAAAGTATACCATATCAGCACAAGCCTCTGAAAACGGCTTTGTCTTATTATACTTCCCGCCGCCCTGCAAATCTCTTAAAATACTGTGAAGTTTGCGCGCCCGGCGGGTACAGATGCGTGGAATTTTGCTTCATAACGAATATATAAATATGTTACGATGGAAAGGACGGAGCAGCGCGGCGGGCATTTAAGCCTCCGCAGACACGCCGCTCCGGACAGGATGAGGATCATGGACGAAAAGACAGAATCACTCGAATACCTTACCATCGGCCGCCCCGGCGAGAGTCTCGTCGAGGAGAAGAAGTCGCGCTTTCTCGGGCTGTGCACGCCCGTGCACACGCCGGAAGAAGTGACTGCGGTCCTGCAGCAGATCCGGAAGAAGCACTACGAAGCCCGGCACAACTGCTACGCGTACGTTCTCGGGAGCGGCGGGATGAACAAGAGGTCTTCGGATGACGGCGAGCCCTCCGGCACGGCAGGCGCACCGATCCTGCGCACGCTGGAGTCCCGCGGCATCACCGACGCCCTGATCGTCGTAACGCGCTACTTCGGAGGAACGCTCCTCGGGACGGGCGGCCTGACGCGGGCCTACTCCCAGGCGGCGGCCGCAGCCCTGGACAGCGCAGGCATCGTCCGCATGTGCCTGTGCGACAGCTACAGCGTCCGGTTTGATTACACCTACATGGACCGGATCCAGTATTTCCTCCGGGAAAAGGGCATTACGCAGCGCGATCCTGTATATGCGGAAAAAGTCACGATCCCGCTCGTGACCGAGGTCTCCGAGACGCCCGCGGTCATGGAACAGCTGCGCAGCATCACCGGCGGAAAGGTCGAGAAGCTGGATGCGGAAAGAGACTATTTTGGAATTGACTTTGACCGTTCAAGTCACTAAACTTGATTTATTCCTGGCGCTCCTGCGTCCTTTAGAAAGGAGGTGGTTTTTTATGAAGAAGTCAAAACGAAGTTCTGACGGATCCGTTCCGCGACGATGTCATAGTAAAACCACTATTTGGAGGAGTATGCCATGGAAGAAGAAATCAGATATGAAACTGTTCTGAGAGAACTGCTGGAGACCCGGCAGTACACGAAGCTTCGCCAGACCGCGTCCGACATGAACGTCGCGGACATCGCCGCCGTCATGGACGACATGGAGGACGAAGAATCCTTAAAGATGTTCCGCATCCTGCCCAAGGACATGGCGGCGGACGTCTTCGCAAATCTTGAACTGGACGACCAGCAGTACATCATCCAGTCCCTGTCCGATAAAGAAGCGACAAACATCATCGAAAACCTGATGTCCGACGATGCGACCGACCTCCTCGAGGAGATGCCGGCGAACGTCGTCAAGCGCATCCTCGCGAACGCGAGCCCCGAGACACGCGCGGACATCAACCATCTTCTGCGCTATCCTGAGGATTCCGCGGGTTCCCTGATGACGGTCGAGTACGTCGACCTCCGGGAGGACATGACTGTCGCGGACGCGATCGCAAGGATCCGCAAGATCGGCCTCGACTCCGAGACCGTCAACGTCTGCTACGTCGTGGACAAGGAGCGCATCCTGAAAGGCACCGTGGCGCTGCGCTATCTCATTATCATGCAGCCGGATGCCGTAATCGGCGACTTCATGAACGAGAACGTCATCAGCATCAACACGATGACCGACCAGGAAGAAGCGGCGCACATGTTCCAGAAATACGACTTCACCGCCATGCCGGTCGTAGACAACGAAGACCGCATGGTCGGTATCATCACCATCGATGACGTGGTCGATATCATGCAGGAAGAGGCCACGGAGGATATCGAAAAGATGGCGGCTATCCTGCCGACCGACAAGCCGTACTTCAAAGTCGGCATCTTCGAGACCTACCGCAAGCGCATGCCCTGGCTGCTGCTCCTGATGATCTCCGCAGCCTTCACCGGCGCCATCATCTCGCGCTACGAGCAGGCGCTCTCCGCCTGCGTCATTCTGACTGCTTACATCCCGATGCTGATGGACACCGGCGGAAATGCCGGGTCGCAGTCGTCGGTCTCCGTCATCCGCGGCATCTCTCTGGGAGAGATCGAGTTCAAGGACACGTTCCGTGCGGTGTGGAAGGAAATCCTCGTATCGATCCTGTGCGGCGTGACCCTCGCGGCCACCAACTTCCTCAAGATGATGGTCATGGACAGAAGCACCGTCATGATCGCGCTGGTCGTCTGTATCACGCTGCTCCTGGTCGTGTTCTTCTCCAAGCTGATCGGCTGTGTCCTGCCGCTCGTCGCTGACCGGATCGGCTTCGACCCCGCCGTCATGGCGTCGCCGCTGATCACCACGATCGTCGACACGATCTCGCTGGTCGTCTACTTCTTCCTGGCGACACACCTGCTGAATCTGGCCGCTTAAGATTCGCGGCAGGATCCTTTTTCATACGAAAGTCACTTGAGCGGTGCTCCTGAGCGGGGGCACCGTTTTTTCGCGCTCCCACCCCTCAGAATCCCCTTGTTTCACTCGATCTTTGTTCAAAATCATGAATTTCTTTGTCAGTTTTGACTAATTGCCAACCGCCGGAGGACGCGCTATCGTTTTTAACACGCCGCCCGGATCCGGGGTGGCACAAGCAATCTTGCATCACTCTTTGAGCCGCATCTTAAGAAAGGAACGCACGTCTATGAGATCACCTTCTTCCAAGCGCACATTGTTTCCCTTCCTGCGGGGGTCCGCTGTCCGCGAGGCGCAGCCGCAGCCGCAGAATGACCAGTTTCTTGACACCGAGGACGAGATCGACCTCTTTCTCCGCGAGCTGGAGAGCGAAGGCTCCGCGGGGGCTTCTTCCGGAAAGAAGCGCCTCTTCGGGAAAAGCATGCATCCCGCCGCATTCCTGCGGCGGCACAAGGCTTTTCTCACCGCGCTCACTGCAGGGCTCAGCATCGCGTTCTGCGCCCTCCTCGTCCTGCTCTACTTCGTCCCGGTCTACACGAAGGGAACGCGGGCAGAGCAGCGGATCCTCGCGGAGAGCGAGGCGCGCGCAGAGGACATGGACCGCAGACTCGACGCGATCGACTCCTATCTCAGGCAGTTGAACGAGTTCATACCGGAAGGCACAGCGTCAGGCCACTACGGCAGTACGGGAAGTGAAGGGTCTCAGGGGAATGCCGGCCCCGGGCAGGAGGCCGCGGGCAGCGCAGGGTTAGCCGCGAATGCGGCGCTCTCGGAGGAAGAACTCGCCCGGATGCAGGAGACGCTCTCCGCGTTCGAGACGGATCTCACGGAATACCGGGACGAGAACCCGGTCGAGGACACCGACGTCGCAGACAGGCTCTCCTCCCTCCTGGACGAGCTCGCGCAGACGAGGGAGTCCGTGGAGAGCCTCCGCGCGCCGGACAGCGGCCTGACGGACGCGGAGATCGCCGCGCGCCTCACGGCGCTGCAGGAGCAGCTGGACCGGATCTCCGGGGACAGGAGCGATCTTCTCACGGCGATCGACCGCGTGCACAACGACGTCTCTTCTCTCTCCTCCGACCTCAGCGCGGACGGGACGAAGAACTATGACGACCTCGCCTCTCTCCTGAAGAGCTCAAACGACGAGCTCGGCAGGCAGCTTCAGAGCAGTCTTTCGGCGAGCGAGAGTTCCTTCCTCGGCCAGAGCCGGGAGATCGCGGCCTCGGTGAGCCAGAGCAGCGCGGCGGTCTCCGCCGGCATCGAGGCGCTCTCGCAGCAGCAGGCTGCGGCGTCCGGCAGCATCAGCGAACTCAGCAGCAGTATCGGAGGCGTGAGCGGGAGCCTGAGCGGCATGCAGGGCAGCCTCGACGGCTTAGGCGGCGACCTCTACGCCCTGCAGGACACCGTGAGTGCTCTCACCGGAAGGACGCAGGAACTCGAAGACCAGGTGGCCGATCTGCTGGAAAAGACAGAAACAGGAAATGGAGAACTGCAGCTCGCGCTGCAGGAACAGAACGCCGCGATGGAGAGCCTCTCGAGCGCCCAGTCGCAGCAGACGGAGTCCCTCATCAGCGGCCAGACAGCACAGCAGAGCGAGGAGTTCTCCCAGCTGCGCCGGCAGCTCGCGGACATCAGCGTCCAGCTCACCGAGCTCCGGGACCTGATCCCCGGCGGCCAGGGCAGCGGCGAGTCCGGCGGCGATGATCCCTACGTTCCGGACACGCCTGTCCCGGACGAGCCTGCTCCCGAGGAGCCGGTGACGCCGTGATCAGAGCATAGAAAAAGAGCTGCCTTCGCAGCTCTTTTTTTCAGCTGGCAACGGGAATCGGACCCGTGACCTCC
>DJXE01000158.1:12350-17893 GCA_002449595.1 Lachnospiraceae bacterium UBA7012
GTGACCTCCGCACTACCAATGCGACGCACTACCGACTGTGCTATGCCAGCACGTTATACCGCCCTTGCGGATCTCCGATCTTCATCGGCCCGCGCAACGATACAGCTTCATGATAATATCACACAGAATTTTGCTTTGTCAATGACCAGCTTTCCGCAAATTGATTCAAGTTGGATCTTGCGTCACTTCAGCTTCCTGCGAATGCGCTGCAGCGCGTTGTCGATCGATTTCGGGGAGCGGGCGAGAACCGCCGCGATCTCCCGGTAATCCATGCCGGTGAGGTAAAGTCCGAGGACTTCCTGCTCCATCGGGCTTAAGTTCTGCTCGATCCGGTCGAACATGAGGCGCACGCTCTCGCGGTCGATGACGCGCTGCTCCGGGTTGTCATTGTCCGGGGCGGAGATCATCTCGCCGAGCGCCTGCCTGACCTTGCTGCCGTCCGCGCCGTCCCGGCTGCCCGCCGCGGCGTCCAGCGACACTGCCATATTGAGCGGCAGGTGCTTGCTCCGGCCGTCCGCCTGGACCGCCGTGTAGATCTGCCGGCTCACGCACAGGGCCGCAAACGTCGGGAACGAAGCCTCCCTGGCGGGATCATAGTCGCGGATCGCCTTGAAGAGGCCGATCATGCCCTCCTGGATCAGGTCGTCCCTGTCCCCGCCGAGAATGAACATGGACCCTGCCTTGCTCCTCGCGAGTTCCTTATACCGGTCCATCAGGACGTCCATCGCTGCGGCGTCTCCCTCCCGAATGAGCGCAAGAAGCTCCTCATCGGTAAGAAAAACATCGCCGCCATCCCTCTTGTGTCTCTCCATCAATACTCCCGCTCATATTCCGGTGCTGTTTTGGCAGATTCACCGCGCATTATGCCGGTCTTATCCGGAGTGCTCCTCGCAGAAGCATCCTCGCGGATTCAGCTCATTCGCTGCCTGACGATCTCGTAAGCTAAAACGCCGGCCGCGACGGAGGCGTTCAGCGAGTCGATGTCGCCGAGACAGGGGATCGAGGCGATGAGGTCGCACTTCTCGCGGACCAGCCTGGACACGCCGCTGCCCTCGCTTCCGATCACGAGGCAGATCGGACCCCGCAGGTCGAGCTTCGTCATCGTGGTGCCGTCCATGTCCGCACAGACGGTCCAGATTCCCTTCTTCTGCAGGTCCTCGATCGTGCGGACGAGATTCGTCACGCGCGCGACCTTCGTGTAGTTCAGCGCGCCTGCGGACGCCTTGGCCGCGGTCGCCGTGAGGCCGACCGCCCTGTCCTTCGGGATGATGACGCCGTGCGCGCCCGCCATGTTGGCGGTGCGGATGATCGCGCCGAGGTTGTGGGGATCCTCGATCCCGTCCAGCAGGAAGAAGAACGGCTGCTGCCCCTTCTCCTTAGCCGCCGCGAAGAGGTCGTCGACCTCCGCGTAGGCGTACTCCGCCGTGCTCGCGATCACGCCCTGGTGGCGCCCCGTCTCCGACATCTGGTCGAGCCGCTGTCGGGAGACGTATTTGATCGGCGTTCCCGCCTTCGCCGCCTCCCTCTTGATCGTCATGACCGGCCCGTCTTTACATCCGTCCAGGATATACAGCCTGTCGATGGTCCTTCCCGCGCGGAAGGCCTCGATCACAGCATTTCTTCCTTCAATATCCGCCATTTTTAATTACTCTCCTCTTCCAGAGCATCCTCTGCCTGCCGCAGCAGCTGCAGGAACCGCGCCGTCTCTCCCTTCAGGTAGAGATAGCCGCAGAGCGTCTCCAGCGCCGTCGCCTTCCGGTAGTCCTCTTCCGTCGCGCTGTGCGCCTTGTGGTGCGGGTTCGCGTTTCTTCCCCGCCGGTAGATCGCGGCTTCCTCGTCAGTCAGGAACGGCTGCATCGCGTCGATGAGCTTCGCCTGCATGGAGGCGCGCACGATCCGGTTCGTCTCGTTGTGCAGCTTTTCCGCCTGCCGGCTGCCCTGCGAGAGGACCACCGTGCGGATGATGAGCGAAAAGACCGCATCTCCCAAAAAAGCCAGAGCCAAAGGTGAATACTGCCCCGGCTCTGTCTTTTTCTCCGTTGGAAACTGTTCCAGTATCAGATCATTCAGGCTTTGTGCCACTTGACGCCTTCCTTCGTGTCCTCGAGAATGATGCCGCGCTCCTTCAGGGAATCCCGGATCGCGTCCGCCTTCGCGAAGTCTCGCGCCTTGCGGGCGGCCTGTCTCTCCTCGATGAGGGCCTCGATCTCCTTCGCCTCATTGCCGCCGAGATCTTCCTCCCGGTCCACGATCAGGCCGAGCACGTCGGAGAGCTCTGCAAGCTCTGCGTGAAGCTTCTCAAGATAAGCTCCCGAATTGTCCGCGGAAGCGTTGATGTTGATCCACTTGACGAGCTCGAAGATCGCGGAGATCGCGTCCGCGGTATTGAAGTCGTCGTCCATCGCCTTCTCGAATTCCGTGCGGAACTTTTCGGCTTCTTTCAGCAGTTCTTCCTCGCCCGCCGCAAGGGTGGTGTCCGCCGTATCCTTTCCCTGCATCAGGAAACGCAGGTTGGAGGCGCAGTTCACGATGCGGTCGTAAGAGTTTTTCGCAAGATCAAGAAGATCTTTGCTGAAGTTCAGCGGGTTCCTGTAGTGCGCCGAGAGCATGAAGAACCGCACGACCTGCGGGTCGTTCTCCGTCACGACGTCGCGGACGGTGCGGAAGTTGCCCAGGGACTTGCTCATCTTGTGGTTGTCGATGTTCAGGAACGCGTTGTGCATCCAGTAGTTGGCAAAGGTCTTGTCGTGCGCGCACTCGGACTGCGCGATCTCGTTCTCGTGGTGCGGGAAGATCAGGTCCTCGCCGCCCGCGTGGATGTCGATCGTGTCGCCGAGATACTTCTGGCTCATCACGGAGCACTCGATATGCCAGCCGGGACGGCCCTGACACCAGGGGGACTCCCAGTAAGGCTCCCCTTCCTTCTTCGGCTTCCAGAGGACGAAGTCCATCGGATCTTCCTTCTGGTCCTCGCCGGAGACGAGGAGCGAGCGGAAGCCGCTCTGCAGGTCGTCCAGGTTCTTATGGGAAAGCTTGCCGTAGTCGCGGAAGCTCTCCGTCCGGAAGTAAACTGTGCCATCCTTCGCGACGTAGGCGTGTCCCTTGTCGATCAGCTTCTTGATCATCTCGATCATTCCGTCGATCTCTTTGGTTGCCTGGGGATGCGTCGTCGCGGGACGCACGTTCAGGGACGCCATGTCCTTCTTGCACTCGGCGATGTACCGCTCTGTGATCGTCTCGCAGCTGACGCCCTCTTCCTGCGCCGCCTTGATGATCTTGTCGTCGACGTCCGTGAAGTTGGAGACGTAATTGACGCGGTATCCCTTGTACTCAAAGTAGCGGCGGACCGTATCGAACACGATCATGGGTCTCGCATTGCCGATGTGGATCAGATTGTATACGGTCGGTCCGCAGACGTACATCTTCACCTCGCCCGGTGTCAGGGGAACGAATTCCTCTTTTCGTTTGGACATGGTGTTGTAGATCTTCATAGTGCCCTGTACTCCTTTGTTTGTGATTTAGTGTATCCAGACCAGTTTATCGCCCAGCCTGCGCGGATGCAAGCGGTTTCCGGTCCGTGAAGCCGCGCGGAATCCGTCTGTGCCTTTGCGCGGAACTGCTTATCCCTGCCGCATCGGACAGCCGCCGCAGTTTCCGCAGCTTCTGCCGGCTGCATCGGAGGAGGTCATTGCCGTCGCCGCACTCAGGTCCAGCGGCGATTCGATCAGGGCGACCGCCTGCGCGGCGATCCCCTCTCCGCTGCCCGTGAATCCGAGCCCTTCCTCTGTCGTTGCCTTGACGCTGACCTGGCTCACGTCGATCTGCAGCGCCGACGCGATGTTGTTTCTCATCGCGTCGATGTGCGGCCGCATCTTCGGCGCCTGCGCGATGACCGTCGCGTCAATGTTGCTGATCAGATAAAAATGCTCTCTGAGGAGCTCCCCCACGCGGGCGAGCAGCTGCAGCGAATCCGCGCCTTTGTAGGCCGGGTCGCTGTCCGGGAAGTGCAGCCCGATGTCCCCGAGCGCCGCCGCACCGAGCAGCGCGTCCGAGATCGCGTGCAGCAGGACGTCGGCGTCGGAGTGCCCGAGCAGCCCCTTTTCATATGGAATGTCCACGCCGCCGATGATGAGCCTGCGCCCCTCCGCGAGCCGGTGGACGTCGTATCCGGTTCCGATCCTCATGAATACATACTCTTTCTGATAATTATTATCGCTATGGCACGAGTCATGCCGACAGGTTCGTGAACGCTTCGCGCTCACGAACTGTCGCGGCATTCGCCGTATGCGTCCAATCTGTCTGTCAGGCATTCGTGAGCGGGCTCACGATGCCTTCGGCCATCTTGTCCGCGCATGCCTCATTGCTGCGCGCACCTCAGTGATGGAAAAGTCTGATCCCCGTGAAGCACATGACCATATCGTGCGCATCGCACGCCTCGATCACGTTGTCGTCCCGGACGGAGCCGCCGGGCTGCGCCACGTATTTCACGCCGCTGCGGAACGCGCGCTCGATGTTGTCGCCAAACGGGAAGAACGCATCGGAGCCGAGCGAGACGCCGGTGTTGCCGTCCAGCCATGCTCTCTTCTCTTCCGCCGTGAAGACGTTCGGCTTCACGGTGAAGATGTTCTCCCAGCGGCCGTCCGCGAGGACGTCCATGTAATCCTCACCCATGTAGAGGTCGATCGCGTTGTCCCTGTCCGCGCGCCGGATGTCGCTTCTGAAAGGAAGCTCCAGCACCTGCGGCGACTGCCGAAGGTACCAGTTGTCCGCCTTGCTGCCCGCGAGCCGCGTGCAGTGGATGCGCGACTGCTGCCCGGCGCCGATGCCGATCGCCTGGCCGCCCTTCACGAAGCAGACGGAGTTCGACTGCGTGTACTTCAGCGTGATCAGGGAGATCGCGAGATCGTCCCTCGCTTCTTTCGGCAGATCCTTATTCTTTGTCACGATGTTTGCGAAAAGCGCATCGTCGATCACGAGCTCGTTCCTGCCCTGCTCGAACGTCACGCCGAAGACCTGCTTGCGCTCGATCTCCTCGGGCTCATAGGACGGATCGATCTGGATGACCGCGTAGCCACCTTTTTTCTTCGCGGAAAGGATCTCCAGCGCCTCCTTGTCATATCCGGGCGCGATCACGCCGTCGGACACCTCGCGCGCGATCAGCTTCGCGGTCGCGGCGTCGCAGACGTCGGAGAGCGAGATGAAATCGCCGAAGGAGCTCATGCGGTCCGCGCCGCGGGCACGGGCATACGCGCTCGCGAGAGGCGTCAGCTCATCCGTGTCGTCGACCCAGTAGATCTTCCGCTCGACGTCCGTCAGCGGAAGGCCGATCGCCGCGCCGGCGGGGGACACGTGCTTGAAGGAAGTCGCGGACGGAAGCCCCGTCGCCCTCTTCAGTTCGCGCACGAGCTGCCAGCCGTTGAAGCCGTCCAGCAGATTGATGTAGCCGGGCCTGCCGTTCAGCACCGTGATGGGAAGGTCCTTGCCGTTCTCCATAAAGATCCTGGAGGGTTTCTGGTTCGGGTTGCATCCGTATTTCAGTTCAA